>NZ_JALHBK010000004.1:0-377742 GCF_031570565.1 Nonomuraea sp. 3-1Str
GAGGTCTCCCACCACGAGAGTGGGTAAGGCTCCCGGTAGACGACCGGGTTGATAGGCCGGAGGTGGAAGCACGGTAACGTGTGGAGCTGACCGGTACTAATAGGCCGAGGACTTGACCACAAAGCATCATGCTTTGGTGTGTGCTGCGCTCTGTTACTCTTCGCCGGGTCCAGAGCTGCGCCACACTGAAGATCTTGCTCGCGTCCACTAGGCAATTCTGAGACAGCAAGCAGTCGCTTGTGTGTTTCGGAGGGTTACGGCGGTTATGGCGGGAAGGAAACACCCGGTTACATTCCGAACCCGGAAGTTAAGCTTCCCAGCGCCGATGGTACTGCACTCGGGAGGGTGTGGGAGAGTAGGTCACCGCCGGACAATCTTTGATGGGGGTCCATGCGGGTCTGGCATTCGTGCCGGGCCTGTGTGGGCCCCTTTCGCATGCCCGCAATCGACCGGTATCAGGTCTGGTCCCTGCTTGGGGCGGACATTTGGATTCGGGTGGGCGTCGGCTGCGGACTTTGGGTTCGGGTGGGGGTCGGCTTGTGCCGGCGGACTGGTTATGTGTCTGCTGCCTTCAGGGTGGCGCCAGGTGGGCATGCGTGAACCTGCGTGTGCCAGCCCGCATGTCGTGAATCATGCTGCTGCGAACCAGGTGATCTCCTTGGGCCCTCATGTGCCTGAGGTGCATGAGGCCGGCCGCTGCTGCATGCGACATGAGGCGGGGCGCGTACCGGCCAAGGGGGCGCGTACCGGCCAAGCTCGCGTGCTCGGGTTCTCCTGGTCCAGTTCTGCTGCTCGGGTTTTGTGTGACCTGGCGGGGGCTCGTGGCTGTCTGGGACCGCTGGGCGGTCGAATGTCACGCTTTGAGGTCGCGTCGGTTCAGGGAGTTGATGGAAATGGGCGCCGTGGTGGACAGGGAGGCGGCACACTGGTGTTCGGCGGCCATCGCGGGGTTCCCCTTCAGTCCAGGTCATGCACTCGAAGGATCGTGCGATGGCCGTCTTCGTGTCTTCGGACAGCCGAGACCGTCAGCGCTCGGCCGCTTCCTGGGTCTGGAGGAGCGGCTCGATGCGGTAGGGGATCTGTGTGGAGAGGGCGATCGTGCTGTCCGTGCGCTGCACCGCCGGTGAGGCCAGCACGGCGGCGATGATCTCCTGAAGGTGGTCGGTGCTTCTCGCCACCACCCGGCAGAGCAGGTCGTGCTGCCCGCTCGTACCGTGCACCTCCAAGATCTGCGGCACGCTGTGCAACGCATGGACGGCCTCCGTCAGGCGCCCCTGGGCGATCTGCAGCCAGACGAACGCCAGGATCGGGTATCCCGCCAGAGCGGGTGACACCGTGGGGCCGAAGTCTTCGATGACGCCCCGCGCCATCAGCTTCTCCACCCGCGCCTGTACGGTGCCCCGGGCGACGCCCAGGAGGCGTGCGGTCTCGGTGAGGCCGATGCGGGGATGGGCCCGCATGGTCACCAGGAGCCTGGCATCCAGCTCGTCCACGGGAGCCTCCTCGCGACTGTGCGATTCGTCCATCTCATGCACGTTCGGTCGTGCGGTACTTAGCGTATCGACCAGTCGGAGGCAGCGCTCTTGCCAGACTTTCGTGGAGTTGCTGTCATCTGGTGCATGTTCGAGGAAGCGCAGTATTTCGCCCCGGTCGCGGAGCAGGATGACGGTTCGGTCGTGGTCGAGCTGGCGTCCTCCCATCCCGGCTTCGCGGACCCGGTCTACCGGGCCAGGCGCAACGCCATCGCGCAGCTGGCTGTGAACCACCGCAAGGGCACGCCGATCCCCGCTGCCGAGTACACCGAGCAGGAGCACGGCATCTGGGCGCTGGTCACCAGGGAGCTGGCGGTCAAGCACGCCAAGTACGCCACCGCCGAGTTCCTCGAAGGGGCGGAGCGGCTCGGCCTGCCCGACGACCGGATCCCGCAGCTTGAGGAGGTCAGCGGGCTGTTGTCGCCGCTGACCGGGTTCCGCTACCTGCCGGCTGCCGGGCTCGTCCCGTTGCGTGACTTCTACGGCGTGCTCGCGGACGGGTACTTCCACTCCACCCAGTACATCCGCCACCTTTCCGTGCCGTTCTACACGCCGGAGCCGGACATCATCCACGAGGTCATCGGGCACGCCAACGCGCTGGCCCACGACCGGTACGCGGCCCTCTACCGGCTCGCCGGCGCCGCGGCTCGGCGGGTGGAGAGTGTGGAGGCGTTGGAGTTCGTGTCGAAGGTGTTCTGGTTCACGCTGGAGTTCGGCGTGATGAGCGAGGGGCCGGAGCTCAAGGCGTACGGGGCGGGCATCCTGTCCTCGTACGGGGAGATCGAGGAGTTCCGCGGCATGGACATCCGGCCGCTGGACCTTCGGGTGATGGGCACGACGCAGTACGACATCACGAAATATCAGGATGTGCTGTTCCGGGCGGAGTCGCTCCAGCATCTGGAGGATGTCGTAGGCGGGTTCTGGGAGACCTGCGACGACGATTCGATCGCTGGGTTGCTGGGCGGGAACCGGGGGTAATGGCGCGACGACGGGCCAGCGGTTGTGGCGGGGGCAATGGTGTGGTGGCCATCGCGGGAGATCCTGCGATGGCCGTCGCGCGCCGTACGACTTGGTGCTTGGTCGCGGTCCAGTCGTGGAGTTCGGTGTGGGTTGGCTGGACGCCGACAACCGCGATGCGGGAGCGACCGGCGCTGGGGCGGGGGTTCTGGCGGCCGATCGTGGGGTTCGCGCGCGGCGGTGGGTGCTTCCGGTGGTGTGTGGTGGTGGCTAGCGACGGGTCGTAGTTTGTCGGGATAATCTGGCAATGATCGTCGGCAGGGTGGCGCGCCGGGTCGCGGTGGCCGCCCTTTTGGTGGCGCCGCTGGCTGTGCCCGCGCCGCCCGCACTTGTGCCACCCCGTCCTGCGCTCGCCGCCGCCGACAGGCCCGACGGGAGATCCGCCGACAGGCCCGACGGGAGATCCCAGAGCGGGTCTGACGGGAGATCCCAGAGCGGGTCTGACGGTGAACCCGAGAGTGACTACGACAGCGCACTCATGAGTGACCCCGACGGCGCACCCGCGAGTGACCCGGACGGCGCACCCGAGGGCGACCCCGACGGCGAGTTCGTGAGCATGCCTGCGGACAAGCTCGACAGCGGCACCACGGCCCAGACCGCGCGTGAGGGCCGGAGAAGCATCGAGAGCGCCGGGTTCAGGGGTACCGGTGATGAGGTCGAGCGTGCCGGCACCGTGCCCCTGCGGGACGCCCGCGAGGCCGCGAACAAGCCTTCGCGGCGGGAGAAGGTCGTGCCCGTTCCCGCCAAGAGCCTGACGCGGCGGCTCGACCGTTACCTCGCCGGTCGGCCCGGGCCCGTGACCGCCATGGTCCGGGACCTCACAGACGGCCGCCTGTACCGCTACCACCGTGGCGAGCGCCTGATCACCGCCAGCTCCGCCAAGGTGCAGATCCTCATGGCGCTCCTTCTCCGCACCCCGTGGCGCGAGCTGCCCAAGGCCGTGCGCCGCGACGCCGATCTGATGATCCGCTACAGCGACAACCACGCGGCCGACCGGCTCTGGGTGCGCATCGGCGGTCCGGACGGGTTCACCAGGGCGGGGCGCAGGTTAGGGCTGCGTCACACCGCGGGCGTGCCGGGTAGGTGCGTGGATCTGTACTGCTGGGGGATCACGCCCACCTCGGCCGAGGACCAGGTGCGGCTGATGCGAGCCCTGATGTCGGACCGGAGCCCGTTGCCCGCGAAGGATCGGGAGCAGGTGCTGCGGTTGATGGGCCGGGTCGTCGCCGGGCAGAACTGGGGGGTCAGCGCCGCTGCCTGCGAGGGTGACCGCGTGGCTCTGAAGAACGGCTGGCTGAAGCGGGTCTCCACCAAGCGTTGGGCCGTGGTCACGGTCGGGCTGATCCGCGGGCGCGGCAAGGGCGCAGTGGGGCACGATTACGCGGTCGCGGTGCTCAGTGAGGGCGCCGCCGAGGTGGGGCACGGCATCGCGACCGTCGAGGGTGTGGCCACGCGCGTCATGCGGGCGTTCCGCACCTGCCGGGGGTCATGAGCCGCAGCGAACCACCGGTCCTGCGCACCCGCTGGGCCTGACGGCTGCCCCGCATCTGCCGGTCCTGCGCACCTTGCCGGGCCTGACAACTGCCCCGCACCAGCCGGCCCCGCGCACCTGTCCGCGTGACCATCTGCGGGAGGCGACTGCCAGTCGCGGCCGGCCGGTGGCGCTTCGGGGCATGGCGCGGCGAGCACCCTGGGCCAAGCGGACCGCCAGTACCACCGACCCACACCGCCGCTACAGACCCACACCACCGCTACACACCCGCACCGCCACCGACCCGCACCAGGCCCATCGGCGACCGCCGCCGCCCCAGGCCCTCAGGCGCCCAGCTCAACCACCGCCGAGGATCAACCAGGTCAGGAAGGTGAGCCCGGGGTGACGAGGCGGTAGCCGACCCCGCGTACCGTCTGGATGAGCTGGTCGTCGTCGTCGCCAAGGCGGGCGCGCAGTCGCTTGACGTGGACCGCGATCGTGTTCGTGGACGTGCCGGCCCCCGCATGCCACACGTGCCTCATGATCTGCTCACGCGTCACCGTGCGGTCGGCGTTGCGCATCAGGTACAGCAGCAGCTCGAACTCCCGCAGCGGCAGGTGGACGACCCGCCCGTCCACGCGTACCCGGTAGGCCCGCACGTCCAGCTCGACCGCCCCGACGGCGAGCACGTCGCGCTGCTCCGGGGAGGCGGCGTGGATGAACGGCAGCAGCTCGGGCACCCGGTACGGCCGGGCGACGCAGGCGGCGGCCCCGGCGGCGAGCGCCTGGAGGGCCTGGTCGGCGTTGCCCTCTCCGACCCCGAGCAGGACGGGCACGGCTCGGGCGACCCGGACCGCGCGCACGAAGTCGACGGCGTTGATGACCGGCAGCGTGGCCGACACGAGCACCACGTCCGGCTGGAGCGCGCCGGCCTGCAGGAGGCCCTGGGCGCCGTCGGGCGCGCCTGTGACGGCCACGCCCTCGCGTTCGAGGGCGTCGGCGAGTTCTCCGACGACCTCCTCGTCGGGGTCGGCGATGAGCAGTACGGGCCTGGTCCGTGTGTCCCCGTGCACCGTGGATGCCGCCTGCTGGTGGGTCATCAGCCGAAACGCCCGGTGATGTAGTCCTCGGTCGCCTTCTGCGAGGGGTTGGTGAACATCCGGGAAGTTTCGTCCATTTCCACCACCTTGCCCGGCTTGCCCTGCTCGGACAGGTTGAAGAAGGCCGTCCGGTCGCTGACCCGGGCCGCCTGCTGCATGTTGTGGGTGACGATGACGATCGTGTACTGGTCCTTGAGCTTGACCATGAGGTCCTCGATCGCCAGCGTGGAGATCGGGTCGAGCGCCGAGCACGGCTCATCCATCAGCAGCACCTGCGGCTTGACCGCGATCGCGCGGGCGATGCACAGTCGCTGCTGCTGGCCGCCCGACAGGCCCGCGCCGGGCTTGTTGAGCCGGTCCTTGACCTCGTTCCAGAGGTTGGCGCCCTTGAGCGACTCCTCGACGACGCCGTCGGTCTCCGACTTGGAGACGCGGCCGTTGAGCCGCAGGCCCGCCGCCACGTTCTCGTAGATGGACATCGTGGGGAACGGATTCGGACGCTGGAAGACCATGCCGATCAGCCTGCGCACCGACACCGGCTCGACGGAGGTCCCGTAGAGATCCTCGCCGTCGAGCAGCACCTTGCCCTCCACCCGCGCGCCGGGGATGACCTCGTGCATGCGGTTGAGCGTGCGCAGGAACGTCGACTTGCCGCACCCTGACGGGCCGATGAACGCCGTGATCGAGCGCGGCTCGATCGTCATCGAGACGTCCTCGATGGCCTTGTGCGACCCGTAGTACGCGTCGAGACCGGAGACCTGGATCTGCTTGGACATTGCGCTGATACCCCCTATCGGCCCCTGGCGGGCGAGCGCCACCAGGCGATGAGGCGCGCCACCAGATTGAGCAGCATGACGATCAGGATGAGCGTGAGGGCTCCGGTCCAGGCCCGGTCGATGGCGGTGTCGTTGGGACGTGCCGCCTGGTCGAAGACATAGAGGGGGAGCCCCATCTGCGGCCCGTTGAACGGGTCGTTGTTGATGGAGTCGGTGAAGAACACGGTCAGCAGCAGCGGCGCCGTCTCGCCGGCGACGCGGGCGACGGCCAGCATGACGCCCGTGACGATGCCGGTGAGCGCGGTCGGCAGCACGACCTTCACGATCGTGCGCCACTTGGCCACGCCCAGCGCGTACGAGGCCTCGCGCAGGTCGTTCGGCACCAGGCGGAGCATCTCCTCGGCCGACCTGACCACCGTCGGCATCATGAGGATCGACAGGGCGAGCGCCCCGGCCAGGCCGGAGAACGGCATGCCGAGGAACAGGACCCAGAACGCCAGGATGAACAGGCCGGTGACGACGGACGGGACGCCGGTCATGACGTCCACGAAGAAGCTGATGGCCCGGCTCAGCCGGCCGCCGTTGCCGTACTCGGTGAGGTAGATCGCCGTGAGCAGGCCGATCGGCACCGAGATGGCGGAGGCGAGCAGCACCTGCTCCAGCGTGCCGATGATCGCGTGGTACGCGCCGCCGCCCGCGTCGCGCGCGCCGATGTTGCGCATGGAGTGGGTGAGGAACTCCATGTCGAACCGGGCCAGACCCTTGCTGATCACCAGCCAGAGCACCGAGACGAGCGGCACGACGGCCAGGGCGAACGCCAGATAGACCAGCCCCTGCGCCAGGCGGTCCTTGACGCGGCGGCCGGTCGAGATGTGCTGGACGGTGGTCATGCGCCGCTCCTCGCGTATTCCTTGCGGCGGTTGATGATCATGCGGGCGGCCGTGTTGACGAGCAGCGTGATGACGAACAGCACCAGGCCGGAGGCGATCAACGCGCCGCGGCCGATCGGGGTGGCCTCGCCGAAGCCGTTGGCGATGTTGGCCGCGATGCTGTTGCCGTGCGGGGTGAGGATCTCGAACGTGATGTCGAACGTGGCGGGGAAGATGAGCGCGACCGCGATCGTCTCGCCCATGGCCCGGCCGAGGCCGAGCATCGAGGCGCTGACCACGCCGGGGCGGCCGAACGGCAGGACCGCCATGCGGATCATCTCCCAGCGGGTGGCGCCGAGGGCGAGCGCGGCCTCCTCGTTCATCTTCGGGGTCTGGAGGAAGACCTCGCGGGAGATCGCGGCGATGATCGGCAGGATCATGATGGCCAGCACGACGCCGCCGGCCAGCATGGTCTTGCCGCCGATCGCGCCCTCGCCGGAGAACAGCGGGAACCAGCCGAGGTGCGCGTTCAGCCACTCCGAAGGCGTCTTGAGCAGCGGCACCAGGAACGTCACGCCCCACAGGCCGTAGACGACGCTGGGCACGGCGGCGAGCAGGTCGACCAGGTAGCCGAGCGGCCCGGCCAGACGGCGGGGGGCGTAGTGGGAGATGAACAGCGCCACGCCCATGGCCACCGGGGTGGCGATGACCAGCGCGATGGCGGAGCTGAGGACGGTGCCGAAGGCCAGGGCGGCGATGCCGAAGACCTGGCTGCCGTTCGGTTCCCAGGTCAGGTCGGTGAAGAAGCCGCCCTTGTTGGCCCGCAGCGCGGGAACCGCCTCGCTGATGAGGAACACGGCGATGGCCGCCATGATCCCGAGCAGGAGGATGCCCGCGCCGGTGGCTGCGTAGCGGAAGGGCGTCTCACCGTGGCTGCGCCGCGAGGCGGGCCGGCCCGTGGCCGGCCCGCCCCCGCGGGTACGGACGTCAGTCGTCATCGGCGATCAGGAGATGGCCTCGACGGCGGAGCGGACCTTGGTCAGCAGCTCGCCCGACAGGGGAGCGTAACCGAGGTCCTTCAGCGCGGTCTGGCCCTCGTCGCTGGCGGTGTAGGTGAGGAAGGACTTGACCAGCTTGGCCTCCTCGGGGGCCAGACCCTTCTCACAGGTGATCTCGTACGTCACGAGGACGATGGGGTAGGCGCCCGCCGTCTTGGTGCCGTAGTCGATCTTCAGCTTGAGGTCGTTGCCGGTGCCCTCGACCGTGGCGGTCTCGACGGTCTTGGCCGCGCTCTCGGCGGTCAGCTCGACGAACTCGCCCGTGCCGTTGGCGACCTTGGCCTTCTGGAGCTGGGAGTTCTCGGCGAACGACAGCTCGACGTAGCTGATGGCGCCCTCGGTGCCCTTGACCGACGAGGCGATGCCGTCGGAGCCCTTGGCGCCCTGGCCCTTGGCCTCGGCGGGCCAGGCCTTGGCCGGCTCGTACGGCCACTCGGCGGTGGCCTTGAGGAACTTGGTGAAGTTGTCGCTGGTGCCCGACTCGTCGGCCCGGTGGAAGGCCTGGATCGGGGTGGCGGGCAGCTTCGCCTGCGGGTTGTCGGCCTTGATGGCCGCGTCGTCCCACTTGGTGATCTTGCCGCTGAAGATGGCGCCGATCGTCTTGGGCGAAAGCTGCAGGCCGTCCACGCCCGGGAGGTTGTAGACGACGGCGACCGGGCCGGTGACCATCGGGATGTTGATGGCCTTGCCGGTCTTGCAGCGGGCGTCGGCCTGCGCCGGCTCGCCCTTGTCCTCCTTGAGGGCCGAGTCGGAACCCGCGAAGGCGACCGTGCCCTGGATGAACGCCTGCACGCCCGCCCCAGAGCCGCTCGGCTGGTAGTTCACGCTGACGCCGGAGTTCTTGGACTGGAAGTCCTTCTTCCACTGGTCGATCGCGTTGGCCTGGGCCGAGGAACCGGCGGCGTTGATGGTGCCGCTCAGCCCGCCTTCGGCGGCGCCCGTGGCCGCGGCGGAGCTGGTGCCCGCGTTGCTGCCCGAGCTGTTGTTGTCTGTGCCGCACGCAGCGAGCGAGAGCGCGCCGACTACGGCGACGGCGGCGAGCCGGCCTGCATACTTCACGGTTGGGTTCCTCCCACTTGGTCCTTAGTCGCCCTTGAAGTTATGCAGGCAAAGTGACTCGCAACCCCTGACGAGGGTGAACGTTCGGTGAACGGGCCCGGTCGCCCCCATGATGGGGTTTATGACGTATCGCGTATGCCTCGTGTGCATGGGGAACATCTGCAGGTCACCCATGGCGGAGGTCGTCCTCCGCCGCGTGCTGGAGGGCCACGGGCTGGCCCGGCGCGTGACCGTGGAGAGCGCGGGCACGGGCGGCTGGCACGCCGGCGACCCTATGGACGACCGCGCCCTGCGCACGCTGTCCGACCACGGGTACGACGGCTCGGCGCACCGCGCCCGGCAGTTCACCCACGACTGGTTCGACCGCTACGACCTGGTCCTCGCCATGGACCGCGACAACCTGGCCGTCCTGCGCGGGATGGCGCCGGCCGGCGTCGAGGTGAGCCTGTTCCGCTCGTTCGATCCGGCGGCGCCCGAGGGGGCCGAGGTGCCCGACCCGTACTACGGGGGGCCCGAGGGTTTCGAGGAGGTGCTGGAGCTCGTCGAGGCGGCGGCCGAGGGCGTGGCGAAGCACATCAGCGATGAGATCGGCTGAGGACCTCGGCGGCTCGCGCGGCCGGCGGCTGCGGCGGGGCGTGCTGGACGACGGGCGGCAGGTCTTCGCCAAGGTGGGGACCGCCTCGCCGGCGTTCGCCTCGGAGGCGGCGGGGCTGCGGTGGCTGGGCGAGGTGATCGCCGTCCCCGAGGTCGTCGAGGTGGCCGAGGACCGGCTGGTGCTGTCGTGGGTGGACACGGAACCGCCCGCCCCGGCCGCCGCCGAGCGGTTCGGGCGGGAGCTCGCGCGCATGCACGCCGCAGGGGCGCCCGCCTTCGGCGCGCCCTGGCCGGGCTTCATCGCGGACCTGCCGATGGACAACTCGCCCGCCGACGACTGGCCGTCGTTCTACGCCACCCGCCGCGTGCTGCCCTTCGCACGGCGGGCCGGCCTGCCCGCGGAGGACGTACGGCTGATCGAGCGGGCCGTGGAGCGCTTCCCGGAGGCGGCAGGGCCGCCGGAGCCGCCGGCCCGCATCCACGGCGACCTGTGGAGCGGCAACGTGCTGTGGTCCGGCGGCACCGGGGTGCTCGTCGACCCGGCGGCGCACGGCGGGCACAGGGAGACGGACCTGGCCATGCTGGCGCTGTTCGGCGTGCCGTACGAGGACCGCATCCTCGCGGCGTACCAGGAGGAGAGCCCGCTGGCGGACGGCTGGCGGGATCGCGTGCCGCTGCACCAGCTCCACCCGCTGCTGGTCCACGTGGTCCTGTTCGGCGGGTCGTACCGGGACAGCCTCATGCGGGCGGTGGCCCGAGTGGCGGCCCTCGGCCGGTGAACGGTCAGGCGCGCGGGTCGCGGCCCTCGTTCAGGCGCTTGAGGACCTCGTCGTGCAGGAGGCCGTTGGTGCAGACCATGCTGCCGCCCTCCAGGCTCGCCACGCCCTCGACGTCGGTCCAGACGCCGCCCGCCTCCTCGACGATCACCGTCAGGGCCGCCATGTCCCAGGGCGACAGCTCCGGCTCGGCCGAGATGTCGACCGAGCCCTCGGCGACCATCATGTGCGACCAGAAGTCGCCGTAGGCGCGGGTGCGCCAGCAGGCGCGGCCGAGGTCGAGGAACGGGCCGAGGCGGCCGGTCTCCTCCCAGCCGCCGAAGCTGGAGTAGGAGAACGACGCGTCGCCCAGGCCGGCGACCTGCGACACGCGCATGCGGGTGGCCCTGGCCAGGCTCTTGCCGGTCCACGCGCCGCCCTCGGTGGCGGCCCACCAGCGGCGGCCGAGCGCCGGAGCCGACACCAGGCCGACGACGACCTTGCCGTACTCCATCAGCGCGATCAGCGTCGCCCACACGGGCACGCCGCGCACGTAGTTCTTCGTGCCGTCGATGGGGTCGACGATCCAGGACCTGGCGCCCCAGCCGGTCCGGCCGAACTCCTCGCCCACGACCGCGTCGCGCGGGCGCGCGCGGCGCAGCGTGCCACGGATGATCTCCTCGACCGCCCGGTCCGCGTCGCTGACCGGGGTGAGGTCGGGCTTGGTCTCGACCTTGAGGTCCACGGCCTTGAACCGGCGCATGGTCAGGTCGTCGGCGGCGTCCGCCATCACGTGGGCGAGGCGTAGATCGTCGTTGTAACCCTGCACGGTTTGCCACGCTACCGTGCCGGGCGGCTCGCGCATCAGGGGCCCGCGTCGCCTTTCCCTCTTTCGCCGCGGCTCGGGGGTTACCGAGACTCCCGCGCTCATCCCCGTGGGGACTACTCCCGGCGTCGTAGTCCGGTCGGTCGTTGATCCCGGTGCGGTAGTGGCAGATGACTCCGCTCGCAGGACGCCCCCGGACGGCAACCGGCCGACGATACATGGGACGGGATGCCGGTCGAGGGCGTGGGGACAGAGAGCCCCCGTCGCGGTCATTGATCACGAGAGGGCGGGATGTTGTGAAGAGGCGTATGGCGACATGGGTGAGCGTGGCCGTGCTGGGGGTCAGTGGGGGCACGGGGGCGGTGGCTCCCGCGTCCGGAGAGACGAGGGTCGCGCCGGCCGACGGGTTCGCGCCGGCCGGCTTCGATCCCGCGGAGCTGCAGTCCGCCATGGACGGCATCCATAGCGCGGGGATGCCGGGTGTGTACGCCGAGGTGCGCGAGGCCGGCCAGGTATGGCGCGGCGCCTCCGGGGTCGCCGACCTCGAGACCGGCCGTCCCGTGCGGCCGGACATGCGGCAACGGGTCGGCAGCATCACCAAGGCCTTCACCGCCGCCGCGATTCTGCAGCAGGTCGAGAAGGGCCGGATCCGGCTCGACGCGCCGATCGGCCACTATCTCCCGAAGCTGGTGCCGGGTGATCGCGGCAGGGAGATCACGGTGCGGATGCTGCTCAACCACACCAGCGGCCTCGCCGAATACCTCACCTATGCGTTCCCGTCCCTGGCGAAGTACCCCTCCCTGCCGGACATATCGCCCAAGAGCCTTGACGACAACCGGTTCAGGCGGTTCCCCCCGACCGAGCTGATCAGGATGGGGGTCACGGCGCCTGCCACCGGCGAGCCCGGAGGCACTCCGGGGGTGTACTCCAACACCAACTACCTGCTTCTCGGCGAGCTTCTGGAGCAGGTGACCGGCACCACGGCCGAGCAGTACATCACCCAGAACGTCATCAAGCGTGCTGGGCTCCGGCACACCGAGTTTCCGGCCGGGCCACGCATCAAGGGGCCGCACCCGCGGATGTACGAGGCGTTCTTCGGCCTGATCGACCCGCCGCGCGACTACAGCGTCTATGACATGTCCTGGGTCGGGGTGTCGGCCTCGCTGGTGTCGACCATGGAGGATCTCAACCGCTTCTATGACCGGCTGCTCGCCGGCAAGATCGTCAAGCGGTCGTCGCTGGCGCAGATGCAGCGCACGGTCCCGGTCATCAGCCAAACCGGGCAGAAGATCGACTATGGCCTCGGGCTGCAGGTCAAGACCACGGATTGCGGCACCTTCTGGGGCAACGACGGCTCGGCCTGGGGGGCCGCAACGGCGTCATGGACCCGCGCGGACGGCAAGCGGCAGATGTCCGTCGCGATGAACCTCGTGAGGTGGAACAAGCCCGACTCTTCGGGCAAGCCGCAGCCCCACGCCATCGACGGCGCGCTGTCGGCCTTCTCCCGGCTGGCGCTGTGCGGCCACGGAGACGCCTAGGTCGAGAACACGCCCGCCATCCCGGGCGGGGAGCAGGCCGATGACCGCGATCCGCTCCCCGCCCCGGATCGACCGGCGATCCACCCACCGGATGAACGTCCACTGCAGGAAGGCGCCTGGGCATGACTGTCACCCCGATCGATCTCTTCGCGTCGTCTGTCCACCTTGTCCAAGGCGGCACGATTCGCGCCGGGAAGGCGGCAACGGACTCCGGTCAGGACGGCTGGCAGCTGGTGACCTTCTACGCGAAGACCGACGCCGACGTCCATGCCGACCATTGGGAAGTCCACCCCGAGGCCGAGGAGATCCTGTCCTGCCTCATCGGGAAGATGCGCCTCTACCTCCGACCGGAGCGGCCGGGACAGCAGGAGGAAGAGATCAGGCTGACGGCCGGAACCGCGGCGATCGTCCCGCGCGGGCGATGGCACCGCATCGAGCTGGACACCCCCACGAACATCATGGCCATCACCCTGCCGCGTGGCAGTCGGCTGGAGAAGCGAACCGAAACATAGGCACTCGCCGCGGGCTTCTCGTCCGTACGCTCGCCAGACGCGAGCAGCGTCGGGGCATGACGGCGAGGTCCGGTGGCTGACGGATCGGCCACAGGATGACGTCCGGCGACGGACGCGCTGGCCAGGGTTCGAGGTCAGGTGGCGGAGGACTCGTCCGGGGCGCCGTCGCGGCTGGACAGCAGCCGGCGCAGCGACTCCAGGCGGACCTGGTCGGCGTGCCCCGCCGCCACCCACGCGTCCAGGGCGCACCCCTCACCCAGGTGGGTACAGCCCTTGGGACAGCCGACCGTGCCCTCCACCAGGTCGGGGAAGCCCGCGAGCACCGTCTCGACCGACACGTGGGCGAGGCCGAAGCTGCGCACCCCCGGCGTGTCGATGATCCAGCCGCCCTCCGGCAGCTCCAGGGCCACGGCCGACGTCGAGGTGTGGCGTCCCCGGCCGGTCACCGCGTTGACCTGGGACACCGCCCGGTTGGCGTCGGGCACGAGCGCGTTGACCAGTGTCGACTTGCCCACCCCCGAGTGGCCCACGAGCACGCTGATGCGGCCGGTCAGGTGCTCGCGCAGCTCGTCCAGCGAGCCGCCCTTGCGCACCACGACGTGCGGCACACCGAGCGGCTGGTAGAGGCCGACCAGGTCGTCGGGCGGCGCCAGGTCGGACTTGGTGAGGCACAGCAGCGGATCGATCTCGGCGTCGAACGCGGCGACGAGGATCCGGTCGATCATGCGGGGCCGGGGCGGCGGGTCGGCCAGTGCGGTGACGATGACGAGCTGCTCGGCGTTGGCCACGACCGGCCGCTCGATGCCGTCGGTGTCGTCCGTGTCGTCGGCCGAGCGCCGCAGCATCGAGGTGCGCGGCTCCACCCGGACCACCCGGGCCAGCGCGTCGGGCCGGCCGGACACGTCGCCGACCAGCGCCACCCGGTCGCCCACCACGATGCCCTTGCGGCCCAGCTCCCGGGCCTTCATCGCGACGACCAGGTGGGAGCGCGGGCGCCCGGCGCGCTTGGCGGCCGAGCCCTTGGGCCGTTCCGCCTCCACCAGCGTGGTGTAGCGGCCCCGGTCGACCGCCACCACGAAGCCCTCGACGGCGTCCTCGTGCGCAGGCCGGATGCGGGTCCGTGGCCGTGAGCCCTTGCCCGGCCTGACCCGTACGTCGTCCTCGTCGTACTCCCGCTTCTTCAGCGGTCTTCACCCCTGTGATCGCTCTGGCACGGCCTCGGCGCACCGAACATCGGCGGCACCCCGAACAACTCCGTAGGCCCCGGTGGCCGCACCTGCTCGGTGGACCGCAGCGGCCGCACTCGCTTCGCCGGCCCCGGCGGCCGCGACGGCTTCGGGGCGCTCATCGCCTGCCCAGCATCGACGCCCACATGTCCGTGAACTCCGGGAGGGTCTTACCCGTCGTCGCGATGTTCTCCACCTCGACACCGGGGACGGCGAGCCCGAGCACCGCGCCGGCGGTGGCCATGCGGTGGTCGTCGTAGCTGTGGAAGACGCCGCCGTGCAGCGGGCGCGGACGAATGACCAGGCCGTCGTCGGTCTCCTCGGCGTCGCCGCCCAGCCGGTTGATCTCGGTGGCGAGCGCCGCGAGCCGGTCGGTCTCGTGCCCCCGCAGGTGGGCGACGCCGCGCACGCGGCTGGGGGAGGAGGCCAGCGCGGCCAGGGCGGCGATCGTGGGTGTCAGCTCGCCCACCTCGCGCAGGTTGGCGTCGATGCCGTCGATCCGGCCCGAGCCGGTGACCGTCAGATCGCCGTCCTCGCTCAGACGGACGGTGGCGCCCATGCCGGTGAGCAGCCCGCGCAGCGCGTCGCCCGGCTGGGTCGTACGGGCCGGCCAGCCGGAGATCGTGACCGTGCCGCCGGTGACCATGGCCGCCGCCAGGAACGGCGCCGCGTTGGACAGGTCGGGCTCGACCGTCAGGTCACGCGGCGCGACGGGGCCGGGCTCCACGCGCCACACGTCGCGCTCGGAGTCGTCGACCCGCACGCCCACCTCGCGCAGCATCTGGACGGTCATGTCGATGTGCGGCTGCGACGGCACCGGCGGGCCGGCGTGGCGGATCGTCACGCCCTTCTCGAAACGCGCCGCCGTGAGCAGCAGCCCCGAGACGAACTGGGAGGAGGCCGACGCGTCGATCGTCACCTCGCCGCCCGCGATCGGCCCGCTGACGGTGAACGGCAGCGCGTCGCCCTCCACGCGGGCACCCAGGGCGCGCAGCGCGTCGAGGATCGGGCCCATGGGACGCTTGCGGGCGTGCGGGTCGCCGTCGAACGAGACGGGGCCGTCGGCCAGCGCGGCCACCGGCGGGACGAACCGCATGACCGTGCCGGCCAGGCCGGCGTCCACGTGCGCGCCGCCGCGCACCGGGCCGGGCGTCACCCGCCAGTCGACCGAGGCCGAGGTCTCGGCCACCGGCTCCAGCGTCGCGCCGAGGGCGCGCAGGGCCGCGACCATGAGGTCGGCGTCGCGGCTGCGCAGCGCCCGGCGCACGGTGCCCGGCCCGTCGGCCAGGGCGGCGAGCACGAGGGCGCGGTTGGTGACCGACTTGGAGCCGGGCAGCTCGACGGACGCGGTCACGGGGCCGGTGGCGGCGGGAGCGGGCCAGTGCTGAGCGGGCATGGGCCAAGCCTATCGGGCCAGGGCCGGACCGGCCGTCGTCCTCGTCGGGACCCTGTGGACGAACGCCGCCCCTACGGACCGGTCTGTGGACGGACGCCGGTCCCTCGCCCGCGACCGTGGACAGGCGGGGTCCCCACGCGGTCGCCGCGTGTGGACACGCGAGCGGAGGCCGTACGTGGCAATGTGGGGGCATGTGCGGTAGATACGCGTCGGCGCGCAAGAAGCACGAGCTGCTGGAGGAGTTCCAGGTCGAGCTCGACGGCGATCCCGACCAGGAGCTGGCCCCCGACTACAACGTCGCGCCCACCAAGAACGTCTACGCCGTGCTGAGCCGGGTGCCCAAGGAGGCCGAGCGGGCGGTGCGGCAGCTCAGGGTCGTGCGATGGGGCCTGGTGCCCGCCTGGGCCAAGGACCCGTCCATCGGCTCGCGCATGATCAACGCCCGGGCCGAGACCCTGGCGGAGAAGCCGTCGTTCCGGCAGGCGTTCGCCAAGCGCAGGTGCCTGCTGCCCGCCGACGGCTACTTCGAGTGGATGCCGGTCGAGGGCGACGACGGCAAGAAGCGCAAGCAGCCGTACTTCATCCGCCCCGACGACGGCGGGCTGCTGGCGATGGCCGGCCTGTACGAGTTCTGGAAGGACCCCTCGCGCGAGGACGACGACCCCCTCAAGTGGCTCGTCACCTGCACGGTCGTCACCACGGACGCCGAGGACGAGCTCGGGCGCATCCACGACAGGATGCCCATGATGGTCGAGCCGGACCGCTGGGCCGAGTGGCTCGACCCCAAGCTCACCGACACGGAGACCGTCTCCGGGCTGCTGGTGCCCGCCACCCCGGGCCGGCTCGCCGCGGTCCCCGTCTCCACCGCCGTCAACAACGTCCGCAACAACGGCCCGGAGCTCGTCGAACCGCTCCCTCCCGAGGAGGCGCCCGCGCTCTTCTGAAGGTGTAAAAGGACGGTCAAGTGGGCATTTCGGTGAGGAAAGCGGTGCATTCGCTTACGAGGAGTCACCGCCACCACATTGCCCCCCATGCGCCGCGCGGGACAGCCGGGGACTCCCGCCGCGGGTTGCCGTCATTCACCCGGAGGTGCGGATCCGTGGAGGACACGTCCGCTCGCCAGAGGCTGCAAAAGATGCTCGCCGACCTCGACCGCTCGATCGGGGTGTTACGGGGAGACCGGGTCGCCGTCAACGACCGCTCGCCGGCCGACGCCGGGTCCGACCTCAGCGACGCCGACCGCGCCCAGGCCATGCTGACCGTCGCGGCGACGCAGCGGCGGGCCGTGCTGGACGCGCTCAAGCGCCTCGACGACGGCACCTACGGCAGGTGCGTCGACTGCGCCGAGCCGGTGCCGGAGGGCCGCCTGGAGGCCCGCCCCGAGGCGGCCCGCTGCGTGCAGTGCCAGGGCAGGCGGGAACGCCGCCGCTGACGAGCCGCGCACCCGGGCCGCTGCGGGTCTAACACGGGCCGGCACGGGCTCGGGCCGCACAGGCCCGCACGGCCCGGCGCCCGGTGTCAGGGCTTGCGGGCGCTGGCCACCAGGTGGATGCCGACCGTGTCGTCGTCGTCGAAATGCGCCTCCAGCTCCGTGCGCACCAGCCAGTTCATCGCCCTGGTGCCGGAGCCGAGCACGTGGTCCACCGTCGAGGGCGACAGCACTGTGCGCGGGCGGACCCACTCGACCTCCAGGCCCGCGTCCATCAGCAGCTCGCGCAGCTGGGAGCCGCTGAAGCAGCGCGTGATGCTGCCGTCGGGCCAGGGCACCAGCATGACCTCGCCGGTCTGGCGCAGGTGCTGCCACTGCCCCTGCTCGGCCAGGATCGCCATGCCCAGGACCAGCGAGTCGACGCAGACCAGCGCGCGCCCGCCCGGCTTCAGCACGCGCGTCACGTCGCTCATCGCCGACTCGGCCATCAGCTCGATCGACATGGCCCGCTCCTCGGCGACCACCGCGTCGACGCTCGCGTCGGGCAGGAACGACAGGTCGTCGGCGCGGACCTGGCGCACCTCGCCGCTGTCATGGCCGGGGGAGTCGGCCTCGCGCAGCCGCTGCGGACCCTCCACGGGCCGCAGCCTGGACTGGACGTCGGCCACGCGCCGGAAGTCGAGCACCTCGACCACGCGGTGCCCCGCCCTCGACAGCTGGCCGGACCAGCGTCCACGCCCGCCGGACAGGTCGAGCACCACGGAAGGCTCGGCGGGTAGCCACCGGCTCAGCTGCTCGGCCACGACGGCACGGTAGAAGGTCCAGTACGGTCCGAGCGTCCCTGAGCCGTTCAGTTCCTCGGCCGGAATGGGCAGCACACGCGACTCCTGGGTTCCGGAAAATGGCTACCAGCCGGTACGTATGGTTTTCCCCGCACCGGGTCGTTCGTCACCTTCCATCTTGCGGGAACAGACGCGGGCACGGGCGTGTTGCGACGAGCATGCTCGCTGTTGTCGATGGACGCGACCGTCTCGGCGCTCGTAGGCTCGTACCTCGCTCTCTTTCGCCGAGCTCTCTTTCGCCCAGCTCTCTCCCGCCGAGCTCCGCCTCGCCGGGCCCCGCCACCTATCAGAAGGTGGACCCGGTCCCCGGTGACCGGGCGCCGCTTGACGAGCGGGTATTCTCCCCTGAGTACGGTGTCCCGTCACAACCGGCCACCGGTGATCTTAGGGGGGTGGGCCTGGTGCCCGCGACAGGCGCGGAGACACTCGAACAGCGGAGCGAGCGGTTCGAGCGCGAAGCGATGCCCTATCTGGAGCAGCTCTACTCCGCGGCGCTCCGGATGACCCGCAACCCGTCCGACGCCGAGGACCTGCTCCAGGAGACCTTCGCCAAGGCGTTCGCGTCCTTCCACCAGTTCCAGGAGGGCACGAACCTCAAGGCCTGGCTGTACCGGATCCTGACGAACACCTTCATCAACAGCTACCGCAAGAAGCAGCGCGAGCCGAAGCAGTCGGGCACCGAGGAGATCGAGGACTGGCAGCTGGCCCGCGCGGAGTCGCACTCGTCGAGCGGTCTGAAGTCCGCCGAGGTGGAGGCGCTGGAGCACCTGCCCGACGGCGACATCAAGGAGGCGCTCGCGGCGCTTCCCGAGGAGTTCAGGATCGCCGTCTACCTCGCCGACGTCGAGGGCTTTCCGTACAAGGAGATCGCCGACATCATGGGCACTCCGATCGGCACCGTCATGTCGCGGCTCCACCGCGGCCGCAGGCAGCTGCGGGCGCACCTGGAGGACTACGCCCGCGAGCGCGGCCTCGTCCCCGCGGAGGGCTCCAAATGAGCTGTGGAAACCCGCACGAGACCGACTGCCGTGAGGTGCTCGACAAGGTCTACGCCTACCTCGACGGCGAGCTCGCCGAGGGCGACTGCGTCGACATCCGGGTGCACCTCGACGAGTGCGGGCCGTGCCTGCAGGAGTACGACCTCGACAAGGTGGTCAAGCAGCTCGTCGCCAAGCACTGCGGGTGCGATCCGCTGCCCGGCGACCTCCGGTCCAAGGTGCTGGCGCGCATCGCACAGGTGAGATCCGACCTGTCCGACTAGGATTCCCCCCATGCGCGTGCTCGTCACCGGGGGTGCCGGCTTCATCGGATCCAATCTCGTCGACCGGTTGCTGGCCGACGGCCACGAGGTCGTCGCCGTGGACGACCTGTCGTCCGGTGACCGCGACAACCTCGCGGGCGCCCTGGGCGGCGACCGGTTCCGCCTCCACGTGCTCGACGTGCGCGATCCCGCGCTGGCCGAGCTGACCGCCGAGGCCAGGCCCGAGGTGGTCTGCCACCTGGCCGCGCAGATCAGCGTGCGCCGCAGCGTGGCCGACCCCGTCCACGACGCCATGGTCAACGTCGTCGGCACCGCGTCGGTGCTCGCCGCCGCCCATGCGGGCGGCGCGCGCAAGGTGGTCTTCGCCTCCTCCGTCGCCGTCTACGGCCGTCCGGGCACGATCCCGGTGCCCGGCGACGCGCCGGCCGACCCGCGCTCGCCGTACGCGGCCTCCAAGCTCAGCGGCGAGACCTACCTCGCCACCTTCCGCGCCCTGCACGGCATCGAGTACACGACTCTCGTGCTGTCCAACGTGTACGGCCCGCGCCAGTCGCCCGAGGGCGAGGCCGGGGTGGTGGCCATCTTCACCGACGGGCTGCTCAGCGGCGTCCCCACGGTCGTCCACGGCGACGGCACGCAGACCCGCGACTACGTGTACGTCGACGACGTGGTCGACGGGTTCGTCCGGGCGTGCGGCCAGGCCGGCGACGGCCGCCGGTTCAACCTCGGCACCGGCATCCAGACGACCGACCGCAGGCTCCACGCCCTGATCGCCGACGCCGCGGGCCGCCCCGACAAGCCGGGGTTCGCGCCGCCCCGCCAGGGCGACCTGCCCGCCATGGCGGTCGATCCCGTGCCCGCCTATGACGGCCTCGGCTGGGAGCCGCGCACCGACCTCGCCACCGGTCTGAAGAACACGGTCGAGTGGGCCAGGAGTCGCCGGGGGTAGCCGGTTGATTACGCTTTGCTTGCGATTCGTGACTCGGCGGGTGCGGTGACCCCGTCTTCTGTACCGTGAGCCCCAGGACCTCAAGGGGGAGGACGCGGATGTCGAAGCCATGGATCGCCCGCCTGATCACGGGCATCTCGTTGATCGCACCGGTGGCGCTGCTGATCGCGGGCGGGGGCTTTTTCCCGCCCGGGGTCTCGTGGACCTGATCCGGCCGTGAGGGGCCGCTATGCGTGATCTGTCGTGGCCGGCGAGGGTCTACCTCGTCGCCGTCGTCGTCGTCGCGGCAGGGGTCATCGCCCACAGCCTGACCACCATCGGGCAGTCGATGACCCCCGGGCACCTGGGCGCCGAGGGGCTGGGCACGCTGCTGGTGCTCGCGCTGCTGTTCCTCGTGTGCGAGTCGATGCCGACGCTGCTCAACGTGGAGCAGTTCGCGGTGTCGGTCAGCTTCTCGGCGGCGCTGGCGGCCGTGGTGCTGATCGGGCCCGACGGCACGGCGCTCGTGGGGTTCACCGCGGTGTTC
The DNA here is from genome assembly GCF_031570565.1 of Nonomuraea sp. 3-1Str. Classification (NCBI taxonomy): domain Bacteria; kingdom Bacillati; phylum Actinomycetota; class Actinomycetes; order Streptosporangiales; family Streptosporangiaceae; genus Nonomuraea; species Nonomuraea sp. 3-1Str. The sequence goes on from NZ_JALHBK010000004.1 coordinate 20,737, forward strand.
AGCGTGCGGCCCGGGCTGCCGCTGGTCAAGCGGCTCTTCAACGGCGCGCAGTTCGCCATCTGCGGTCAGGCGGCCGGCTGGGTGTACGAGCGGCTGGGGGGCCGGATCGGGGTGCCGGAGGTGCACGCCTTCGACGACCTGATCGGCCCCTACATGGCGGCCACGGCGGTCTTCGTGCCGCTGAACATCCTGCTCACGCTCACGATGATCCGCCTGGCGACCGGAGTGCGGGCCATGGAGGTCCCGATGCGGGGCCTGGCCCAGTTCCTGCTGTCGTACCTCGGCTACGGCACGTTCGGGCTGCTCGTGGCCGGGCTGTGGGCCACCGTGCAGTCGATCTCGGCGGTGCTGGTGCTGCTGCCGCTGTTCGTCGCGCGCTGGGCGTTCGGCCAGTACCACGCGCAGCAGCGCTCGTACGACGCCACCATCGCGGCCCTGTGCCAGGCCGTGGAGACCAAGGACTACTACACCCGGGGGCACTGCACCCGCGTGTCGGCCGCGTCCAGCATGATCGCCCAGGAGATCGGCATGGGGCAGGAGCGGCTGCGGGCCATCCGCTACGCGGGCATGCTGCACGACGTGGGCAAGCTCGGCGTGCCCACCAAGGTGCTGCAGAAGGAGGGGCCGCTGACCGAGGAGGAGTTCGCCGCGATCCAGCTCCACCCGATGCGCGGGCTGGAGATCGTGCGCGGCATCGACTTCCTCGACGAGGCGTACGCCGGGATCATGCACCACCACGAGCGCCACGACGGCAGGGGCTACCCGATGGGGCTGGCCGGCGACGAGATCCCGGAGTTCGCCCGGATCATCGCGGTGGCCGACGCGTTCGACTCGATGACCTCCGACCGCTCCTACCGGGGCGCGCGGCCGGTCGAGGTGGCCGTGCAGGAGCTGCGCAAGAACTCCGGCACCCAGTTCGACCCCGTCATGGTCACCGCGTTCGTCAAGGCGCTCGAGGACCGGCCGTGGGAGCCGCCCCGCCGGGTCGAGCCGCCGCCGCCCGAGGCCGACGAGGCGCCGGTCAAGGACCACGACGACCCCACGATGCCCATCGAAGTGGTGAGCGGGCCTTGAGCCGGGCCTTCCAGGGCCTCGACTCCGGCCAGCTCCTGCTGATCTGCGGGGCCGGGCTGGTCGCCGTGGCCGGGGTCGCGCACACGGCCGCCACCCGGCTGGACCACCCCGAGATCGCGGTCGGGTTCGGCGCGCTCATCGCGGTGGGCGAGCTGGCCAGGCTCACCATGCCGGGCAACAGGGAGGTCGCGCCCATCGGGGCCGCCGCCGCCCTCGGCTACACGCTGCTGCTCGACCTGAGCCAGGACCAGCTCCGCCACTCGGCGCTCCAGGTCGTGGCGGTGATCGCCGTCGGGATGATCGCCGGTGCGCTGCCGCATCTCGCGGTCGGCCGCCCGCCGCGGCTCGACGCGATGGCCCGGCGGCTGCTCACCGGCGCGCTGCTCGCCTTCGCGTTCCGGCCGCTGGCCGACCCGCTGTTCCGGCTCACCCAGGGGCCCGCCCCAACGTGGTGGCCGGCGTTGGGCGTGATGGTCGTGCTCATCGCCGTCACCCTGCTCGTGGACGTGCTGATCGCCGCGCTGTTGCGGGCCGAGCAGGTGCGCACCGCCTTCCGTGTCGCGGTGCGCGACGAGCTGAACATGGCGTTCCCGCTGGGCGCCGCCGTGGCCGCCTCCGGCGTGCTGCTCGCCCTGGCCACGCACAGCATGGACCTCGTCGCCCTGCTGGTGTTCGCCGCGCCGCTGCTGGTCACGCAGGTGGCCTTCCGCAAGTACGCGGGCATCCGCGCCACCTACCTGCAGACCGTACGGGCGCTGTCGCGCGTCACCGAGGTCGGCGGGTACGTCGAGCCGGGCCACTCGCGCCGGGTGAGCCGCCTGGCCGTGGCCATCGGCCGGGAGCTGGGGATGGCCGAGCCCGAGCTGCTGGAGCTGGAGTACGCCGCGCTCATGCACGACATCGGCCAGCTCTCCCTGCGCGACCCCATCCCGGGCGGCGCGACCGTGCTCGCCGACCCTGAGCAGGCGCGCCGCATCGCGGAGCTGGGCGCCGAGGTCATCAAGCAGACGGGCGTGCTGGACCGGGTGGCCGACGTGGTGCGCCGCCAGTGCGACGCCATCGCCGACGACCCGCCGCTGTCCAGCCGCATCATCAAGGTGGCCAACGCCTACGACGACCTGGTGGGCGGCTCCACCGACCGTGACCGGGCGGGGGCGGCGCTCGAACGCATCCGCCTGGCGGCCGGCTCGGCCTACGACCCGGCCGCCATCGAGGCGCTGTCCCGCGTCATCGACCGCCTGGCCGCCGTCCACCGTCTCTGACGCCGGGGCGGCCCGGAGATGCGGGGCGGGCGCGCATGGCATCCTGGGATCCGTTGAACGAGGGGAGCCACGGTGGCCGAGGTACGCGCCGAGATGGTGTCGAACGTGTGGAAGGTCGTCGTCAGCGAGGGCGACACGGTGTCCGACGGCGACACCCTGGTCATCCTTGAGTCGATGAAGATGGAGATCCCGGTCATCACCGAGGACGACGGCGTGGTGACGCAGCTCAAGGTGAACGAGGGCGACGTGATCCAGGAGGGCGACCTGATCGCCGTCATCGAGTAGTCATCGAGCAGTCGCCTGCTCGACGAACCGGGCCCGGTCGACCACCACGCGCTCGATCGTGCCGCGGCCGACCACCTTGGTCCTGTCGCGCGCCTCGAAGGCGAAGACCAGCCGCCTGCCGTCGAGCTCGGTGAGCTCGGCGGTGAACTGGACATGGGTGCCCAGCGGGCTCGCCGCCAGGTGCTGCAGCTCGACCCGGGTGCCGACCGAGGTCTGGCCCGGCTCCAGGTGGGGGCGTACGGCCTGGACAGTGGTCATCTCGGCGAAGGCGAGCAGCCGGGGCGTGGCGAGCACCGGGACGTCGCCGCTGCCGACCTTCTGCGCCGTGTCCTCACGCTCGACCATGATGAGCAGCTGGGAGCGGAGACCGGGAGCGAGCGTCATGACGTCAGCGTACTGTGATCACTGTGGCGGGCCCGTGCGCGAGGGTGCTCACGCGCGATGCGCCGCCGCGCGAGAGCTGGAGCCCCCGCGTTACTGCGGGGCCTGCCGCCGCCGGCTGGTGGTGCAGGTGAGGCCGACCGGATGGACGGCCAGGTGCTCCGAACACGGCATGCTGATCTCATGAATCCCCGGACAAGTACGGCCGCCAGGCCGCAGGATAGGGTTTGTACGGCTTGTGTCATTTAAGTGGCGTGTGGGATTTCTGAGTCGTACACTCTCGGAATTCCGTGACCTCTGTGTTATCTCACCGCGACACAAGTCCGCTTTGTTGGAGAGCCCCGGGGTGGGAGAGGTCGCAGAGACAGAGGGGTACGGGGGAAGTCATGGTGGCCCAAGGGACGACGCTGGCGGGGCGGTATCGCCTGGATACCCGCATCGGCGCCGGCGGCATGGGCGAGGTGTGGCGGGGCGAGGACGTCGTGCTGGCTCGCACCGTCGCCGTCAAGGTGCTGCTTCCCGGCCGCATGGACGATCCAGGCTTCGTCGCCCGCTTCCAGGCGGAGGCGCGGGCGATGGCCACGATCAACCACTCGGGCGTGGTCGACGTCTACGACTACGGCGTCAGCGGCGACACCGTCTACCTCGTGATGAAGTTCGTGGACGGCGAGCCCCTCGACCGGCTGCTGGCCCGGCTGGGCCGGATACCGCCCCAGGCCGCGATGGAGCTCATCGCGCAGGCCGCGGCGGCCCTGCAGGCCGTGCACCAGCAGGGCATCGTGCACCGCGACGTCAAGCCCGGCAACCTGCTCGTGCAGCGCGACGGGACGCTGGTGCTCACCGACTTCGGCATCGCCCGCTCCGACCTCGCCAACCGCCTCACCGACGCGGGCATGGTGCTCGGCACGGCCGCCTACTGCGCTCCGGAGCAGGCCGAGGGCGCCCCTGTGACGCCCGCCGTCGACATCTACGCGCTCGGCGTGGTCGCCTACGAGTGCCTGGCCGGGCAGCGCCCGTTCGACGGTGACAGCCCGGTCACCATCGCGCTCAAGCACATCCGCGAGGCGCCGCCCCAACTGCCGGCCGACATCCCGCCGGCGGTGCGGGCGCTGGTGGAACGTGCCCTGTCCAAGGACCCGGCCCGGCGTTTCCCGTCGGCCAAGGCCATGAGCGAGACGGCCCGCCAGATCGCGGCCGGACAGACGCCCCTGCCCGCCCCGATGTCGCACGCCACCGGGGCCACGATGGCCGCGCCGGGCCAGCCGGGCGCCCCCGCGAACGGCGGTCACCCCACCGGGGCCCACCCCCAGGACGCGTACCAGACCGGCGCTCACCAGAGCGGCTACCAGACGGCGCAGCAGGGGGGCTACCAGACCGGAGCCCACCAGCAGAGCGGCTACCAGACGGGAGCGCACCAGACAGGCCACCAGACGGGTCCTCAGGCCGGCTACCAGACCGGCCCTCAGGCCGGCTACCAGACCGGCGCGCACCAGGCCGAGGGATACCCGCAGACGGGCTCACACCAGGCGGCCGGCGGCCGGCCGGGCGACGGCCAGCGGACGGGCGCGTTCCCGGCCTCCGAGGACGCCACGACCATGGCGGGACCGCGGCAGGGAGGCAGGCGCGGCGGCAAGGGTCCGCGCAGGGGCGGCCTGATCGCGGGCATAGCAGCCGCGGTGGTGCTCGGCGTGGGCGCCGGCGCGGTCGCCCTGACGGGGATCAACGCCGACAAGCCACCGGTCCCCACGGTCACCACGACCAGCGCCGGCTCCGACACCTCCGAGACGCCCAAGCAGACCAAGACCACCAGGTCCAGGAGCCCCAAGCCCAGGACCACGACCGAGCAGCCCGTCGCGAACAGGCCCACCGAGACCGAGGAGGAGACCGAGAAGCCCACCCGGGAGCCCACCCGGTCCCCGTCGCCCTCGCCGACGCCCTCGGTCACGAAGTCGCCCTCGGCCACGCCCACCCCGGTCGCCAAGAAGCAGGTGCCCGCCGTGCTGGACATGCCCTATCCGCAGGCGAGGACGATCCTCATGAACGCCGGGTTCACGGTCAAGTACGACGACCAGACCCGGGGCGCGATGCCGCTGGAGTGCCTCAGGGTCGGCCAGTCGACCCCGGACGGCGGCACGCTGCTCGCCCCCAAGAAGCCCGTCTCGCTGGTGCTCATCGAGGGCACCTGCCCCTCCGGCAGCGCCACGCCGACCGCCACGGGGTCGCCGTTCAAGCAGTAGGGCCTCACACCCCCGTGGTGCTGCGCGGGTAGGCGATCTGCGGGTCGGTGGCGATGTTCACCATGTACGGCACGCCGGAGTCGAACGCGCGGCGCAGCGCCGGGCCGATCTCCGAGGGGCTGGTCACCAGCTCCCCGCCTCCGCCGAGGGCCGTGACGACCTGGTCGTAGCGGCAGTTCGGCTGGAGCTCGGCGGCCACGTCGTAGCCGTACAGCATCTGCATGGGGTGCTTCTCCAGGCCCCAGATGCCGTTGTTACCGCAGATCATGACGACGGGCAGGCGGTGGCGCACGAGCGTGTCGACGTCCATGAGGGAGAAGCCGGCCGCGCCGTCGCCCAGCAGCAGCACCACCTGGGAGGACGGGCGGGCCAGGCGGGTCGCGATGGCGTAGCCGAGGCCGGTGCCGAGGCAGCCGTAGGGGCCGGGGTCGAGCCAGTTGCCGGGGCGGCGCGACTCGACGTACTTGCCGGCGTAGGAGACGAAGTCGCCGCCGTCGCCGATGACCACGGCGTCGTCGGCCAGCACCTTGTTCAGCTCGCCGTAGATCCGCATCGGGTGGATGGGGTCGGAGTCGGCCGCGAGCAGGTCGGCGTCGCCGGCGATGGCCGCGGCGGACGCCTCCGACAGGCGGGACACCCAGGCGGCGTGGCGGTCCGGCTTGACCCCGGCCTCGCCGCAGGCGGCCGTGAGGCCCCAGAAGACCACGGACAGGTCTCCGGCGGCCGAGGCGGCCGGCTGCATGTGGGTGGCGAGCTGCGACGGCGCGTCGGCGATGTGGACGACCTTGGCCAGGGGCGCGCCGTCCTTGCCGCCGAACCAGCCGTAGCCGAGGCGGAAGTCGAGCGGCGTGCCGACGACCACGACGAGGTCGGCCTGGCCGAGGGCGAGGCCGCGGGCGCGGGTGGCGAGCAGCTCGTGGCCGGCGGGCAGGACGCCGCGGCCCTGGCCGTTGGGGATGACCGGCAGCCGCCAGGTCTCGGCGAAGTCGCGGGCGGCCTCCTCGGCGCGTTCCATCCACACGTCCGACCCGTAGACCAGGACGGGACGCTCGGCCTCGGCGATCAGCCGGGCGATGGCGGCCAGGGAGTCGGGGTCGGGCTCCAGCGGCGACGGGGTCTGCGTCTCGGTCTCGGGGACGGTCGAGGGGGCGAACAGGTCGTCCATGTACGCGTCGAGGAAGACCGGGCCGCGGTGCGGGGCGACGGCGGTGCGGAAGGCCACCTCGACGTCCTGGCCGAGGGACTCGGCGTCGCTGGCGGTGAAGGCCAGCTTGGTGATCGGGGCGAGCAGCGGCGGGTGGTCCATCTCCTGCAGGGCGCCGCTGCCCCAGCGCGAGCGCGGCGCCCTGCCCCCCAGGACGACCACGGGGGAGCCGTTGAAGTGGGCCGTGGCCACGCCGCTGACGCCGTTGGTGATGCCGGGGCCCGCGGTGAGCACGGCCAGGCCCGGTTTGCGGGTCAGGCGGGCCGTGGCCTCGGCGGCGAACACCGCGCTCTGCTCGTGACGTACGTCGAGGATGCGCATGCCCTCGTGGACGGCCCCGTCGTACAGCGGGAAGACGTGCCCTCCGGACAGGGTGAACATGGTTTCGACGCCATAGGCCTTGGACACGGCGACGGCGGCGTCACCGGCGTGCTTCGCAGACTCCATGCCGGGAACTTACCAACCAGTCACACGAGTAAACAGGAAGCAACGAGGACGGTGGTCAATCGCAGCAGACGTCGATGGTGCCCTCGGCCACCGAGGCGCTGATCCGGCGCGCCGCCCCACTGTCGCGGCGGACGTTCACGTCCACCCGCGGGGCTTCGACGCTGACGTCGTAGGCGGCCTCCTGCGGCACCTCCACCGCCACGGATCCGGTGGTCCGCACGACCGCCCGCACGTCGGCCGGCGGTTTCTGAAACACCAGGCGGACGCGGCCGGTGCCGATCTCCACGTCGGCGCGCTCGCCGCCGATCGACATGGCGTCGACGTCGCCCGAGCCGCTCCGGACGTACAGGTCGCCGGGCGTGCTGTCCACCCGCACGTCGCCGGAGACGGACGTCACCCGGACCCCGCCGTGGATGCGCGCCAGCTCCAGGGACGCGCTCGCCGTGTCGGCCTCCAGGGACGCCTCGGGCGGAACCTGGATGATGTAGTCCACCGAGCAGGACGTCCCTCCGCGCCGGGCGGTCATGGCGCAGTCCGTGCCGAGCCGCAGGGTGCCGGCGCCCCACTCCTCGGTCACCTCGGGCTTCTCCAGCGTCCAGCGCACCAGCCGCTCCACGACGACCTCTCCGGCCTCCCCGCTCTGGACGAGCACGGTGGAGACGCCCTCCCCGACGAACAGCCGCACCTGGGAGCCCTGGTAGGGGAAGGAGCCGCGGGACAGCTCGCTGGGCGGCTCGGCGTTCGCGAACCCGTTCCAGAGCAGTGCCGTGGCGGCGAACAGGGCGGCGGCGGTGGCGATCGTGCCGGCGGCCAGCCAGAGGGCTCTCACGGCAGGCTCCTGACGTTGAGGAAGCGCAGGACCGCCAGCACGCGCCGGTGGTCGCCCTCGGCGGGGGGCAGGTCGAGCTTGGTGAGGATGTTGCCGATGTGCTTGCCCACGGCCCCTTCGCTGAGGACCAGCTCCTGGCCGATGCCGGCGTTGGAGCGGCCCTCGGCCATCAGCTTGAGCACCTCCCGCTCGCGGGGCGTGAGCCGGTCCAGGGGGTCGCTGTGGCCGCGCAGCAGGAGCTGGGAGACCACCTCGGGGTCGAGCGCGGTGCCGCCCGCCGCGACCCGGCGCAGCGCGTCGATGAACTCGGCCACGTCCGCCACCCGGTCCTTGAGCAGGTAGCCGACGCCGCCGGTCGCGGACCCGAGGAGCTGGGCCGCGTAGCGCTCCTCGACGTACTGCGACAGCACCAGCACGGCCAGGCCCGGCCGCTGGCGGCGCAGCACCAGGGCGGCCCGCAGGCCCTCGTCGGTGTGCGTGGGCGGCATCCGCACGTCGGTGACCACCAGGTCCGGCTGGTGCTCCTCGGCGGCGCGCAGCAGCGCCTCGGCCTCGGCGACCGCGGCCACCACCCGCATGCCGGCCGCGTCGAGCAGCCGGACCAGCCCCTCGCGCAGCAGCACCGAGTCCTCCGCGAGCACTACTCGCACGGCAGCTCCACCTCGATCGTCGTCGGCCCGCCGGGCGGGCTGGTCAGCCTGAACACGCCGTCCACCGCTCCCACGCGCTGCGCGAGGCCGCGCAGGCCGCTTCCGCCGTCCAGGGAGGCGCCGCCCTGCCCGTCGTCGTGGACGCGCACGCGCAGGTCCTCGCCGTCGCATGCCACGGTGACCTCCGCCCGCGCCGCGGCGGCGTGCTTGGCGATGTTCGTCAGCGCCTCGGACACCACGAAGAACGCCACGGCCTCGATCGTGGGCGACGGGCGCCGGTCGATGCGGACGCGCAGCCGTACGGGGAAGGGGGCGCGGGCGGCCACGCCGGACAGGGCCGCGTCGAGGCCCTGGTCGTTGAGCACGGCCGGGTGCAGGCCGCGGACGAAGTCGCGCAACTCCTTGAGCGCCTGCTTGGCCTCCTCGTGCGCCTGCGCGATGGCCTCGCGGGCCGGCTCCGGCAGATCGGTGAGGGTGGCGCGGGCCAGGCCGAGGTTCATGGCGAGGGAGACGAGCCGCTGCTGGGCGCCGTCGTGCAGGTCCCGCTCGATGCGGCGCCGCTCGGCGTCGGCGGCGTCGATCACCCCGGCCCGGGTCTCGGTGAGCGTCTCGATGCGCCGGTCGAGCTCCGAGCGGCTGGGGCCGAGCAGCATCCGGGCCACCGCCAGGTCCAGCGCCGCCATGCCGCGCGCCAGCATCGGCACCGCCAGCAGGAGCAGCACGCCCACGGCCGTGTAGCCCCCGGCGACGACCGGGTCGCGCAGGTCGAACCTGAACACCTGCTGGGGCGGCTGCAACCGCGGCTGCGCGTACGCCGTCAGCCCCACCACGGCCCCGCCCCACCCCAACGCGACGAGCACGGCCCCGGCGCCGCTGACGAGGGGAGAGAGCAGATGGTAGCCGAGCTGCCGCCACGTCGCGCGGCTGCGCCAGCGGACCGGCGCGTCGGTGGGCGGGATGTGCGCCCCCTGGAACGCCGCGAACCTGGAGCGCTGCACCCGGGTGAACGCCGGCAGGCCGCGGCGCAGCCCGGACGGCACGGCGGCCAGCACGAGCGTGAGCAGGGCGAGGACCGCGGAGACCGGCAGGCCGACCATCACGTGGGCCGTGTCGAGCCAGGCCCGCGCCGACCACGGCCGGGGGACTTTCATGCCCCCACGGTATTGACTCCGGCGGCCCGCGGGACAGGGGCCTGGTGTGCGCTCCGGGGGTGGGGCTGGCCCCACCCCCGGGCGGCTCTCACGGCGCCCTCACAGGGGCGGCACCGACCAGCCCTTCTCGTGGAAGAGCGGCGCGTGCTCGGCGTTGACGAACAGCCGGTCCTCGGGGTTCGGCACGCGGAAGTAGCTCTGCGGGTGCAGCAGCTCGCGGGCGTCGTCCGACAGGTCCAGCACGTACCGGTCGGGCGCGCGCCGCTGCGCCAGGAAGCGCAGCTCGAACGGCAGCAGGGCCAGCGGGTCCGTGTGCTCCCACAGGCCGAGCCCGGCCTCGCGGGCCAGCCGGACCGCCTCGCGGGCGCGGCCGAGCGTTCCGGCCGCGCCGATCGAGCGGGCCGTGCCGGGCGGCGGCACCGCGTCGGCCACCCGTCCCTCCTGGCGTACGAACGGGTCGACGTTCGGCCAGATGAAGTACGGGACCACGTGCCCGGTCGCGAGCAGCCGCTCGTTGTACGGGTCGGGGCGGGGCCGCTCGCGCTGGTCGCGGTTGACGTAGCACAGGAGCCGGCCGTACCGGTCGAGGATCTCGTGCGCGAAGGCGAGCCGGAGCTTGAACGTGGCCTCGGTGAGGCCCTGCTCGGCGATGTCGGCGGCGACCATGTCCTTGAGCGCCTTCGTGGCGGGCGCGGCGTGGGCGGCGTGGTTGGCGGCGGCGCGCGGGCCGAGCCGGGCCGTCAGGTTCGCGCGCAGCGCCGTGCGCAACGTGAGCTCGGGCAGGCCCTTGGCGAACGGGTCCGTGAGGAACGTCGTCCAGGCCGGATGCTCGATCTTGACGAAGCCTCCGGGGAAGTCCGGGAAGTCGGGACTCTGCGGCAGCTCGAAGCTGACCTCGGGAGCGTCGACGCCGAGCAGGCGCACGCCGAAGTTCCCGTCGGCCGCGATGTTGATCGTGTCGCCGTCGTGGACGATCTTGTCCACGGGTTCGGCCTGCCCGTTGCGCCGGGCGAGGAGGCCGTGGCCAACCGTGATGCCGGGAACGGGTTGTTCGATCGCCTTTGCCATGCCTGCATCATCACCCTGTTCGGGCGACAAGTCCCGCGATATCGCAACCAATGGCGACCGATGGTCATCCCATGGACGGGTCAAGCCTCACAGGGTCCGCGACAGCGCCTTGATGGGCATCCTCAGCTCGTCGAGCAGCTCCAGGTCGCGGGCCGGCGGGCGGCCCAGTGTGGTGAGGTAGTTGCCCACGATGATCGCGTTGATGCCGCCCAGCATGCCCTCGCGGGTGCCGAGGTCGCCCAGGGTGATCTCGCGGCCCCCGGCGTAGCGCAGGATCGTGCGCGGCAGCGCCAGCCGGAACGTCGCGATCGTGCGCAGCGCGTCGGCGCCCTCGACCACCGGATGACCGGCGAACGGGGTGCCGGGGCGCGGGTTGAGGAAGTTGAGCGGCACCTCGTCGGGCTCCAGCTCGCCGAGCTGGACGGCGAACTCCGCCCGCTGCTCCAGCGTCTCGCCCATGCCGACGATGCCGCCGCAGCACAGCTCCATGCCGGCCGCGCGCACCATCAGGCAGGTGTCCCAGCGCTCCTGCCAGGTGTGGGTGGTGACCACCTCGCCGAAGTGGGAGCGGGCCGTCTCCAGGTTGTGGTTGTAGCGGTGGACGCCCATCGCCGCCAGCTCGTCCACCTGCTCCTGGGTGAGCATGCCGAGCGAGCAGGCGACGTTGATGTCCACGGCCCGATGGATCGCCTCGACGCCCTGGCGCACCTGGTCCATCAGCCGCCGGTCGGGTCCGCGTACGGCGGCGACGATGCAGAACTCCGTCGCGCCGGTCGCCGCCGTCTCCTCGGCCGCCCGGACCAGCTCGTCGAGGTCGAGCCAGACCGCGCGGACCGGCGAGGAGAACCGGCCGGACTGCGAGCAGAAGTGGCAGTCCTCGGGGCAGCCGCCCGTCTTGACCGAGACGATGCCCTCCACCTCGACCTCCGGCCCGCACCACTTCATGCGCACCTCGTGGGCCAGCGCGAGCAGCTCGCCCAGCCGCTCGCCGGGGAGGCGCAGGCACTCCAGCGCCTGCTCCCGGTCCAGTCCCCTGCCTTCGTCCAGCACCCGCGCGCGGGCGATCGTGAGGATGTCGGTCACGGGAGCAGCCTAAGCCTCCGCTTGAACGCCGCCGGGTCGAAACCGCCGCCGAGTGTCGTGGCCAGCCCGCCGCGCGCCTCCTCCGCGAACTCCGCCACGCCGAGCGCGCCCAGTCCCGCCCGCAGCACCCCCGCCAGCGGTCGGGCGGCCAGCATCTCCAGGTCCGCCACGTTGCTCAGCTCGGCCACGCCCGGCTCCTCCGGCCAGGACCCGACCACCACGCCCGCCAGGCCCAGCCCGCGATGGGCCAGCGCCTCCAGCGTGAGCGCCGTGTGGTTGAGCGTGCCCAGCCCCGCCCGGGCCACCACCAGCACCTGCGCGCCGAGCATCCGCGCCAGGTCGGCGATCGTGCCGCCGTCCTCGTCGAAGCGCACCAGCAGCCCGCCGGCCCCCTCGACCAGCACGAGCCGGTGGGTCTCGGCCAGCTCGCCGATCCGCTCGGCCGCGCCCGCCAGCGACACGGGCGCCGCACCCGCGGCCCGCGCGGCCGCGGCGGGTGACAGGGCGGCCGGGTAGCGGGCCAGCTCGAACGTCGTCGTCACCCCGGACAACCGGATGACCTCGTCCAGGTCACCGGGCTCATCAGGAGCCACGCCGGTCTGGGCCGGCTTGACCACGGCCACGCTCGAACCCCGCAACCGGGCCAGCGCGGCCACGGCCGCGGTCACGACGGTCTTGCCGACCCCGGTGTCGGTCCCACTGACGACGAGAACGCTCACCGGCCCAGCCTAGAACGGGCCGCAGGGCGCACGGTGGACCACGGCGACGGCCCGGAGGACGCCGTGACGGGGCCAGGACCCGTGCGGGTCAGCGGCCGTCCCCCTGGAGGCCCTCAGCCCCGTGCGGCGACCGGGGCCTGCCGGGCTGTGCCGTGACAGAGCCCGGAGATCACGGACGACGCAGCCGCGTGACGAACTTGTACCGGTCGCCGCGATAGAGGGACTGAGCCCACTCGACGGGGTTGCCGTCGGCGTCGAAGGCGTGGCGGGTCAGGAGGAGCATCGGCAGGCCCACGTCCACGCCGAGCGCCTTGGCGTCGTACGGGGTCGCCAGGACCGTCTCGATGATCTCCTCGGCGTCCGTGAGCCGCACGTTGTAGGCGTTGTGCAGCGTCTCGTACAGCGACGAGTGGACCTCCAGCTCCCGTCGCAGCCGCGGGAAGCGGCGGGCCGACAGGTGGGTCGTGTCGATCGACACCGGCTCGCCGTTGGCCAGGCGCAGCCGGTGGATGCGCAGCACCCGCCCGCCCGGGTTGATCGCCAGGCGGCGGGCCAGCGCCTCGTCCGCGGTGATGTAGCCGATCTCCAGTATCTTCGTGTCCGGCTCCAGCCCGGCGGTGCGCAGGTCGCCGATGTACGACGTGAGCTGGAGCACCTGGGCCACCTTGGGCTGGGCGACGAACGTGCCCTTGCCCTGGATGCGCAGCAGCCGTCCCTCGACCACCAGCTCGGTCAGCGCCTGCCGCACGGTCGTGCGCGAGGTCTCGAACCGTACGGCCAGCGTCCGCTCCGGAGGCAGCGCCGTACCGGCCGGGAGGCTCTTGGTGAGCTCGAGCAGGCTCCGCTTCACGTCGTAGTACTTCGGTACGCGAGGGCCGTCGTCCGTCACGCTCTCACCTTCACTTCTGCCACGGCGGTGAGGGCGTGTCGGATCACCGCTAGATCATCGGAACTCAGATTGGCCCGAGCGGTCAACCGCAGGCAAGAGCGGCCGTCCGGCACCGAGGGCGGGCGGAAACATCCCACGCGCACCCCCAGCTCCGCACAGGTGGCGGCGGCCAGCACGGCGGTTCCCGGCGCTCCGAGGACCACGGGCACGACCGCGCCCGCCGGCTCGCTCGTCTCCAGGCCGAGCTCGCGGACCGCACGGGCCAGCTCGCCTGCCCTGAGACGCGCGCGTCGAGGCAGCTCGGGCTGATGGAGAAGGATATCCACGGCGGCGGAGGCGGCCGCAACCGAGGCCGGTGCGAGGCCGGTGTCGAAGATGAACGACCTGCCCGTGTCGACCAACGTCTCGATCACCTCCGGCTCTCCCAGCACGGCTCCGCCCTGGGACCCGAGCGCCTTCGACAGTGTGACGGTTCTCACAATGTGAGATTCCCGGAAAAGGCCGGTTGAGTGCACCACTCCGCGCCCGTGTTCGCCGACGACGCCGAGCGAGTGGGCCTCGTCCACGACCAGCAGCGCCGCGTGCCGCGCCGCCACCTCCGACAGCTCGGCGACGGGCGCCAGGTCGCCCTCGACGGAGAACAGCGCGTCCGTGACCACGACGGCCCGCTCCTCCTCGCGGCCCGCGAGCGCCTTCTCCACGGCCGCCACGTCGGCGCGCGGCGTCACCACGACACGCGCCCGCGCCAGCCGGCAGGCGTCCACGATCGAGGCGTGGTTGCCCGCGCCGGACACCACCAGCCCGCCCCGGCCGAGCGTCGCCACGGCCGCCAGGTTGGCCAGGTAGCCGGAGGAGAACACCAGGGCCCCGGCCGCCCCGCAGAAGGCCGCCAGCTTGCCCTCCAGCTCCTGGTGGAGCAGCGTGGAGCCGGTGACGAGGCGGGAGCCCGTCGAGCCGGTGCCCCAGGCCCGCACGGCCTCGACGGCGGCCTCGGCGAGCCGGGGGTCGCGGGCCAGTCCCAGGTAGTCGTTCGAGGCCAGATCGAGCAGGCCGCCGTCGTCAGGGGGGCGGGGGCGCAGCGTGCGTCCCAGCCCGGCGGCGCGCCGTGCGGCCGTGGCCGCGCGAAGTCCTGCCAGGGGATTCATGGGGGCATTCAATCAGGGGGCCGGTTTGGCCGTACGGCGGGAAAGCACGCATGATGCAGTGTGCCCACTCTCAGCGACCTCGTCGTCCGCCACACCGCTCTGGACGCGGCGGACCTCGACTGGCTGCACTCGCTGGTCTCCGACTGGCAGCTGCTCGCCGACCTGTCCTTCGCCGACCTCATCCTGTGGGCGCCGCTGCTCCCGTCCGCCGACCGCCCGTCCGTCCCGGACGGCGGGGAGCGGGCCGCGGACAGCGTGCTCGCGGAGACCGGGCCCCCGGCCGGCGGACGCGGCGCCAACGGGCACGGCGAGCGGTACGAGTGCGGCTGGATCGCGATCGCGCAGATGCGTCCGACGACCGGCCCGACCGTCTACCACGACGACATCGTGGGCACGGTCGTCGCCAGGGGCGAGCGCCACCTCATCGACACCGCCTGGAACGAGCGGCGCATCTGCCGTGAGGGCGACCCCGACTGGTCCACGGGCGTCCCCGTGCGCGAGGAGACGATCCCCGTGCGCCGGACGCTGCCCGACGGGCAGGGCCGCTTCCTCGCGGTGATCCAGCGCTCCACCAACCTGTCGTCGGCGCGCACCCCGTCGCGCCTGGAGCTGACATACCTCCAGAGCGCCTCCGACCTCGCGCAGATGGTCGCGGAGGGACGCTTCCCGTTCTCCGGCGAGGAGCCGATCCTGGTCCGCTCCCCGCGGGTGGGCGACGGGCTGCTGCGGCTCGACCGGGGCGGCCGGGTGACGTACGCCTCGCCGAACGCGCTGTCGGCCTACCGGCGGCTGGGTCTGCACGCCGACCTCGTGGGCGCCGAGCTGGGCCGGGTGACCGCCACCCTGTGCTACTCCGACGAGCCCATCAACGAAGACCTGATGATCGTGGCCAGCGGGCGGGCCGCCAAGGAGACCGAGGTGGAGTCCGGCGGCACGATCGTGCAGCTGCGCGCCATCCCGCTGATCGTCGGAGGCGGCCGCATCGGCGCGCTGGTGCTCATCCGCGACGTGACCGAGCTGCGGCGGCGCGAGCGGGAGCTGATGACCAAGGACGCGACGATCCGCGAGATCCACCACCGCGTCAAGAACAACCTGCAGACCGTCGCCGCGCTGCTGCGGCTGCAGGCCAGGCGACTCCAGGTGCCCGAGGGGCGGGAGGCGCTGGAGGAGGCGGTACGCAGGGTCGGCTCCATCGCGATCGTGCACGAGACGCTCTCCCACGCGCCGGAGGAGTTCGTCGACTTCGACGACATCGCCGACCGGGTCATCGCGATGGCGGGGGAGGTGTCCGCGCCGGAGTCCGCGGTCACGCCGCGCCGGGTCGGCGGGTTCGGCGTGCTGCCGTCGCTGATCGCCACGCCGCTGGCGATGGCGATGACCGAGCTGCTGCAGAACGCGCTCCAGCACGGTCGCCCCAAGCGGCTCCAGGTCGTCGTCCAGCCGAGCACCGAGCGGCTCAACGTGACCGTCTGGGACGACGGTCAGGGAGTGCCGGAGGGGTTCGACCTCGACAGCTCGACGAGCCTCGGGCTGCAGATCGTGCGGACGCTGGTGGAGGGCGAGCTGTCGGGCAGGCTCTCGATCGGGCCCCGGGAGGGCGGGGGCACCGAGGTCACGCTGTCGATCCCGCTGCCCGCCGGCTGACGGCCGGCGCTGGGCGAGGCGGGCAGGGGGCCGGCCCGCCGCGGTAGACGCGGCGGGGGACTGCCGGCCGTACGGATCACTCCGGGATGAGACGGCCTGCCGGGGGCAGGGGGCTCAGGAGAATGGGGTGTTCGGGTGGGTCTGGCGCGCGGGTCGAGCGCGTGAATCAGGCGGTGGCGCGGGCGCGGGCACGAGCCGTGCGGCGCTTGAGCGCGCGACGCTCGTCCTCGCTCAGGCCGCCCCAGACACCGGCGTCCTGGCCGGACTCCAAGGCCCACTTCAGGCACGCGTCCACGGCCGGACAGGATCGGCAGACCTGCTTGGCCTCCTCGATCTGCATGAGTGCCGGGCCGGTGTTGCCGATCGGGAAGAACAGCTCGGGGTCCACGTCACGGCAGGCAGCTACGTGGCGCCAGTCCATGCGTCCACTCCTTAGTAGATGGAGCCTCTGGGCGGCTCCGTGCGGCTACTTTGTGAAGAGTTTCACTAGGGCGCGCGAGCAAAGACCCGGATCATGGAGAACCGGAATTGCTCGCCGGACAGCCGGAACGACCTCGGGGTCGTGGTTAAACGTCCTACGTTCCGACGTCAGTCTTGAGCCTGTCAGCCACGGAGAGTGCACGCAAGGGGGTCGCCGCGAAGTTTTGGCCGTAATGGATGTCGGATGCGTCACACAATGACCGAATGTAACCAGCTAGACCAGGACTTGTAACGCGTTCGGGATAGACCGGAATGTTACGGATTCGCGTTCGCCCAGGTAGTCCCCGTCCAGTTGGAAGGCCACCGGGCGGTCCGCGGTCAGGGTGAACCCGGGCTCGTCGTGGAGCTGGACGAGGTGCCGGCCGGACGGGAGAGCGTCACTCTCCGTGAGAATGTGCTGGATGAGCGGAATCAACGAGGTCAGGCCCAGTCGCTGGAGCCCCAGCATGTCCAGGCCCGTCTCGAAGGCGGCCCACGGCGTGGGGCGGACGGGCCGCGTGCCGACGTACGTCCAGGGGGAGGTGTTGGAGATGATCGCCATGTAGATCCCGCCCGCCGTGGGGATGCCCGGACCGGTCAGCGTCATCGGGGGGTGCCGTTTGTCGGTCGCGACATAGTGCCGTAGCGCGGTGTTCACGTAACGGGTGGGCGTCGCCTTGCGGCCGGCGCCGCGGAGGCCCTCGACCGCGCGGACCACCTCGGCGTCGTACCCCATCCCCGCGCAGAAGGTGAAATATCGGCTTTCGTGGCCCCAGAGGGCCTGGCCCAGTCCGACGGTTCTGCGCCGGTCCTCGCGCAGCGCCTCCAGCACCGCCCCGGTGGCCTCGACGGGGTCGTTCGGCAGGCCGAGCCCGCGGGCGAACACGTTGGCGCTGCCGCCCGGGATGACGATCAGCGCCGGCCGCCCCGCGCTCGGGTCGGCATCGGCCGCGGAGTCCTCGGGCAGGAGGGTGGCGGGGGCCGGGGTTGCGGGGGCCGGGAGGACGCCGTCCACGGGGTTGAGCAGGCCGTTGACCGTCTCGTTGATGGTGCCGTCACCGCCGAGCACGGCCACCACGTCGTAGCCCTTGGCGCGGGCGGTGGCGGCCAGTGTCGCCGCGTGTCCCCGGTAGCCGGTCTCCTCGACGGTCAGCTCCACGGCCGCGCCGAGCGCCCGGATCAGGACGTTCCGGGTGCGGGCGTTCGTGGTCGTCGCCTTGGGGTTGACCAGCAGCATCGCGCGCATGAGGCCAGCGTATCCATGATGGATGTCTGTCTTGTCGCGATGATCCCTATTTGTTGGGTCAACGTCCGGGCGGCGACCGGACCGGAGGCCGGAGTGGATAGGGTGCCCGTGTGTCCAAGCGTCCCGTGACCCTGCTCGTCGCCGCCGTCGTCGTCGCCCTGGAGGGCCTCGTGACGCTGGGTCTGGGTGGCTACGTGGCGGTCGAGACCCTGCGCGGCCTGGCCGGTGACGTCACCAGCGCCATCGCCGAGGCGGCCTTCGGGGTGCTGATCGGCGCGGGGCTGCTCTGGGTGGCGTGGGGCGGCCTGCTGAGAGGCGAGCGGTGGGGGAGGACCCCCAGCGTGCTCGCCCAGGTCTTCCTGCTGCCCGTCGCGGTGACGCTCATCGACTCCAGCCGGCCGGACCTCGGGGTCCCGCTGGTCGTGGTGGCCGTGGTCGGCCTGGCCGCCCTGCTCGCACCCCCCACCACCAAGGCGTTGTACGGCGACGGCCAGGAAACCGGCTGACAGGAGCGGGCGTCAGTCGTCGGCGGTCAGACCCTCGCGCAGCTGGGCCAGCGTGCGGGCCAGCAGGCGTGAGACGTGCATCTGCGAGATGCCCAACTCGGTGGCGATCTGCGACTGCGTCATGTTGCCGAAGAACCGCAGCAGCAGGATGCGCTTCTCGCGCGGCGGCAGGCGTTCGAGCAGCGGTTTGAGCGACTCGCGGTACTCGACGCCTTCGAGCGACTCGTCCACGATGCCGAGCGAGTCGGACACGGCGGGCGCGTCGTCGTCGCCGGAGTCGGGCGCGTCGAGGGAGACCGTCGAGTAGGCGTTGGCCGACTCCAGGCCCTCCAGCACCTCCTCCTCGGTCATCTTGAGGTAGGCGGCCAGCTCGGCCACGGTGGGCGCGCGCCCCTCGCGCTGCGACAGGTCGCTGATGGCCTTCGTCAGCGAGAGCTTGAGCTCCTGCAGGCGACGCGGCACCCGGACCGCCCAGCCCTTGTCGCGGAAGTGTCTCTTGATCTCGCCGACGATGGTCGGCGTCGCGTAGGTGGAGAACTCCACGCCGCGGGCCAGGTCGAACCGGTCGATCGACTTGATCAGCCCGATCGTGGCGACCTGCGTGAGGTCGTCGAGCCACTCGCCGCGGTTGCGGAAGCGTCGCGCGAGGTACTCGACCAGCGGAAGGTGGAGCTCCACCAGCTCGTCCCTGATGCGCTGACGGCGCGGCTCCTCGGGCCCCAGCTCGGCCAGCTCGGCGAACAGCATGCGGGCACGGACCCGGTCGGGCACAGCGTGATCGCTGGTGGCCATGGCTCCAGTCCTTTCCGTCACGCCGGCCTCGCAGCGCCACGGCGCTTACGCAGGACGATCGCCATGCGGTCAGGAGAGTCGGTAGCAGCCTCCACATCGTCGGCCAGGGCGGTCAGGACCATCCAGGCGAAGTCGTCGCGCTTGGGAGCGGAGCTGCCGACCGTCGCCACCTCGACCGTGACCTGCATCTCCTGGCCGCTCAGCTCGAACTCGGCCGTCAGGTCGGTTCCGGGCACGGCCTCGTTCAGCAGCATGGCGCACGCCTCGTCGACCGCGATCCGCAGATCCTCGATCTCGTCCAGCGTGAAGTCGAGCCGGGCGGCCAACCCGGCAGTGGCCGTACGCAGCACGGACAGGTAGGCGCTCGCCGCGGGGAGCCTGATGCTCACCACGTCACGGATACCGGTCTCGCCCTCCATGCGCGTCTCGGTTTCCTCGGTCACGTTCCTCCTCGCGTATACGACGCTGACTGCAACTTACCGCTCCCGAGCGGTGCTTGGACGAATCAGACGCGCCATCAACGAAAAAGGCTCTGTGTAGCGAGTCACCACACAGAGCCTTTACGCCGTTCTACGCGGCCTTGGTCTCCCAGAAGATCTTGGAGATCTCGTCGATCTTGCCGAGCAGGTCCTCGGCCTTGGCGACGTCGACCGTGCCCTTGGCGCCCGCCGCGCCCGCCAGCTTCGTGGCGTCCCAGAAGAGCTGGTGGAGCTGGGGGTACTGCTCCAGGTGCGGGGGCTTGAAGTAGTCGGTCCACAGGACCCACAGGTGGTGCTTGACCAGCTCGGCCCGCTCCTCCTTGATGGTCAGCGCGCGAGCGCGGAAGACCGGGTCCTCGTTGGCGCCGTACTTCTCCATGATCGCCTTGACCGACTCGGCCTCGATCCGGGCCTGGGCGGGGTCATAAACGCCGCAGGGCAGGTCGCAGTGAGCGGAAGCGACATGCTTGGGTCGTAGCAGTCGTGCGAGCATCAGAAAATCCTTCCTTGATGCTGTGTCAGCTTGGTCCACTTACCGACCTTACTCGGGTCTCAGGGCCCGTGCCGGAGGGGGTCTCGGCGTATGAGAGTGCGTGTCGAGGGGGATTCGATGCGTCCCGGCCTGCTGCCAGGAGACTGGCTCCTGGTGCGGCGATCCGTCCCGATCCGGCCCGGCGACGTCGTGGTCGCGCGGCTCCCCGGTGACCCCTCCCGGCTGATCGTCAAGCGGGCCGCCTGGCAGGGCGAGGACGGGTGGTGGCTGGAGAGCGACAATCAGCGGGCGTCCGGCCGGCGCGACAGCTGGGACTTCGGGCCCGTCACCGACGTGGTCGGGCGGGTCGTCCTGCGTTACTGGCCGCCGCGCTGTCACTCACCACGGCGTCACTCTTCAAGGGGTCACTCACCACGGCGGCGCGCGCGGTAGGCGGCCACGTTGGCGCGGCTGGCGCAGCGGGCCGAGCAGTAGCGGCGCGAGCGGTTGGAGGAGGTGTCGAGAAACGCCCTGCCGCAGCGGGGATCCTGGCAGCGGCCCAGCCGCTCCGCGCCGTGCTCGGCGACCACCGCGGCCAGGCCCATCACGGCGCCGGCCGCGGGGTTCCCGGTGGGGTCCTCGGCCAGGTGCAGATGCCAGTGGCTGCCGTCGTGGGCGGTGAGCTGCGGCCGTACGGGATGGAGCACGAGGAGCGCGTTGAGCAGGGCCACGACCGTCTCCTCGTCCTCGGCGGCGAAGACGGCGGCCAGCTCCTCACGCAGCTCCCGCAGCGCGGGCGGGGGGACGGGGTCGTTGACCAGGCGGACCGCCCACTCGGCGTAAGAGGTCAAGTCCATGCCGGAGTATTACACGGGCGGGGCCGGCTGGGCGCCCTGGACGGGCGCCCAGCGGGACGGTCCTCAGCCCTCGGGGTGCAGGACGCGCCGCAGGAACGTACGGGTCCGCTCCTCGCGGGGCTCGCCGATGACCTGGGCGGGCGGCCCGTCCTCGACGATGACGCCGCCGTCCATGAACACGACCCGGTCCGCGACCTCGCGGGCGAAGGCCATCTCGTGGGTCACCACGAGCATGGTCATGCCCTCCTCGGCCAGCTTGCGCATGACCGCGAGCACGTCGCCGACCAGCTCCGGGTCGAGCGCCGAGGTCGGCTCGTCGAACAGCATCAGGTCGGGGCCCATGGCCAGCGCCCGGGCGATGGCCACGCGCTGCTGCTGGCCGCCGGAGAGCTGGGCGGGGTAGGAGCCCGCCTTCTCGCCGACGCCCACCCGGTCGAGGTTGGCCCGGGCGATCTCCTGGGCCTCCTTCTTGCCGCGCCCGAGCACCCGCTGCTGGGCGATCATGACGTTCTGCAGGGCGGTCATGTGCGGGAAGAGGTTGAACTGCTGGAACACCATGCCGATGCGGCGCCTCACCGCGTCGATGTCCACGTCGGGGTCGGTGACCTCGACGCCCTCCACCAGCACCTTGCCCCTGGTCGGCTGCTCCAGCAGGTTCACGCAGCGCAGCAGCGTGGACTTGCCCGAGCCCGACGGGCCGATCACGCACACCACCTGACCGGACTCGACGGTGCAGTTGATGCCCTGCAGCACCTCGTTCTTGCCGAAGTGCTTGTGCAGGTCCTTGATCTCGATGGCGGGCGTCATCGGGCCCTCACCTTCCGCTTCTCCAGCCGGGTCGTGAGGTGGCCCAGCGGGATCGTGACCAGCAGGTACGTCAGGCCCGACACCATGATGGGCGTGGCGTTGGCGTACTGCGAGGCCAGGTCGTTGCCGAACTTGGCCAGCTCGACGTACTCACCGGACACGCCCAGGAAGAGCACCAGCGACGAGTCCTTGAGCAGCGCGACGAACTGGTTGGTGGTCGGCGGGATGACGATCCGGATGGCCTGCGGGATGACCACGGTGACCTGCGACCTGAAGGCGGACATGCCGAGCGACCGCGCGGCCTCGGTCTGGCCCTTCGGCACGGCCTGCAGGCCGGCCCGGAACACCTCCGCCTGGTAGGCCGCGCCGACCAGGCCGAGGCCCAGGATGCCCTGGCCGTACGTGCCGCCGGGCACCGCGAAGCCGGGCAGGGCCAGCGGCAGGAAGGTGATCAGCAGGAAGATGAGCAGGGCCGGCAGACCACGGAAGATCTCGATGTAGAGCCCCGAGATCCAGCGGTACGGCCGGACGGTGGACAGCCGCATGAGCGCGAGGACCAGCCCGAGCACGAAGGAGAAGAGGAACCCGCCCACCGCGTAGATGACGGTGTTCCTCAGCGCGACCGTGAACAGCTCGGGCAGCGCCTTCTCCGCCACGTCCAGCTTGGCGAAGTTCTGCGCCAGGCTGGGCCAGTCGGCGTACAGGACGACGCCGACGAGGATGGCGAGCAGGACGACGTACTGGACCGCGCGGCTGATCCGCTGCTTCTTGCGCGGGCTGAGCCGGGCCTTCGCGCCCGGCTCAGCCGTCACCGGCGGTGGTAGGTGGTCCGTCATGGATCAGCTCAGCTCGCCCGGCTTCTTGCCGAACCACTTCACGAAGATCTTCTCGTACGTGCCGTCGGCCTTGGCCTGGGTGATCGTGTCGTTGATGGTCTTGAGCAGGACCGGGTCGGCGTTCTTCTTCAGGCCGATGCCGTACTGCTCGCCCGTGTCGAGGCTGGCGATCAGCTCGAACTTGTCGGCGATCTCCGGCTTCTTCAGCCAGGTGAGCACCACCGGGAGGTCCTGCACGATCACGTCGGCCTGGCCGGCCTGCAGCGCCAGCAGCTCCTTGGAGGAGTCGGCGTACTCGGTCGGGTCGAACCCCTGCTTCTTGACGTAGTCGAGGCCGGTCGTGCTGGCCTGCGCGCCGAGCTTGAGGCCCTTGGCCTTGACGTCCTCCAGCGACTTGGCGCCCGTGCCCTTCTTGGCCAGCAGGGCCTGCGTGGCGTCGAAGTACGGCTCGGAGAACGTGATGTTCTGCTTGCGCTCAGGGGTGATCGTCATGCCGGCCGCGGCGACGTCGCACTTGCCGGTGGCCATGGCCGCGCCGCTCTTGATGACCGCGAAGTCGATGTCCACGATCTGCTGCTGGACGCCGAGCTTCTTGGCGACCAGGTCGACGATGTCCACGTCGAATCCGACGACCTTGCCGCTCGCGTCCTTGAACTGGAACGGCTCGTACGGGATGTTCGTGCAGGTCGTGAGCTTGCCCGGGGTGACGAGCTTGGCTCCGCCCGCGGCCGTGCCGCCTCCGGTGGTGGCGGAGGTGGAGCTGCTCCCCGAGCCACCGCCACAGCCGGACAGCGCCAGGACGGCGGTAAGGGCGAGCGCGCCGATGGCTTGGCCGCGGCTGCTCCTGGGCCAGAGGGCCATGTCAGGCCTCCTCGTGAGATATACCAAAAAGTCGGATTTGGTGAAGTTTAAGTGGCAGGTTGCCCGGGTCCGTCATCGGACATTTAACAATGTGTCAACGGAACGGCGTCGGCAGGGCTACCTGTGGTCGTGTCGGCCTGTGGCACTATGGGGCGACGGGTGACCCCCGTAACCCCTCACGAGACGTTCGGGAGGGGACCCTGGCGGCTACCGAAGCCAGGCCTCTCGCGCCGTCTGCCGAAGGTCCTTCGTCCGTCCGATGAGTACTGGGGTCTCTCTGTGACTGCCTTTCCTGCTTCGTCAGCATCCTCCCCCCACGATCCACTCGACCTCGATCCCGTCTTCGCCCTGCACCGCGGCGGCAAGCTGGAGGTCCGCTCCACCATTCCCGTCCGCGACGCCGATGACCTGTCACTGGCCTACACCCCCGGTGTCGCGCGGGTCTGCACAGCCATCGCCGACACGCCGTCCCTCGTCAACGACTACACGTGGGTCTCCAACGTGGTGGCCGTCGTCTCCGACGGCACCGCCGTCCTCGGCCTCGGCGACATCGGCCCGGCCGCCGCCATGCCGGTCATGGAGGGCAAGGCGCTGCTGTTCAAGGAGTTCGGCGGCGTCGACGCGGTCCCGATCTGCCTCGACTGCACCGACGTGGACGCGCTCGTCGAGACCGTCGTCCGGCTCGCGCCCTCGTTCGGCGGCATCAACCTCGAGGACATCAGCGCCCCCCGCTGCTTCGAGGTCGAGGACCGCCTGCGCGAGCTGCTCGACATCCCCGTCTTCCACGACGACCAGCACGGCACCGCCATCGTCGCCCTGGCCGCCCTCACCAACGCCGCCCGCCTCACCGGCCGCACGCTCGGCGACCTGCGTGTCGTCGTCGCCGGAGCCGGAGCCTCCGGCGTCGCCGTCACCCGCATCCTGCTGGAGGCCGGCATCGGCGACATCGCCGTGGCCGACTCCAAGGGCATGATCCACCCCGGCCGCGACGGGCTCAACCCGGTCAAGGCGGCCCTGGCCCGCGACACCAACCGGGCCGGCCACCAGGGCTCCACCGAGGAGGCGCTGGCTGGGGCCGACGTGTTCCTCGGCCTGTCCGGCTCCACCGTGTCGGAGGAGGCCATCGCGTCCATGGCGCCCGAGTCGATCGTGTTCGCGCTGTCCAACCCGACGCCCGAGGTGCCCCCGGCCGTGGCCGCGCGGCACGCCCGGGTGGTCGCCACCGGCCGCTCCGACTTCCCCAACCAGATCAACAACGTCCTCGCCTTCCCCGGCGTCTTCCGCGGGGCGCTCGACGTCCGCGCCACCACCATCACCGAGAACATGAAGGTCGCCGCCGCCACCGCGCTCGCCGCCGTGGTGGGCGACGACCTCGCGGCCGACTACGTCATCCCCAGCCCCTTCGACGAGCGCGTCGCCCCCGCCGTCACCGCCGCCGTGGCCGCGCAGGCCAGGAGGGACGGGGTCGCTCGCGTCGAAGGGTGACGCGTACAGCATCCGCCGGGCCGGCGTCCGGGTAGTTCGCGCGAGCATCGGGAAAGCGCAAAACTTCCTTTACTCAGCGTGCTATAACAGGAGCCCTCTGTAAGGACGCCGGCTCCGCCTCCCTCGGTGAGGAGGCCACGACGTGGCCGGCTCCACTCCCGCGGTGAGGAGAGCGATGACACGCGAGCCCAACAGACTGCTGCGGCAGCTCATCGCGGAGTCGGGCTTCTCCCACAAAGGGCTGGCCAGGCGCCTCAACGAGCTGGGCGCGACGCGC
Source organism: Nonomuraea sp. 3-1Str (assembly GCF_031570565.1). NCBI lineage: Bacteria > Bacillati > Actinomycetota > Actinomycetes > Streptosporangiales > Streptosporangiaceae > Nonomuraea > Nonomuraea sp. 3-1Str. Next base: position 45,882 of record NZ_JALHBK010000004.1, read on the forward strand.
GGCGCCCCGGGCCTGAAGTACGACCACAGCTCCGTCCTGCGATGGATCGGTGGTCAGCGGCCCAGGGAGCCCGTGCCGGCGCTGCTCGGCGAGATCTTCGCGCTCCGGCTCGGCAGGCCTGTCAGACCCGAAGACCTGGGCATGCCGACGATCATCACCCCCCTCGACCTCGGGCAAGAGTTCACGCACACGTGGCAGGAGGGGGTCGCGACCGTGACGGCGCTGTGGAAGGCCGACGTGGAGAGAAGGAGATTCCTGATCGACTCCACGTTCGCGATAGGAGCGGGCTCCGTGGGAGCCGTACGCTGGCTGACGTCCCCACCGGAAGACCGCCTCGACGGCGGCGGCCCACGCCGCGTGGGCCGGGCCGACATCGCGGCCATCCACGAGGTGACCCGCTCCTTCGGCGAGCTCGACAACCGGTTCGGCAGCGGGCGCGTGCGCGCGTCCGTGGTCAAGTACCTCGACACCGCCGTCGCGCCGCTCCTCAAGGACGGCACGTACGGCGAGAGCACCGGCAAGCAGCTCGCCGCCGCCGCGGCCGAGCTGACCCGGCTGGCCGGCTGGATGGCCTACGACCTGGAGCAGCACGGCCTCGCCCAGCGCTACCTCATCCAGGCGCTGCGCCTGGCCAGGGGCGCCGGCGACGACGCGCTCGGCAGCGAGATCCTGGCGGGGATGGCCCACCAGGCCATCTACATGGGACAGCCGGCCCACGCCCTCGACCTCGCCAGGGCCGCCCAGCTCGCGGCGCAGCGGTCGGGCATCCAGACCCTGATGGCCTCCTGCCACGTGCTGGAGGCCCACGCCCACGCCGGTCTGGGCGACGCCCACGCCTGCGGCGCCAGCCTCCACCAGGCCGAGCTGGCCTTCGACCGCCGCTCGCCGGGGCGTGAGCCGGCGTGGCTGAGCTACTTCGACGAGGCGTACCTCTCGGCCAAGTTCGCCCACTGCTTCCGCGACCTCGGCGACGGGGAGCGGGCCGTGCGCCAGGCCCGCCGCTCGCTCGACATGGACGGCCGCTACGTGCGGGGCCGCATGTTCAACCTGTCGCTCCTGGCCGCCGGGCTGCTGCAGTGCGGCGAGCTGGAGGAGGCGTGCGGAGTGGCGGCGGGCGCGCTCGACCTCGCCGGGGAGCTCCAGTCGGTCAGGTCCCGGTCCTACGCCACGGACCTGCGCCGGCGGCTGGAGCCGTACCGGCGCGAGCCCGCGGTGACGTCCCTGTACGAACGCACCCGGGCCCTGGCGCCGGTCTGACCTTCTTCCTTCTCCTGGCTTCCCTCTACTGGCCGATCAGCTCGCCGTTCGGGCCGACGACCGACTTCGTCGCGGCGTAGTTCGCCTTGTTGTAGACGTCGGCGACCTCGCCGTCGAAGTAGGCGGAGCTGATGAAGTCGATCCGGTCGTTGCCGTCCTGGTCGTGGAACAGGCTGGTGACGCCGTTGAGGTAACCGGTGCGCTTGTTGTTGTCGTACCGGAGCAGCCACGGCGCGCCGTCGGACCCGCCGGTCATCGAGCACTTCAGCACCTGGTGCGTCTCGACCTTGAACATGTTGACCTGGTAGGTCTTGGTGCCGCTCTTGCCGGAGCACACCTTGGGGGTCAGGCCGGTGAAGGGGCGGTCGCCGTCGGGGTGCGGGGCGGACGGGTAGCCGAAGACGGTGACCTTCTGGCCCATGGGCTGGTTCCAGGCCACACCCTGGCCGCCGACGACGTCACCGAGCCGCCCGGCGTCCTTGGCCAGGCCGACGGTGAAGACCGTCCTGAAGTAGTCGGTCTTGGCGGTCTCCTTGACCCAGTAACCGACGAAGTAGTGAGTGATGGTGAAGTTGCCCCTGGCGTCGATCTTCCGGTAACCCGGGCCCTTGTAGGCGGTGTACTCGCTCTGGGTCACGTAGTCGACGACCGTCTTGGTCGGCTCCTGCGCGCCGTTGGCCTCACCGGTCGGAGCCTTGTCGAAGTCCTCCTTGGCGACTTCCTTGAAGGCCCGCTTCTTGTTCGGGTACGACGGGCCGACGACATCGGTGAGGGTGGACAGCTTCGCCCAGCAGTCGGGAGTCTCGCCGCCGTGCAGGTCCACGCACTTGGTGTACGTCGCCGCGTCGATGGGCTCGTCCTTGGCCCACTTGTCGCCCGCCCACTTGTCGTACTCGGCCTTCGTCACCGTCTTCTCGGCGGCGAGGCTGAAGCCGTTGTGCACGGCCACGAACGCGAAGTCACCGTCGTAGTCGTCGTAGACGTCGAGGTCGTAGGCGGTGAAGGCGTACGCGCCCGCGTAGACGCCGAAGGGGGCCTTGCCCTGGTAGTAGCCGGGCACGAACACCCACTTGCTGAAGACGTCCTTGCCCTGCTCGTACACGCAGTGGCCGGCGGTGGCGACCAGGTTGCGGTTCCTGGACTGGATCGAGGTGGCGGAGCACCAGCGGTAGTCGCCGCCGCGGTCGAGGAAGAAGACCTTGCCGATCGTCTTCGGCAGGTTCACGTTCTTGGTCTTCGCGGCCGCGCCGGTGGTGCCCGTGGGAGCCGCCATGCCCGGCTTGCCGTCAGCCGAGGTGGTCGAGGGGCGGACGAGCTTGGGGACGTCCTTGGCGTCGACGCGGAACTCGGTGGCCTTCTTCAGCGCGGCGCCGTTGGCGTCCAGCCAGAAGTACGCGGCGCTGTAGGCGTCGGCGGGCTTGGGGGAGAGGGGGTCGCTCGCCCAGGTCGGCGTGGCGGTGGCGGGGGCGGCGAGGGCGGCGGCGCTGAGACCGGCGACGGCGAGGGGGACGAGCAGGCGCTTCACTGGGGGGCTCCACAAAGTTGTCAAATATCTCGTAAGACCCTATCGACCCTCTGGTCACTGGGTAAGGGGCTGTACAAAAAGATCCGGAAAAGGCCGAAGGGCCCGGCAGAAGCCGAGCCCTTCGGGTCAAGCAGGTGAACGATGACCTAGGGCCTTCGTTCGGGTACCGCAGTGAACTACTTGACGAGCTTGCCGGACCACACGGCCGCAGCGGCCTTGTAGATCGCGGCGGTCTCACCGTCGAAGATCGGCGAGGTGATCCTGTCGTAGCGGCCGTTGCTGTCGGTGTCCACGATCAGGCTGGTGACACCGGTGACGTAGCCGAGACGCTTGGCGTTGCTGTACTTGGCGAGCCAGGGGCCACCGTCGTAACCGGCGGTCACCGGGCAGCGCAGGCTCTGGTGCTCCTCGACCTTCTTGGCCGGGATCTGCAGAACCTTGGACTCGGTCTTGCCGTAGCACCACTTCGGCGTGACACCCGTGTAGGGCTTGTTGCCGTCGGGGTGCGGGCCCGCCGGGTAACCGAAGGTACGGACGACGGCACCAGCAGGCTGGTTCCACGCCACACCCTGGCCACCGACGTTGTCACCGAGGCGGCCGACGTCCTTGAGGACACCGTCCACGACGTAGAACTCGGTGCGGAAGTACTCGACCTTGGCGGTCTCCTTCACCCAGTACTTGACGAAGTAGTGGGTGATGGTGAAGTTGCCCTTGTCGTCGATCTTCCGGTAGCCCGGGCCGGTGTAGCCCTTGTACTCGGACTCGGTCACGTTCTCGGTGAAGGTCGCGCGAGGCGCCTTGCCGCCGTTGACCTGACCCTCGGGGGCCTTGGCGAACTCGTCCGCCGAGACCTCCTTCAGAACCTTGATGGCGCCCTTGTAGTCGGGGCCAACGGTGTCCTGGATCGTGGAGGGCTTGGCCCATCCGTCGGGACCCTCGCCACCGTTGAGGTCCTTGGCCTTCTGGTACTCGGCCTGGGTGATGGCGACGTCCTTGGTGCCCTTCGGGCCACCGAACGCGTCGTACTCAGCCTTCGTGACCTTCTTGGGGCTGGCGGCGTTGGGGCCACCGATGCCGTTGTAGACGGTCACGAACGCGTAGTCGCGGTCGAAGTCCTCGTACACGTCGAGGTCGTAGTGGGTGAAGGCCTGCTTACCCACGTAGAGGCCGAACGGGGTCTTGCCCTGGTAGTAACCCGGGACGAACACCCAGCGGCTCACGACCTCGTTGTTCGCGGCCATGTCGTAGACGCAGTGCCCGGCCGTGGCGACCAGGTTGCGGTACTGCGACTGGATCGAGGTGCCGGAGCACCAGTACAGCTTGCCGTCACGACCCTCGAAGAAGACCTTGCCGATGGTCTTCGGCAGGTTCACGTTCTGGGTCTTGACCGAGACCTTCTTCTCCTCGCCGATCGGCAGAGCCGAGCCCGGCTTGGTGTCGGCGGAGTAGCCGCCGCCGCTCTTGATCTTCTTGACCTCGAGCGAGTCGGGGTTGAAGGCGACGGCCTGCGTCAGAGCGGCGTTGTTCGACTTGGTCCAGAAGTCGACGACCTCGGCGGCCTGCGCCTCGGTCTTGGCCAGAGCGTCGCTAGCGACGTCGCCCTGGGCCTGAGCGGTGCCGGCCAGACCAGCAGCCAGCAGACCGGTGGCCAGAATGGCGCCACCGGCGGGGAGGAGGATGCGCTTCAAGGTAACTCCTTGGGCTGTCGTGGAACGCTTCTTGCGTCCCATGCGTCAGTAAAGGGATAGCCAGAACATACAGGCGTGATCTTGATGACGGGAAGCCACTTTGGAAGGAAAAGAGGGGGCTTGTCGCCCGTGATCGTTCTGTGATGTTTAGACCGACTATCCCCGCGACTTGTCCGGAGTGCCTGACGCGCCCGTTTTCCCTGATCAACATAAGCGTGTTGTCAGTGTGACTACAGAGGGCAGCGTGTCGATGATCCGCACCGGTTCCAGGTAGTGTGACGCAGATCACATAGCTTTGATGGCACCGTCTGCGCGCCCGATGCGTCCAAACGGCTCGCACTTTCCCCGGGAACGCCGAAGGGCCCGGCGAAAGCCGGGCCCTTGACGAGTGACGCGGGGTGGATCGGCCTCAGGCCGATCGCGGAGCGTTACTTAGAGGATCTTGCCGGACCACACGTTCGAGGCGGACTTGTAGATCGCCGCGGTCTCGCCGTCGAAGTACGGCGAGGAGATGTAGTCGACGCGACCGTTGGCGTCCTGGTCGTTGAAGGTGCTGGTGACACCGTTCACGTAGCCGAGACGCTTGCTGTTGCTGTAGTTGACCAGCCACGGACCACCGTCGGCGCCCTCGGTCATCGAGCACTTGAGGGCCACGTGCTCCTCGATCTTCTTGGCGGCGGAGCCGACAAGCTTCTTCGAGGTCTTCCCGTAGCACCACTTCGGCGTGATGCCGGTGAAGTTCTTGTTGCCGTCGGGGTGCGCGGCGGCCGGGTAGCCGAACACGCGGACGTACTTGCCGGTGGGCTGGTTCCAGGCGACACCCTGACCGCCGACGTTGTCACCGAGACGGCCGGCGTCCTTCGCGAAGCCCTCGATGATGTAGAAGACGGTCTTGTAGTAGCCCTTCAGGTCCGTCTTCTTCACCCAGTTCTTCACGAAGTAGTGGGTGATGGTGTAGTTGCCACGCGCGTCGATCTTGCGGTAGCCCAGGCCCTTGTAGCTGTCGTACTCGGACTTGGTGACGTTCTCCGTCTTGGTCTGACGGGGCGCCTTGCTGCCGTTGCCGGAGCCCGTGGGGGCGGCGTCGTACTGCTCCTTGGCGACCTCGGTGAAGGCCTTCACCGCACCGGGGTAGTCGGGGCCGACGGCCTCGATCTTGGTGTCGGTCTTGGCCCAGCAGTCCGGGGTCTCGCCGCCGTTGAGGTCCTTGCACTTCTGGTACTCGGCCTCAGTGATCGCCACGTCCTTGGCGTCCTTGATGCCCTGGTACTTGTCCCAGTCGGCCTTCGAGACCTGCTTGGCGGTGGCGTTGCCGAGCTGGATGCCGTTGTACACGGTCACGAACGCGTAGTCGCGGTCGTAGTCCTCGTACACGTCGAAGTCGTAGTGCGTGAACGCCTGCTTACCGACGTAGATGCCCCACGGCGTCTTGCCCTGGTAGTAGCCCGGGACGAAGACCCACTTGGACATGACGTCCGCGTTGCCGGCCGTGTCGTAGACGCAGTGGCCGGCCGTGGAGACCAGGTTGCGGTACTTGGACTGGACGGAGGTGGCGGAGCACCACTTCTTCTCGCCCTTGCTGTTGACGAAGAAGACCTTGCCGATGGTCTTCGGCAGGTTCACGTTCTGAACCTTGACCGTCTTCTTCGTCTCCTGGCCGATCGGCGAGGCCGAGCCCGGCTTGGTGTCGGCGCTGTAGCCGCCCTTGCTCTGGAGCTTGGCGACGTCGCTCTTGTCCCAGACATTGGACTCGGTCGCGGCCTTGAGGGCCGCACCGTTGCTCTCGGCCCAGTACTGGGCGATGGCCTTGGCGTCGGCCGCGCTCTTCGCCATCGGGTCGGTGGCGACGTCTCCGGCGGCCGAGGCGGAACCGGCCAGGCCGGCAGCCAGAAGGCCGGTAGCCAGGATGGCTCCACCGGCGGGGATGAGGATGCGCTTCAAGGGAACTGCTCCTTGGTCTGTCGTGAGACGCAACATGCGTCCCATGCGTCAGTAAAGGGATAGCAAGGAACATAGCGCGGTGATCTCCGCAGGTGGAACCCGGTTTGACTGATTCGGTAGGCGCCCTTACCGCCGTGACCCTTCCGTTACCTGTCAGTGATCTTAGCGGTCGGTGATCATGAGGTCACGTTTTCGCTGGGTATCGCGGCGTTCGGTAAGGCGCGAGTAAAGCCGGATCAATCGGACATGACGGAGAGTGTTCGGGTATATGTGACTTAGATCACAGGAACCAAAGCGGGCTCCAACTCCGTCTAATTCGGCTCCGCTGCCCGATGATCTTCGAAATCGGCGTCGGGAACGGGGTTCGCGACCCCTCCCCGCCCCTGCGCCTCCCAAACCGGAGGCACGAAAAAGGGGCCCGGCCGAAGCCGGGCCCCTCTCCGAATCGGGGTGTTACTTGTACAGCTCGCCGTTAGGGCCGACGATCTTGCCCGACCAGACGTTCTTGGCCGCGTTGTAGACCGACGCCGTCTCCCCGTCGAAGTACGGCGAGGTGATGTAGTCGATGCGGTCGTTGCCGTCCTGGTCGGCGAAGGTGCTCGTCACGCCGTTGACGTAGCCGAGGCGCTTGCTGTTGCTGTAGTTGCTCAGCCAGGGGCCGCCGTCGAAGCCCGGGGTGACCGGGCACTTGAGGCCCACGTGCTCCTCGATCTTGAGCCACGAGGCGCCCACGGCCTTGCCGGTGGTCTTGCCGTAGCACCACTTCGGCGTCACGCCGCTGTAGGGGCGGTTGCCGTCCGGGTGCGGGCCGGCCGGGTAGCCGAACGCGCGCACGTCCTTGCCGGTGGCCTGGTTCCACGCCACGCCCTGACCGCCGACGTTGTCGCCCAGGCGTCCCGCGTCCTTCGACAGCAGGATGTAGTAGTGGCCGCCCCAGCTGCGCTTCGGGCCGCTGAACCGCTCGTAGTCCTTGCGGTCCACCTGCTTGACGCCCTCGAAGGCGATGCCGTTGAAGACGGTCACGAACGCGTAGTCGCGGTCGTAGTCCTCGTAGACGTCGAAGTCGGTGTGGGTGAACGCCTGCTTGCCCACGTAGATGCCGAACGGCGCCTTGCCCTGGTAGTAGCCGGGCACGAACACCCAGTTGCTCAGGACGTCCTTGTTGCTGTCCGTGTCGTACACGCAGTGACCGGCCGTGGCGACCAGGTTGCGGTAGTTGGACTGGACCGACGTGGCCGAGCACCACCGGAACTTGCCGGACCCGTCGACGAAGAAGACCTTGCCGACCGTCTTGGGCAGGTTGACGTTCTGCACGCGGCCGATGGGCTTCTTCTCCTCGCCGATGGGCGAGGCGCTGCCGGGGTTGCCGTCCGCGGTGTAACCGCCCTTGGAGACGACCTTCCGGACCTCCTTGTCGTCCCAGGCGTACGCCGTGGCGGCGCGCAGCGCGGCGCCGTTGGAGGCGAGCCAGAACGACGCGACCGAGGAGGCCTGTGACGTGTTGCGGGCCATGGGGTCGGTGGCGATGTCGGCTCGGGCCTGCGCGGTGCCGGTCAGGCCGGCGGCCAGGAGGCCGGTTGCCAGGACGGCGCCACCGGCCGGGAGGAGGATTCGCTTCAAGGTAACTCCAGGCTTTGCCTTGTGCTGTCGTGGGGCTCCGTACATCCCCCGATGCAGCAATTGGACAGCCGGGAACCTATCGGGCTGACTGCGTGTCTGGGAATTTGCGGAAGATCATGTCAGGCGTGTGTGAAGCGGCCGTGATCGTTCCGAGATCCGATCTTCGCTGATCACCGTGATGGTTGCCACGCTACGTGTGCGTTACGTCACATTTGCGGGGGTGGTGACCGCAGCCGCGTGCCGGTAGACCTCGCCGGTGGCGGCGGTGAAGTTGGGGGAGGAGACGGCGTCGTAGCCGTCCTTGGCGTCCCGGTTCCAGGTGAGGCTGTTGATGCCGTTCAGCGAGCCGAGGCCCTGTCCGGCCTGGTAGTCGATCAGCCAGGGGCCGCCGCTGGCGCCCGCGGTGAAGTTGCACGGCTGGATCTGCACGCCGTACTGCAGGTCGAGGCTGGGGGCGACGGTCCAGCGGGTGCTGCCCGCGCAGCTCAGCAGCTTGCGCCCGTCGAACGGCCGGGTGCCGTCGGGCTGCGGGCCGGCCGGGTAGCCGAAGGTGGTGACGTGGCTGCCCACGCCCTTGGCGACCGCGAGGCCCTGGCCGCCGACGATGTCCTGGAGGCGGCCGACGTCCTGCATGACGAGCTTTCCGCCCTTGGAGACCCAGATGAAGCCGCGGTGCACGGTGACGAACGCGTAGTCGTAGTCGTAGTCGCCCCGGCCGGGCCAGTGCTCGTGCATGCTGATCGCCGCGCCGACGTAGATGCCGTCAGGCGTCTCGCCGTTGGGGCCGGGGTTGGGGACGAAGATCCAGGAGTCGGCGGGCTTGGCCTGACGGGCGTCGTACGCGCAGTGCGCGGCGGTGGCGACGACGCTGCGGTTCTTGGCGGCGATCGAGCTGGCCGAGCACCAGTACTCCTTGTCGCCGAACCGGAAGAACACCTTGCCCATGGTCCGGGCGGCCGAGCCCTTCGACGGCAGCTCCGGCGACACGCTGAGCGGGATCTTGGTCGCCTTGGCCGGGGTGAGCTCCGGGCTGGGGACGGTGGTGGCGCCCGCCGACGTGGAGGACTGGGACCCCGGCGTGGCGGGGCTGTAGCTGTCGGCCTTCTTGAGACGGTCCGGCTTCCAGGTCTCGGCGACCTTCTGGACGTCCGCGGCCGTCTTGGCCAGGGTCACCGAGTAGACCCAGCTGCTCGTCCTCGCAGACGCGCTCGCCGCTGCCACAGGCCCCCCGAGTGAGGTCACCCCAAGCGCGAGCAGCGCGCTGAGCGCGACGGCTGCCAGTCGCCGGACCGGGGGGATCATGGAAATGCCTTTCCTTAGGGTGTTAAGGGTGGATTTTTCCAGATCAACCGACTGTATTGCAGCTCAGATAGAGATTCGTTATCTGATCAAGTGTGACTTGTGTCCCATAAGAACGGTGTCAAGGAGGCCGTCCGGATAGGTGAGACTGCTCCCTCGTGTCGGTCGTTGCCGCAGGTCAGAGGCCAAGGCAGGCTGCGAGCATGCGTCGACTTCTCTGTCTCGCCGTGCTTTCCTGTACGGCATTCGCCGCCTCGCCCGCCGTGGCCGAGACTCACTCTCCCGACACGGACCGGAGGCTTTTCGTGATCATTGTTGGCGACAAGGGGGGCGTGCTGTCCTGCAAGTCGCGCTCGTCCAAGCCCGCCTGCATCGCCCTCGAAAGGGCCGGCGGCGACCCCGCCCGGCTGCCCTCGCGGACCGACGCGGTCTGCACGATGGAGTACAACCCGGTCCGCGTCTCGGCGCTCGGCATCTGGGCGGGCCGGCCGATCCGCTACGAACGCACGTTCTCCAACGGCTGCGAGATGTCGGCGGCGACGGGCCCCGTCTTCCAGATGTCCTGACAGACACGCCCTGACCACCATGCCCTGACGGACCTGCCAAGACGGGACCTCGGCCATCGGCCGGGGTCCCGTCGTCATGCGTACGCGCCGCGGGGGGAAGGGCAATGTGGCGATCAGGTGAATGCGCCACGCCGCGTCACTGGTCTGGACTGGGGCGGAAGGCGAGAGCCCGCACGACATGAGGACGGCCGTGGCCGATCAGTTCGATGTCATCGAGGCCGGAGGGCGGGGCCGCCGCCGGCGGTTGACCGGCGCGGCGGTGGTCGTGGCGCTGCTCGCCGTCGCGGTCGCCGGGCTGCTCGCCGGCCGCGACCCCGGTCCCGGCCCCGATCCGGGGCCTCTCACCACAGGACACGGGACCACCCGTCCCGCCGCGCCCCTGACCACGACGAGGGCCGCGCCCAACCTCCTGCAGGTCACCCCCAGGGCGAAGGGCGGCGACGAGGTCCTCCGCGTCGTCTTCCCCGACGGCACCCCCGCCGAGGTCCGCTACCCGTCGCGGCTCGGGCTCGCCGCGCTCGGCTCGCGGCCGTTCCAGGGCGTCTGGGTGGCCGGCCAGTACCGCCGCATGTCCGCGCCGTACGGCGGCGAGGCCGAGGTGTCGAAGGGCGGCCGGCCGCTGCGGAGCCTCACGCCGAACGTCGACCTGTACCCGCGCCAGCCGGGCAGCGGCTCGTACGGGCAGGTGCTGCTGTTCGCGTTCGGCCACTGGCGCCTCGCGCTGTACGACCGGCCCGACGGGCTGACCTTCGAGCAGCGCATGGCGGCGGCCGGGCACATCCGCGGCCGGGTGACCAAGGGCGGCTACCTGGTGCTGACCGCCACGGCTCCGGTCCGCCTGGCCGAGCCGGGCGAGACCGTCCAGGGCGACCCGGTGGGGCCGCAGCTCTGGTTCGGCGGCGTGACGGGTGACGTCGTGGGCCTCATCCCGGTGCCGGACTGCGGCCGTGCCTCCCAGCCCCCCATGATGATCGACCGCCGTGGCCGGCCGGCCAGGACCGTCTGCCGCGACGGGGTGCAGATCGCCGCCTCCGGCTCGCCCGCGTTCGTCGAGCGGGCGGTCAAGGAGATCCGGATCACGCTGAAGTAGGGTGCGGCCATGTTCGCCGTAACCGCCACACAGACCGATCCCGACAACCCTCTGGCCGGGCTGACGCTCGGTGAGCGGCCCGAGCCCGAGACCCGGGACGGCTGGACCACCGTCACCGTACGGGCCGCCGCGCTCAACCACCACGACCTGTGGACGCTCAAGGGCGTCGGCATCCGCCAAGACCGGCTGCCGATCGTGCTCGGCTGCGACGCGGCCGGGGTCGACGAGGACGGCAACGAGGTCATCGTGCACGCGGTGATCGGCAGTGGCGCCGACGAGACGCTCGACCCGAAGCGCTCGCTGCTGTCGGAGGTGCACGACGGCACGTTCGCCGAGCGGGTCGCCGTGCCGCGCCGCAACCTGGTGCCCAAGCCGGCCGCGCTCACGTTCGAGCAGGCGGCGTGCCTGCCGACGGCCTGGCTGACCGCCTACCGGATGCTCTTCGACAAGGCGGGGCTCCAGCCGGGCTCGACGGTGCTCGTGCAGGGGGCCGGCGGCGGCGTCGCCACCGCGCTGATCGCGCTCGGCCGCGCCGGGGGCTTCCGCGTCTGGGCCACCAGCCGCTCGGCGGACAAGCGGGAACGGGCCCTGGAGCTGGGAGCCGACCAGGTCTTCGAGACGGGCGCGCGGCTGCCCGAGCGGGTGGACGCGGTGATGGAGACCGTCGGCCAGGCCACCTGGGACCACTCGCTCAAGTCGCTCAGGCCGGGCGGCCGGATCGTGGTCTCCGGCGCGACCAGCGGCGCGGTGCCGCCGGCCGACCTCAACCGGGTCTTCTTCCTCCAGCTCTCCGTGGTGGGCACCACCATGGGCACCCGTGACCAGCTCCAGCGCCTGGCGGTCTTCCTGGAGCAGACAGGGGTACGGCCGGTCGTCGACCGGACGCTGCCGCTGGCCGAGGCCCGTTACGGGTTCGCCGCGCTGGCCGCGGGAGACGTGTTCGGCAAGATCGTCTTCACCGCCTGAGACGGACACCTGGCGCGACCTGGAAACGGCTCGCGCCTGACGTCACCGGAGCGCGTCGCGGATCCGGCCGGACGCCTCGTCCAGCGCGGCGCGCACGCGCTCCAGCCGCTCGCGGTCCAGCCGGGGGTCGGACGCCTGCTCGCGCACCCCGGCCACGAAGTCGGCCAGCATGCCGCCGAGCTCCGCGTCGAGCTGGGCCCGCGAGGCCGGAGCGCCGCCGAGCGTGGACCACACCTCGGCCCAGATCCGGCGCCACTCGGTCGTCAGCCGCTGGCTCTCGCCCTGCCAGTGCTGGGCGTGCTCCAGCCACTGCCGCTTCTGCTCCTGCTTGAGCCGCTCCACGTCGGCCTTCTGCCGGCGCAGGTCGGCCGGCGAGCCGACGCGCACGTCCTTGGCCATCCTGGTCAGCTCCTCGCGCAGCGACTTGACCGTGTCGCGCACGTCCTCCTTGACCTCGCGCGCGATGTCGCGCACGGAGGCGGAGATCTCCTGCTCCAGGTCGTCGAGCTCATCGAGGCGGTCGTTCAGCTCCTCGCGGCCCTTGTCGGTGATCGAGAACACCTTCTTGCCGTCGACCACCTCGTGCGTGACCAGCCCCTCCTCCTCCAGGCGGGCCAGGCGCGGGTAGATGGTGCCGGGGGAGGGCGAGTACACGCCGAGGAATCGGTCCTGGAGCAGCCGGATCACCTCGTAGCCGTGGCGTGGGCTCTCGTCCAGCAGCTTCAGCAGATACAGCCGCAGGCGGCCGTGACCGAACACAGGGCTCATTGGTTCTCCCCCTTGAGCAGCGCCACCTCGCCGGAGACCGTCGTCGCCGACAGCGAGGCCATGCCGCCACCGAGCCGCCCCGACAGCGACTTCGCGCCGGGTCTGCTCTCGTTGGACAGTTTCTCGAACGTGCTGACCAGCCGTCCGGTGGTGGACCGCAGCCGCACGTCCGCCTGCACGTCCTCGGGCAGCCTGACCAGGATGTCACCCGAAACGCTGGTGAGCGTCACATGACCCGTGGGCCGCAGCTCCAGGTCGGCCGTGATGCGCCCCGACACGCTGTTGGCGCGCAGCCGGCGCGGGACCCCCTGGGCGACGGTCAGGTCGCCGGACACGCTGGTGAACGTCAGGTCGCCGGCCATGGCCCGGCTCTCGACGTGGCCGGACACGGTGGTGGCACCCACCTCGCCGCTCACGCCGTCGAGCACGATGTCGCCGGCCGCGCTCTTGACCTGGGTCAGGTTCTCGAACCCGGCGACCACGGCCGAGGCGCTGACCACGCCGGCGTTGACGTGGCAGCTCCTCGGGACGGTCAGCGTGGCGACGCTCCGGCGCGTGGTCTTGCGCAGCCAGCCCAGCATGCCGTCCCACGTGAGGTCCTTGTAGGTGACGGCCAGCTCGCCGGTCTCCTCGTCGTAGGTCACGAGCAGCGGCGCGCCGTCGATCTCGGTGACCTCCAGGACGGGCGGGCCGTCGCTGGCGAGCACGGCGAGCCGGCCCGACACGATCCGCACGTCCAGGGATCTCACCGGTCCGAAGGTCAGCTGCTCGGGGCCGTCGATGGTCCAGTGCTGCATGGTCCCCGCCCTTTCTGGCGACACGCTCCTCACGTAAGACACGATATGTCGTGTCTTACGGAAACTCAAGATGTATCGCGTTTACGCGTGCCGATGCGGCACCGGAAGGCGGGCGGGTCCTCCCGCCGTCACTCGTCCTCGTCGTCGAGGCGGGCCAGCCAGGTGGCCAGCCGCTCGATCGGCGTCTCGAACTCGGGGTTGAGGTCCACGAACTCGCGCAGCCGCTCACCCAGCCAGAGGAGGCTGACCTCCTCCTCGCCGCGCCTGTCGACCAGCTCCTCGATCCCCCGGTCGGTGAAGTACATCGTGCTCCGTTTCGATCGCCGTGCTGCCGGGACACGGGGTCCCCGGCCCAACTCTAGTAAGCCCGCCGCGCCGCCCGGCCCGGGCCGCTCAACGAGAAACCCCCGCCGGCGCGGGCCGGCGGGGGTCTCTGACGAGCCGATCAGCCGAAGATCTGGCTGAGCATCTCGTGCAGCTCGTTGTCGTGAGCGTTGTGGGAACCGGCCGCGGGCGAGCTGTTGGCCGGGCGGGACACGCGGTTGAGCGCGCGACCGCCGAACAGCTGCGGGTCCTCGGCCAGCTTGAGCGCGAGGTACGGCCACGGGCCCATGTTGACCGGCTCGTCCTGCGCCCAGACGAGCTGCGCCTGCTGGCCGTAGCGGCCCAGCTCGGCGGCCAGCTCGTCGCCCGGGAACGGGTAGAGCCGCTCCAGCCGCACGATCGCGACGTCGTCGCGGCCGCTCTCGTCGCGCTTGGCCGCCAGGTCGTAGTAGACCCTGCCGGAGCAGAGGACCACCTTGGTGACCTTCGCCGGATCGACGGTCGTGTCGCTGAGAACCGGCTGGAAGGTGCCCGAGGTGAAGTCGTCCGCCTTGGAGGTGGCCGCCTTGTGGCGCAGCAACGACTTGGGCGTGAAGACGACCAGCGGCTTGTGCCGGCCGGACTCCACCTGCCAGCGCAGCAGGTGGAAGTAGTTGGCCGGCGTGCTGGGCTGGGCGACCGTCATGTTGTCGAGCGCGCAGACCTGGAGGAAGCGCTCGATGCGGGCCGAGGAGTGGTCGGGACCCTGCCCCTCGTAGCCGTGCGGCAGCAGCAGCACGACACCCGACTTCTGGCCCCACTTCTGCTCACCGGACGAGATGAACTCGTCGATGATCGTCTGGGCGCCGTTGACGAAGTCACCGAACTGCGCCTCCCAGGCCACCAGGGCGTCCGGGCGCACGACGCTGTAGCCGTACTCGAAGCCGAGCGCCGCGAACTCGCTGAGCAGCGAGTCGTAGACGTAGAACTTCGTGGTGCCCTGGTTGAAGGTCTTGAGCGGCGTGTGCTCCTCGCCGGTCAGCCGGTCGACCAGCACGGCGTGGCGCTGGGTGAACGTGCCGCGGCGGGAGTCCTGGCCGACCAGGCGCACCGGATGGCCGTCGATGAGCAGCGACCCGAAGGCCAGCGTCTCACCCATGCTCCAGTCGATGGCGTCCTGCTCGACCATCGTGCCGCGGCGCTGGATCACCGGCGCCAGGCGCGGGTGCGGCGTGAAGCCCTCGGGCAGGTTGAGCTGGGTGTCGACGATGCGCTTGAGCGTCTCGTCGCTGATCGCCGTCGGCGTGTCGTCGTGCGACCACTTGACCACCTCGGTGGGCGGCACCCGCATCGCGCCCGCCTCCAGCGGCTTCTTGGCCGCCTCGCGGGTCTCGGTGAACGCCTGCTCCAGCTTGGCCTGGTAGTCGCGCAGCGCCTGCTCGGCCTCCTCGACCGTGATGTCGCCCCGGCCGATCAGCGCCTCGGTGTAGAGCTTGCGGGTCGAGCGCTTGGCGTCGATCAGGTCGTACATCAGCGGCTGGGTGAAGGCGGGGTTGTCGCCCTCGTTGTGGCCGCGGCGGCGGTAGCAGATGAGGTCGATGACCACGTCCTTGCGGAACGTCTGGCGGTACTCGTAGGCGAGCTGCCCGACGCGGACCACGGCCTCGGGGTCGTCGCCGTTGACGTGGAAGATCGGCGCCTGGATCATCCGCGCGACGTCGGTCGCGTAGACGCTGGAGCGGGACGAGGCCGGCGAGGTGGTGAAGCCGACCTGGTTGTTGACCACCACGTGCACGGTGCCGCCGGTGCGGTAGCCGCGCAGCTGCGACAGGTTGAGCGTCTCGGCCACGACGCCCTGGCCGGCGAAGGCCGCGTCGCCGTGGATGAGCACCGGCAGGACCGTGAAGCCCTCCTCGCCGCGCTCCAGGAGGTCCTGCTTGGCGCGGACGACGCCCTCCAGGACGGGGTCCACCGCCTCCAGGTGCGACGGGTTGGCCACCACCGAGGCGGTGATGGTCTTGCCGCTCAGCGCGGTGAACTCGCCGGCCGCGCCCAGGTGGTACTTCACGTCGCCGGAGCCGTGCGCCGTGCGCGGGTCGATGTTGCCCTCGAACTCGCCGAAGATCTGCGCGTACGACTTGCCGACGATGTTGGCCAGCACGTTGAGGCGGCCCCGGTGGGCCATGCCGATGACGACCTCGTCGAGGCCCTCGTCGGCGGCGTCACTGATCACCGAGTCGAGCAGCGGGATGAGCGACTCGCCGCCCTCCAGCGAGAAGCGCTTCTGGCCGACGAACTTCGTCTGCAGGAACGTCTCGAACGCCTCGGCGGTGTTGAGCCGCGACAGGATGTTGAGCTGCTCCTCGCGGTCGGGGGAGGTGTGCCCCTTCTCCACCCGCGCCTGGATCCAGGCCCGCTCCTCGGGGTTCTGGATGTGCATGTACTCGATGCCGACCGTGCGGCAGTAGGAGTCGCGTAGCACGCCCAGGATGTCGCGCAGCTTCATCAGCGGCTTGCCGCCGAAGCCGCCGGTGGCGAACTCCCGCTCCAGGTCCCACAGCGTCAGGCCGTGGGACTGGATGTCGAGGTCGGGGTGCTTGCGCTGCTTGTACTCCAGCGGGTCGGTCTCGGCCATGAGATGGCCGCGCACCCGGTAGGCGTGGATCAGCTCGATCACCCGGGCGGACTTGGCCACGTCGTCGTCGTGCGAGGCGGAGATGTCGCGCACCCAGCGGACCGGCTCGTACGGGATCCGCAGCGCCTCGAAGATCTCGTCGTAGAAGCCGTCCTCGCCGAGCAGCAGCCGGTGGATCTGGCGCAGGAAGTCGCCCGACTGGGCGCCCTGGATGATCCGGTGGTCGTAGGTGCTGGTCAGCGTCATGACCTTGGAGACGGCCAGGCGCGAGAGCGTCTCGGGGGAGGCGCCCTGGTACTCGGCCGGGTACTCCATCGCGCCCACGCCGATGATCGTGCCCTGGCCGGGCATCAGGCGGGGCACGGAGTGGACGGTGCCGATCGTGCCGGGGTTGGTCAGCGAGATCGTGGTGCCGGCGAAGTCGTCGACACCGAGCTTGCCCGCCCGCGCCTTGCGGACGATCTCCTCGTACGCCATCCAGAACTGGCGGAAGTCCATCTGCTCGGCCGCCTTGATGGACGGCACGAGGAGCTGGCGCTCACCGTTGCTCTTCTGGACGTCGATGGCCAGGCCGAACCCGACGTGCTCGGGCTTGACGAGCGTCGGCTTGCCGTCGACCTCGGCGAAGGAGTGATTCATCTCCGGCATGGCCTTCAGCGCCTTGACGATCGCGAAGCCGATCAGGTGCGTGAAGGAGACCTTGCCGCCGCGTCCCCGCTTGAGGTGATTGTTGATCACGATGCGGTTGTCGATGAGCAGCTTGGCCGGGATGGCGCGGACACTGGTCGCGGTGGGGACCGACAGCGAGAGGTCCATGTTGGCGGCCGTGCGGGCCGCCGCCCCGCGCAGCCTTATCTCCTCGGCGCCCTTCGGCGCCGGTGCGACCGGCTGCGCCGGCTTGGCCGCCACCCCGTCAGGGGACGGGACGGCCGGCTTTTCGATGGTCTTGGGGGCCGGAGGAGCCGCCGTCTTGGCGGGTGCCGGGGGAGGCGCGGTCGCTGTGCCGTTCGCCGCCTCCCTGGCCGGGCTCCGGCCCGGTCCGTAGTCAGGGTTGTAGTCAGCGAAGAAGTTCCACCAGGCCTTGTCGACCGACTCGGGGTCCTGGAGGTACTTCTGGTACAGCTCGTCGACAAGCCACTCGTTCTGACCGAAGCTTGCCAGCGGGTTTGTCCGCGACGACTCAGACGACACGGCGGAAATCGCCCTCTTCCGCAGATCGGCGTTGATGTTAGAGAACCTGTCCAAGGTTACTCGTCCTGCCCGGCAACGCGCGCCCGGGTGGCCACGCCACCCCGTCGGATCCTTCCAGGACCGTGAACAGGGACGACGCACCCCTAGTCAAAGGGGGTGATGCAGTAAACATCACTGTTTGGTATCAACGCTGAGGGAAGAGGTTTATTTCCCGCCGGACAGCAACCGGCTGGTGATGCGGACGCCCGGGGACTGCTCGGAGAGAAGATCGGCCAGCTCCTCGCCCGCGGCCTTCAGCTCCTCCAGCGACATCGGCTCCAGCCGCTCCAGGAGGAACAGCGCGTTGACCGTCTCCTCGGTGAGCCGCGTGCGCGCCACCTGGCGCCAGTTCCACCTGCGGCAGGTGACGCCCGTGTCGTCGCGCCAGATCACCTCGCCGGCGTCGGGCGTGCCGAGCGCCTCCTCCGACGCCTCGTCGCCGGCCGCCGTGACCAGCCGGGCCGGGCCGTCGTAGCGGTCGAGGTCCTCGCCGCCGATGGGCAGCGCGTGCTTCACGCTGATCGAGTTGTACGCGTCGACGACCTGGTTGATCTCGGGCAGCGGCAGGCGGCGGGTGAGCGCGTCGACCGAGGGCCGGGTGCGCGACGGCTTGGCCCCGAAGGCGCGGTACGCGTCGCGCCACGCCTCGATCTTGGCCGCACGCGCCTCGCGCTCCTCCTCGCCCTCGGCGGACAGGTGGGCGGAGGCGGACTCCAGCCAGCCGCGCGAGCGGTCGTCCGTCGGGCCGTTGCGCAGCCCGTGGGCGGTCACGACCAGGACGGCGAAGTCGGGGCGCAGGGCGAGGACGGAGTCGTCCACCCGGATGTCGTCGAGCATGCGTCCAGTTTAGGGAGTGAGAAACCGCAAAAAACACTTTGCAAAATTCTCTTTGCGGTTTACCGTCGTGAGTGTGGAGGAGATCTACGAGATCGGCGATCCGCGGGTGCTGAAGGTGGTGGCCCATCCGCTGCGGGTGCGGCTGCTCGGGCTGCTGCGCAGGGACGGGCCCGCGACGGCCAGCGAGCTGGGTCGCCTGGTGGGGGAGAGTTCCGGCTCGACCAGCTACCACCTGCGGGTGCTGGCCAGGTACGGCTTCATCGAGGAGGACCCCGACCGGCGTGACGGCAGGGAGCGCCGCTGGCGCGCCCGCCACCTTTACACCTCTTGGGACAACGCCCGGATGGCCGCCACGCCGGAGGGCTGGGAGGCGGTGCGCATCATGCACGCGCGCCAGGTGGAGATGCTGGTGCGAGCGATGCGGGCCTTCGAGGAGTCCCCGGATCCCGAATGGCTCCCCGTGGCGGGCATGAGCGACCACCTCGCGGAGCTGCCGCCGGAGGGCGTGCGGGAGTTCAACCAGCGGATGGGCGAGCTCGTACGCGACGTGATCGCCCGCTACGCGGACCACCCTGAGGCCCGGAAGGTCCAGCTGTGGGCCGCCGCCTTCCCCAACGAGACCCGAGCCCCCATGAAGTCCACCGACGAGTCCCGCGACGGGTTCCGCGGCGAATGCAGCGAGGAAGACGCATGACCCCCCGATCGGCGTTACGCCGTTACCTGCTCGTCTGCTTCCTGAGCTGGCTGCCCAGCGGCCTCATGATGACCACGATGATCCTGCTGATGGCCGAGCGCGGCCTGAGCCTGGCGGAGATCGGCGTGGCCTTCACCGTGTTCTCCGTCGTCACCGTCTCCCTGGAACTGCCCACGGGCGGCCTGGCCGACGTCGTGGGCCGCCGCGTGGTGCTGGCCGTGTCGGCCGGGTTCACCGTCGTCTCGCTCACGTTGATGGCGGTGTCCACGACGTTCTGGATGTTCGTGCTGACCGGCGTGCTCAAGGGGGTGGCGCGGGCGCTGTCCAGCGGCCCCGCCACCGCCTGGTACGTCGACACGCTGCACGACCTGGAGGGCCGCGACGCCGATCTCCGGCCGGGGCTGTCGCGCGGCGGCGCGATGGAGTCGGCGGCGCTGTGCCTCGGCGTGCTCGCGGGCGGGTTCGTGCCGCTGGTGGTGCCGCCGGCCGTGCTGCTGCCGCTGGCCGCGCCGCCGCTGCTGGGCGCCGCCGCGGCGGCGGTGCTGCTGGCCGTGGTGCTGCTCGCGCTGCCCGAGCCGTCGCACCGGCGGGCGTCGCTGGGGGAGACGCTGCGCGCCGTGCCCGCGACCGTGCTGTCGAGCCTGCGGCTGGCGACCCGTCACGCCGTGCTGCGCCGGCTGATGGTGTACGCCGTGGTGACGGGCGTCGCGCTGACCGCCGTGGAGCTGCTGACGCCCGGCCGGCTGGCCCGGCTGGCCGGCACTGCGGAGCTGGGCGGGACGGCGTACGCGCTGGTCGCGGCCCTGGGCTTCGCGGGGAGCTCCGTGGGCAACGCGGTCGCACCCCGGGCGGCCCGGCTGGCCCGGGGACCGGCGCGCGGCGCGGCCCTCGGCGTCGTGCTGGGCGCGCTGTCACTCGGCGCGCTGGCCGCCACCGCCGAGGCGGGCGGCCCCGCCGCGCTGGCGGCCGCGGGCGCGGCGTACGTCGGCATGTACGCGGGCCTCGCCGTCACGAGCATGCTGTGCCTGGAGATGACCCACCGCGCGGTCACCGCGGCGGAGCGCACCACGGTCGCCTCCACGAGCTCCCTGGCCCTCCAGGCCGGCGGCGCGATGTCGAACGTGGGCCTCGGCGTGCTGGCCACCGCGGCCGGGACAGGGGTCGCGTGGGTGCTGACCGCCGTCCTGATGGCCGCCTCGGCGCTGCTGTTCGCCCGGCTGCCCGCGCTCCGGCCCGGCGGGGTGGCGGCGGCCGAGCCGGAGCACGCCGCCTCGGCCTGACGCCGTCAGAGGCTCCAGTCGATCGCGGGACCGACCGGGACGATCCGGCTCGGGTTGATGTTCGTCTGCGTCATGTAGTAGTGGCGCTTGATGTGGTCGAAGTCCGTCGTCTCGCCGAAGGCGGGAACGGCGTACAGCCTGCGGGCGTACGACCACAGCGCCGGGTAGTCGACCAGCCGCCGCACCGAGCACTTGAAGTGGGCGTGGTAGACGGCGTCGAACCTGGCCAGCGTCGGGTAGAGCCGTACGTCGCTCTCGGTCAGCGCGTCGCCGAACAGGTACGGCGAGCCCTTCGCGAGCCGTTCCTCCAGCTCGTCGAGCGTCGTGAAGACGCGTGCCACGGCCTCCTCGTAGGCGTCCTGCGACCGGGCGAAGCCCGCCTCGTAGACCGCGTTGTTGAGGCCGTGGTAGATCCGGTCGTTCAGCGCGTCGATGTCCGGGCGCAGCCGCTCGGGGTACAGGTCCGGCGTGGTGGACCAGGACGTCTCCAGGTCGAGCGTGATCCGGGGGAAGTCGTTGGTCACGATGCGCCGCTCGACGGTGTCCCAGACGGCGGGGACGGTGTAGCGGCCCGTGTAGTCCGGGTCGCTGGCCAGGTACAGCTCCGACAGGTACTCGGGGTCGCCGCCCGGGACGCGCCAGCCCTTCTCGTCGCGGATCGGGTCGACGATCGTCACGTCGAGCAGGTCCTCCAGGCCGAGGAGCCGGCGGACGATGAGCACCCGCTGGGCCCACGGGCAGGCGTAGGAGGCGTAGAGCCGGTACCTGCCGGGCTCGGGCTGGCCGAGGCGGTCGGTGAAGCGGTTCGGCTGGCGGGCGAAGCGTCCGTCGCCGGTGGTCTCGCGTTCCAGCTTCATCCCCCCAGTAGAACATGGTTCGGAAATACCTGGACAATCAGCGTCATGGCGAAGTTCGTGGTGACCCCATCCAGTCCGGCCCAGCACGACGCGTGGCTGCGCGGCGCGCTCCCGGAGGTCGAGCGCGTCCGGCCCGGGCTGTGGTCCGTGCCGGTGCCGATCCCGGTCAACCCCCTGCGGTACGTGCTGGTCTACGTCCTGGAGCTGCCCGACGGGGTCGCCATCGTGGACGCGGGATGGAACACCGACGAGGCGTACGAGGCGCTGGTGGCGGGGCTCGGCGTGGCCGGCTACGCGATCACGGACGTGAAGGCGGTGCTCGTCACCCACATCCATCCCGACCACTACGGCCTGGCCGGGCGGGTCAGGGAGGCGTCCGGCGCGTGGATCGGGCTGCACCCGGCCGACGCCGCCCTCATCCGCGAGCGCTACGACGACGAGGCCGTCGACTCGCTCGTGCGCCGCGAGCGGGAGATGCTCGGCCGCTGCGGCGTGCCCCGCGAGACCGTGGACGAGCTGGCCGGCGCGTCGATGTCCATCAGGCATCTGGTGTCGGCGGTGCGCCCGGACCGGCTGGTGGAGGACGGCGACCGGCTGGACCTGCCCGGCTGGGACCTGCGCGCGCTGTGGACCCCCGGGCACTCGCCCGGCCACCTGTGCTTCGTCTCGCCGTCGCGCGGGGTGCTGTTCTCCGGGGACCACGTGCTGGCCAAGATCACCCCGATCGTCGCCGTGCACCCGCAGTCGCGGCCGAACCCGCTGGCCGACTACCTCGACTCGCTGGCCGCCGTGCGCAAGCTGGAGGTGGAGGAGGTGCTGCCGGCGCACGAGTACCGCTTCCGCGACCTGACCGGGCGGGTGGACTACGTGACGGCGCACCACGAGGAGCGGCTGGAGGAGGTCGAACGGGTCGTCGGCACGGTCAGCGGCGGGGCCACCGGCGGCATCACATGCTGGGAGGTGGCCACCCGGCTGACCTGGTCGCGGGCGTGGGAGACGTTCCAGGCGTTCTCCCGCCGCGCGGCCACCAACGAGACCCTGGCGCACCTGGTCTGGCTGGCCGAGCGGGGGAGGATCACCCGCGTTCCCGGCGAACCGGACCGCTGGCACCCGGCCGCCCCGTGAATTTCCTTTAAATCAAGTAGGAATAGTTGTCATGGGGGGCGGGGCTGTGTAGCGTCGCACGCATGCGGCAGGCTCCCCTGTCCTCCCGGCGGGAGGTCGCCGTTGCCTGACCCCGCTCGTCTTGCCCCCCGGAGGACCACGTGATCGTCACCGTCGTCGGCAATCCACGTGCCGCGTCCAGAACGTACGGCGCGGCGGTCGCCGCCGCCGAGGCCGTCGCCGCCCGGCTCGGGCACGACGGGCCCGGAGAGGTCGTCGACCTGGCGGTCCTGGCGCCCCACCTGCTCGCCCCCGGCACGCACGCTGGAGTGGAGGAGGCCGCCGAGCTGCTGAGCCGGGCGACGGTCGCGGTGCTGGCCAGCCCGACCTACAAGGCGACGTACACAGGGCTGCTCAAGGCGTTCCTCGACCGGTTGCCGCCGAACGCGCTGGCGAGCACGGCCGCGCTGCCCGTGCTCGTCATGGGGCATCCCCGGCACGCGCTCGCCGTGGAGGTCCACTTCCGGCCGCTGCTGGTGGAGCTGGGGGCGTTCGTCCCGACGCCGGGCCTCGCGCTGCTGGAGCCGGAGCTGCCCGGCGCGGAGCCGATCGGCCGCTGGGCCGAGCAGGTGGCGCCCCAGATCGACGCCTGGGAGCGCGGACGCCTCCAGCCCCGCTCCTGAGCGGCGCCCCTCGACACCCGGCGCCCGTACGGCCCTCCCCGTACGGGCGCACGGGTACCGCGTGTGAGGCCCTCAGCGCAGGCGGACCCGGCCGCGGCCGGTCGCGAACGGCAGGTCGAGCAGGGTGCGGATGCCCGGAGGGGCGGCGCAGACCGCCGGGATGGCGTTGATGGCGTGCGCCGCGGCGGCGGCCGGGCCGTGGGAGACCTCGTCGACCGACAGCGTCATGTGCGGCACCCCCTCGATGTGCAGCACGAACCCCGGGTCGGGCCAGCGCGGCACCTGCGCCGCGTCGGCCTTGTAGACCACCTCGATCGTCATGAACGGCCGCCCCCGCACCAGCCCGGAGAAGACCCAGCGCGAGGCGCACACCGTGCCCTCCCTGACCGTGCCGGCCGCGATCTCGAACTCGCTCGTCGCCAGCTCGAAGTCGTCGCTCTCCTCGACCTCGTCCAGCCGCACGTCCAGCGCGTCGGCGACGAGCTGGACGCTCTCCGCGAACAGCGAGCGCTGGAACGCCCGGTACGGCCGGACCGCGGCCGTGTAGTCCTTGGCCGAGCGGGTGAACCCGACCAGGTCCACGACGACCTGCCGCGACGGATGTCCCCGGAAGTCGGACGACTCCCGCACGTAGACGTGGTCCACCCGGTCGGACAATCCGGTCAGCGCCAGGGGCAGGAAGTCGCTCATGAAGCCCGGGTTGATGCCGGTGCCGTGCAGGGTGGTGCCGCCCGCGGCGCAGGCCGCCTCGACGCGGTCGACGACGCCCCGCCCGTACGACTTGGGGTAGACGAATCCCGTGGTGGTGATGACGTTCTTGCCCGAGGCGAGCAGGGCGCAGATGGTCTCGACGTCGGAGGTCTGGTCGGTGCCGAAGTAGAACGCCGGCAGCGGCATGTGGAGCACGCAGTCGGCGTCGAGGGCCAGCACCCGGTCGACGTCGTCGGTGCAGGTGACGCCGGTGGGCGGCAGCCCGACCAGCTCGCCCGCGTCCTTGCCGATCTTGTCCGGGTCGTACACGAGGACACCCGCGAGTTCGAGTCCCGGCCGGCCGAGCACGCTGCGTAACGCGTAGCGGCCGATGGAACCGGTGGCCCATTGGACCACGCGGATGGGCGCGTTCACCGGCATGTCCGGCCTCCCAGGCCCGATGGAGGGATGGCGAGGCTGAACCCCTCGCCTTTGGGAGCCCGCAACTCTAGCAGAGAACCGGCTCGCCGATCACTATCCGCGACGACCAGTCCCTGTTGCGCCGGCTCGGGTTATCGTACTCGTACTAGAAGTTTGTTCTCCTGCGCTGGAGGTCCGATGCTTCGGTTCGATGACAAGGTGGCGATCGTCACGGGGGCCGGGCACGGCCTCGGCAGGTCGCACGCGCTCCTCCTGGCCGAGCGGGGCGCCAAGGTCGTCGTCAACGACCTCGGCGGCGCGCTCGACGGCAGCGGCGCCTCCGCCGGCCCCGCCGCCGACGTGGCCGAGCTCATCGCGAAGAACGGCGGCCAGGCCCTCGCCAACGCCGACAACGTCGCCACCCCCGAAGGCGCCGGCGCGATCGTCCAGGCGGCGATCGACGCCTACGGCAAGGTCGACATCGTCGTCAACAACGCGGGCATCCTGCGTGACCGCTCGTTCGGCAAGATGTCGGTCGAGGAGTTCGACGCGGTGCTCGCCGTCCACGTCCGCGGCTCGTACCTCGTCACCCGCGCGGCCTACCCGTACATGAAGGAGGCCGGCTACGGCCGCGTCGTCAACACCTCCAGCCCGGCCGGCCTGTTCGGCAACTTCGGCCAGGCCAACTACTCGACCGCCAAGATGGGCCTCGTCGGCCTGACCAAGACCGTCGGCATCGAGGGCGCCCGCAACGGCGTCAAGGCCAACGCCATCGCCCCGGTCGCCTGGACGCGGATGACCGAGTCGCTGCTGCCGGCCGAGTTCGAGGCCAAGTTCACGCCCGAGCGGGTCAGCGCGCTCGTCGCCTACCTCGTCCACGACTCGTGCGAGGTCAGCGGCGAGGTGTTCACGGTCGGGGGCGGCCGGGTGTCGCGGGTGATCGTGGCCGAGGGGCCGGGCTGGCGCTCGGACGAGATCACGCCGGAGGCGGTCGCCGACAACTGGGGGGCGATCATGGCCGAGCAGCCGTACGTCCTCACGGCCGCCGACTCCATGAAGGCCATGCTCTGACGGCTCGTCCGCCCGTTCAAGGACCCTTCCGCACCGCCAAGGAAACCCTTCCGCCCGTTCGAGGACCCCTCCGCGAGGAGGGGTCTTTTCGTTATGCGCTGACGGTCTTTGTTCGATGATCGGCGGAAGAAGTCCGACTTAGGACGAAATTCGCTCTTGATTCGTACGGCTGACGCTCCTAAGGTCGCGGCATGACCCCCGCTCCGGGCTCGCCCGGGGACGTGCTGACCCTCATCAGCGCGGGCTCCGCGACGACCCGATCCGACCTGGCCAGGCTCACCGGCCTGGCCCGCTCCACGATCTCCCAGCGCGTCGACGCCCTCATCGAGAGCGGCCTCGTCGAGGAGACCGAGAGCGGCGAGTCCACCGGCGGCCGGCCACCCCGCCAGCTCCGGCTGCACACCGACGGCCACGCCTTCGCCGGCGTCGACGTGGGCGCCACCCACTGCCGCGTCGCGCTGATGGACATCTCCGGCGAGGTGCTCGCCGAGTGCGAGGACCCGCTGCTCGTCACCGAGGGCCCCGAGACCGTCCTGGCTCACGTGGACGGGCGCCTCGACCGGCTGCTCGCCGAGGCCGGCCGGCCCAGGTCGGCGCTGCGGGCGCTGGGCATGGGCGTGCCGGGACCGGTCGAGTTCGCCACCGGCCGGCCGAACAACCCGCCGATCATGCCCGGCTGGAACGACTACCCCATCCCCGAGCACTTCCAGGGCTGCGAGGTCCTGGTCGACAACGACGTCAACGTGATGGCCCTCGGCGAGCACCGCAACGCCTTCCCCGGCACCGGCCACCTGCTGTTCGTCAAGGTCGGCACCGGCATCGGCTGCGGCATCGTGGCCGAGGGCCGGCTGCACCGCGGCGCCCAGGGCTCGGCCGGCGACATCGGCCACATCCGCGTGTCCGGCCACGACGACGCGGGCTGCCGCTGCGGCAACAGCGCCTGCCTGGAGGCGGTGGCCGGCGGCGCGGCGCTCGCCCGCAGGCTCACGGAGCTGGGCGTGCCCGCCACGACCGGCGCCGACGTGGTGACGCTCGTCCAGGCGGGCGACACGCGGGCGCTGCGCCTGGTCAGGGAGGCGGGCCGGCACATCGGCGAGGTGCTGGCCGGCCTGGTCAACTTCTTCAACCCCGAGGTCATCGTCATCGGCGGCGTCCTGTCCCGGGTCCACGAGCACCTGCTCGCCGGCATCAGGGAGACCGTCTACCGGCGGTCGCTGCCGCTGGCCACCCACCACCTGTCGATCGTGCCGAGCCGTACCGGGGAGGACGCCGCCGCGCTCGGCGCCGGCCTCCTGGCCATCGAGCACTACCTGTCACCCGACAACATCAACAAGATCGTCAACGCCTGACAGGAGAGACCCCCGATGCTGGTCATGAGGGGAATCGTCAAGCAGTTCCCGGGCGTCCGCGCGCTCGACGGCGTGGACCTGGACGTGCGGGCCGGGGAGGTCCACTGCCTGCTCGGCCAGAACGGCGCCGGCAAGTCCACCCTGATCAAGATCCTCGCCGGCGCCCACCGGCCCGACGAGGGCACGATCGAGCTGAACGGCGCCCCGCCCCGCCCCGCCGGCCCCGTGGACGCCATCCGGCTCGGCATCGCCACCATCTACCAGGAGCTCGACCTCGTCGACGGGCTCAGCGTCGCCGAGAACATCTTCCTCGGCCACGAGCACACCCGTCTCGGCTTCACCGACCGGCGAGGCGCCGACCGGGCGGCCGGCGAGGTGCTGTCCCGGCTCGGCCACCCCGAGATCCGGCCGTCCATCGAGGTCGGGCGGCTCGCCCCGGCGGCCAAGCAGATCGTGTCCATGGCGCGGGCGCTCTCGCGCGACGCCCGGCTCATCGTCATGGACGAGCCGTCCGCCGCGCTCGCCCACGACGAGGTGGCGAACCTGTTCCGCATCATCCGCGACCTCACCGCCCGCGGGGTCGCCGTCGTCTACATCTCCCACCGGATGGAGGAGATCCGCGAGATCGGCGACCGCGTCACCGTCCTCAAGGACGGCCGCACGATCGCGGTGGGCCTGTCCGCCCGCGACACGCCCACCTCCGAGATCGTCTCCCTGATGACCGGCCGCGACGTCGAGTACGTCTTCCCGCCCCGCGCCGCCCGGCCGCCCGGCGAGGAGGTGCTGCGGGTGGAGGACCTGTCCTCGCCCGGCGCCTTCGCGGGCGTGTCGTTCTCGGTGCGCGCGGGCGAGATCGTCGGCCTGGCCGGCCTGGTCGGCTCCGGCCGTTCCGAGATCCTGGAGGCCGTCTACGGCGCGCGCCGCGCCACCGGCCAGGTGCAGGTGGGCGGCCGCCCGGTCCGCCGCGCCGGCCTCCTCCAGTCCGTACGGCAGGACGGCCCGCTGCGGGCGCTGCGGCGCGGCGGCGTCGTCGAGTCCGTGAAGCTCGGCATGGGCCTGGCGCCCGAGGAGCGCAAGGCGCAGGCCCTGCTCCTCGACCAGAGCGTCACCGCCAACATCACGCTGGGCGGGTTGTCCGGGTTCGCCCGGCTCGGCTGGCTAGACCGGGCCCGCGAGCGCGCCGAGGCCGCCCGGCTGGCCGAGGCGCTCGACATCCGGCCGCGCGACCCGGAGCGCCCGGTCAAGACGTTGTCCGGCGGCAACCAGCAGAAGGCCGTGCTCGCCCGCTGGCTGCTCGGCGGGCGCCGGCTGCTGCTGCTCGACGAGCCCACCCGGGGCGTGGACGTGGGCGCCAGGGCCGAGCTGTACACGGTCATCCGCGGCCTGGCCGAGGAGGGCATCGGCGTGCTGCTGGTCTCCAGCGAGGTGCCGGAGGTGCTCGGCCTGGCCGACCGCGTCCTCGTGCTGCGCGAGGGGACGGTCATCCACCAGGGCGACGCCCGCGACCTCGACGAGCACCGCGTCCTCGACATGATCATGAACGGGAGGGCCGCCTGATGGCGGAAGCAGTCACGAACGGGAGGGCCGCCTGATGGCGGAAGCAGGAAGAACGGTCGCGGAGGCCCCCGCGACGACCGCCCCCCGCTCCTTCGAGCTGCGGCATCTGGGCCTGTTCGTGGCGCTCGCGCTGCTCGTGGCCGTCGGCCTCGTCACCCGGCCGGCCGCCTTCGCCACCGCGGACAACCTGGTCAGCATCCTGTCGCTGGCCGCCACGATCGGCGTCATCACCGTCGGCGCCACGTTCGTCATCATCGGCGGCGGCATCGACCTCTCGGTGGGCGCCGTCATGGCGCTGGCCTCCGTCTGGGCCACGACCCTGGCCACGCAGGAGTTCGGGCCGGTCGTCATGGCGGTCTGCGCGATCCTCGTCGGCACGGGCGCCGGGCTGGTCAGCGGGCTGCTCGTCGCGTACGGGCGGCTGGTGCCGTTCATCGCCACGCTCGCCATGCTGGTCGCGGCGCGCGGCCTCGCGCAGCGCATGTCCGACCGCAGGACCCAGCTCGTCAGCGCCGACAACCACGCCATCGTGGACCTCGCCACCACCCGGGTGCTCGGCGTGCCGCTGCTCGTCTACGTCTTCGCCCTGGTCGTCGTCCTCGGCTGGATCGTGCTCAACCGCACGACGTTCGGGCGGCGGACGTACGCGGTGGGCGGCAACCCCGAGGCGGCCCGGCTGGCCGGCATCGACGTGCGGCGGCACACCATGCTCCTGTACGCCCTGTCCGGCCTGTGCTGCGGCATCGCCGCCATCCTCATCATGGCCCGCACCACCACCGGCTCCTCCACCCACGGCGACCTGTACGAACTGGACGCCATCGCCGCCGTGATCATCGGCGGCACCCTCCTCACCGGCGGTCGCGGCACGATCGTGGGCTCGATCCTCGGCCTGCTGATCTTCACGATCATCACCAACCTGTTCATCCTCAACGGCCTGAACACCAGCGACCAGCTCATCGCCAAGGGCCTGATCATCGTCGTCGCCGTCCTGCTCCAGCGGCGGAACCTGAAGGAGAGAACGTCATGACCGACAAAGTCGCGCGCAGGGGATTCCTCGTCGGCGGAGCCGCCCTGTTAGCGGTCGCCGGCTGCACCAGCAACGAGCCGTCGGCCGCGCCCGCCAGCGCCGCCGCGCCCGCCCCCTCACCGGCCTCCAGCGGCAACGACCAGCCCGGCACCAAGGTCACCATCGGATTCTCCGCCCCCGCCGCCGACCACGGCTGGATCGCCGCCATCGCCAAGAACGCCGAGGCCGCCGCCAAGCAGTACACCGACATCGACTTCAAGCCGGTCGAGCCCACCAACGACATCAACCAGCAGATCTCCGCCGTCGAGTCGCTCATCGCGGCCAAGGTCGCCGCGCTGGTGATCCTGCCCAACGACGGCCAGCAGCTCAACCAGGTCGCACTCCAGGCCACCCAGGCCGGCATCCCCGTCGTCAACCTCGACCGCGTCTTCCCGGACAAGCTCGCCTACCGCACCTGGATCGGCGGCGACAACTACGGCATGGGCGTCGCCGCCGGCCACTACATCGGCAAGAAGCTCAAGGACAAGGGCGTCTCCAACCCGGTCATCGTCGAGATCCAGGGGATCGCCACCCTCCCGCTGACCCAGGACCGCAGCAAGGGCTTCGCCGACGCGCTCAAGACGTACGGCTTCAGCGTGACCGCCAAGCAGGACGCCAAGTTCACCGTCGAGACCGGCAACCAGGTGGCGACCAGCCTCCTCCAGGCGCACAAGAAGATCGACGCCCTGTGGAACCACGACGACGACCAGGGCATCGGCGTGCTCGCCGCCATCAAGGAGGCGGGACGCAAGGAGTTCTTCATGGTCGGCGGCGCCGGCTCGCTCAACGCCATGAAGGAGATCCAGTCCGGCTCCTCCG
Source organism: Nonomuraea sp. 3-1Str (assembly GCF_031570565.1). Taxonomy (NCBI): domain Bacteria; kingdom Bacillati; phylum Actinomycetota; class Actinomycetes; order Streptosporangiales; family Streptosporangiaceae; genus Nonomuraea; species Nonomuraea sp. 3-1Str. The sequence continues at coordinate 75,994 of NZ_JALHBK010000004.1, forward strand.
TGCTGGAGGCCACGGTCACGTACAGCCCCACGATGGCCTCCTCGGCGATCAAACTCGCCCGGCTCATCGCCCAGGGGAAGGGCATGAGTGACCTCGTGGAGAACCAAGTTCCGCAGTCCATCACGCTCGCATCGGAGACCATTACCAAGGAGAACGTCGAGAAGTACCTGCCGCTCGGCTTCGAGTCCTGATCGGGGGCTGCATGTCAGAAAAGATCAGCATCGGCGTGGGCATGGTGGGCCACGCCTTCATGGGCCGCGTCCACTCCCAGGCATGGCGCAGCGTGGGAGCCTTCTTCGACCTGCCGCTGGCGCCCCGCATGGCGGTGCTCGCGGGCAGGTCGAAGGAGCGCACGTCGGCCGCCGCGGCCCAGCTCGGCTGGGCCGACGTCGAGACCGACTGGAGGGAGCTGGTACGGCGCGACGACGTGCAGATCATCGACGTCTGCACGCCCGGCGACTCCCACGCCGAGATCGCCATCGCCGCGCTGGCGGCCGGCAAGCACGTCATCTGCGAGAAACCGCTGGCCAACACCGTCGCCGAGGCCGAGGCCATGGTGCGCGCCGCCGCCTCGGCGCCCGGGAAGAACATGGTCGCCTTCAACTACCGCCGGGTGCCGGCCATCGCCCTGGCCCGGCGGTACGTCGAGGAGGGCCGGCTCGGCGAGATCCGGCACGTCCGCGCCCAGTACCTGCAGGACTGGATCGTGGACCCGGAGTTCCCGCTGGTGTGGCGGCTGCGGAAGGACAAGGCGGGCTCGGGCGCGCTCGGCGACATCGGCGCGCACATCATCGACACCGCCGAGTTCGTCACCGGGCAGCGCGTGGTGGGCGTCTCGGCGCTCACCGAGACGTTCGTCAAGGAGCGCCCCCTGGCGGAGGACTCGGCCGGCCTGGCCGCCACCGGCGGGACGGCCACCGGGCAGGTCACGGTGGACGACGCCGCGCTGTTCATCGGGCGGCTCTCGGGCGGCGCCGTCGCCTCGTTCGAGGCCACCCGCTTCGCCACCGGGCGCAAGAACGCGCTGCGCATCGAGCTCAACGGCTCGCTCGGCAGCCTCGCCTTCGACTTCGAGGCCATGAACGAGCTCTGGGTCAGCGAAGGGGACGCCGGCTTCACCCGGATCCTCGTCACCGAGCCCGGCCACCCGTACGCCGGCGCCTGGTGGCCGCCCGGCCACGGCCTCGGCTACGAGCACACGTTCACCCATGAGATCAAGGACTTCCTGGAGGCGATCGCCGACGGCCGCGATCCCGCCCCGTCGTTCGCCGACGGGCTGCGGGTGCAGCGCGTCCTCGCGGCGGTCGAACGGAGCGCGGCCGACTCCAGCCGCTACACAGTCGTGGAGGACGCATGAGACCGGTCACGTTGTTCACGGGCCAGTGGGCCGACCTGCCCTTCGAGGAGGTGTGCCGGCTCGCCGCCGAATGGGGGTACGACGGCCTGGAGATCGCCTGCTCGGGCGACCACTTCGACGTCGCCCAGGCGGTGTCCGACCCGTCGTACGTCGAGCAGAAACGCGCCCAGCTCGACAAGCACGGCCTCAAGGTGTGGACCATCTCCAACCACCTCGTCGGCCAGGCCGTCTGCGACCACCCCATCGACGAGCGCCACAAGGCCATCCTGCCCGCCCGGATCTGGGGCTCCGGCGACCCGGAGTCGGTGCGGCAGGCCGCCGCCGAGGACATGAAGGACACCGCGCGGGCCGCCGCCCTGCTCGGCGTCGACACGGTCGTGGGCTTCACCGGCTCGTCGATCTGGCACACGGTCGCCATGTTCCCGCCGGTGCCCGCCTCCATGATCGACGCGGGCTACCAGGACTTCGCCGACCGCTGGAACCCCATCCTCGACGTCTTCGACGAGGTGGGCGTACGGTTCGCGCACGAGATCCATCCGAGCGAGATCGCCTACGACTACGTGACGACGCAGCGCACCCTGGAGGCCATCGGCCACCGGCCCGCGTTCGGCCTCAACTGGGACCCGTCGCACATGGTCTGGCAGGACCTCGACCCGGTGGCGTTCATCCTGGACTTCGCCGACCGGATCTACCACGTGGACTGCAAGGACACCCGGGTCCGGGTCGGCGACGGCCGGCGCGGGCGCCTGTCCTCCCACCTGCCGTGGGCCGACCTGCGGCGCGGCTGGGACTTCGTCTCGACGGGCCGCGGCGACGTGCCGTGGGAGGACTGCTTCCGGGCGCTCAACTCGATCGGCTACACCGGGCCCATCTCGATCGAGTGGGAGGACGCGGGCATGGACCGCCTGGACGGGGCCAAGGAGGCGCTGGGCTACATCCGCCGCCTCAACGCCATCACCCCGCCGGCCACCTCCTTCGACGCCGCCTTCTCCACCACCTGACTCCGGGCTCCCGCGGTTTCTTCCGGAACCTCAGCCATGGGGCACACGGCAAGGTCCTCACCCGGGGGCGCGCCGCGCGCGTTCCGGCGCTCGTGCGCGCCCCCTTCGACCCGCGGGAAGGGCATGGTCCTCGCTCATGCTCGGGCGGCGGCTTCGCGCTTGGGTCCAGGGTGTCCGATCACGGGGGCGGGGTGCGAGGCGTCGGCTGCGGGAGACTGGGGGAGTGACCACCGAGAGCGCCCGCCCGGGCCCGCCCGCGACGAGTCCCTCCATCGTGCTGCTCACGCTGGCGCACCGGATCGAGTCGGAGCTGGGCGCCGCCCTCTCGCCCCTCGGGCTGACGGTCAGCAGGCTCGGACTGCTCGGGCACATCGCGGGCGTGCCCGGCGCGTCGTTCAGCGACCTGGCGCGCATGTCCGGCATCACCGTGCAGAGCGTCCACACGGCGGTGAAGGCGCTGGCCGGGGCGGGGCTCGTCCGCGACGGAAAGGCCAGGGCCGGGTCGGCCTCGACGCTGGAGCTCACGCCGGAAGGCGCGCGGCTCATGCAGGAGGCGATGGGGGCCGTGGCGGCGGTGGACGAGGCGCTGTTCGGGGCGGACGCGGACCCGATCCAGCGCCAGATCGCCGACGCCGTACGGGCGGCCTTCGGGGCCGGCGCGACCGAGTGACGCGCGGGCGCGGTCCGGGGCGGCGCTGACCCGAAGAGCGGCGGTGACCCGAAGGGCGGCGCTGACCCGAAGGGCGGCGCTGACCCGATGAGGGGGGGCGGTGACACGATGAAGGGATGGACGCCGACCTGGCGCGCCGGCTTTTCGGCGGGCAGCGCGTCGCCCGGCTCGGCACCGTGGCCGGCGACGGGGCGCCCCACCTGGTGCCCGTCACCTTCGCGCTGACCGGAGACCGGGTCGTCATCGCGGTCGACCACAAGCCCAAGACGACGACCGACCTGAAGCGGCTCCGCAACATCCGGGCGCACCCCCGGGTGTCCCTCCTGGCCGACCGCTACGAGGACGACTGGACCGGCCTGTGGTGGGTGCGCGCCGACGGCACCGCCCGCGTCGTCGCCTCCGGCTCCCCCGATGCGGGCGAGGCGATCGGGACGCTGACCGGGAAGTACGAGCAGTACCGCCGGAATCCGCCGGACGGGCCGGTCATCCTCGTGGACGTGACCCGCTGGTCCGGCTGGGCCGCGTCACCGAGCGCGTACGAAGAATGACTCAGGGTGAGTTAGCCTTGGCGGGTGGCTTACGAACCCCCCGCCGGCCCGCTCACGCCGGGCGGCTTCGACACCTCACGAGACGTCGCCGCCGGCCTGCCGCTGTCCCTCGTCGAGCGGTGGCGCGCAAGCGCGGGCACCGCCGATGACGCCCGGCGCCTGCTGAGCCCCCACGAGATCCGCGGATACTCCGTCGTGTCCGACTCGGCCGGGCTCACCCGGCTCAGCCAGCGGCTCGGCCTGCTGGAGGTGCTGGCGCTCATCGACCGGCCCAAGCGCATCCTGCACGCCTGCGCCCGGAGCGCCGGCGGGCGCGCGGTGGGCGTGTGGGCGGCCGACAACGCCCAGCTGTTCCACCCGGAGGCCGCGGACCCGTCCACGCTGCTGTCCGCTCTGCTGACGGCGCAGGACGAGATCCGGCGCCACTGCGTGGTCCGCATCGGGATCGGCGTGCACCTGGGGTCGTTCTACGAGCTGTCGGGCGGGCTGTACGGCGCGGAGGCCGACGCCGCCGAGGAGTTCGCGGAGAACGACACCGAGGGCGGCGAGATCGCGGTGACACAGGCCGTGGTCGACCGGCTGCCGGACGGCCACCCGTTCGTGCTGCGGCGCAAGGACGGCGCCGACGGTCTCGTCGGCCCCGTCCACCAGGTGGTCGACGGCCCCCGGCTGGATGTTCCCCGGCTCGGCGAGGCGTGGTCGGGCGAGGGATGGCCGGGCGCGTCCGGATCGGCCGGGCAGGAGCACTATCCCATCCCGTACTCCGCGGCCTTCTACGCCGACCTGCTGTTGCTGGACGCCCGCCCCGGGGACGCCGAGCTGGCCGAACGGCTGGCGGCCGGGCACCTGCGCGACCGGACCGTGGTCCTCGTGGAGCGGAGCGCCGCTCCAGCGGACACGCCGGAGGTGGAGCTGCTCAGGGGGCTGTCGCTGTCGGCGGCGATGCGGGAGGCCGGTCTCCGCCTCCTGCCGTCCGAGGGTGCCGTGGAGATCAAGGTCGCCGGGCCGCTGGGCATCTACCTGTTCGAGGAGCCGGCACCGGCCGTGCGCTTCGCACTGAGGCTGCGCACGGGGCTCGCCGAGCGGGAGATCGTGGCCCGGATCGGGGTGGCCGCCGGGCCCGTGCTGGCGGGGCGGACACCCGGCGGCGGCTGGGACGTCGCCGGGGCCCCGGTCAACCTGGCGTCCAAGATGGCCCAGGACCTCGGCAGCCCCGGCCGCGTCCACCTGAGCGAGGCCGTGCGCGACGCCGTGGCCGGCCACGCCGATCGCGCTGACCTGGCGGGGTTCGAGCCTGTCCGGCGCACGGTGTCGGGGGTGGAGATGACGTACTACGAGGGCTGATCTTCGCGGGCCGGCGGGCGGTCAGGCTCTCTGCCGCCACTGCTCCATGACTTGCCGGAAGGCCTCGCTCACGAGGAGAAGGAGCTCGGCGGAGGACTGGAAGCGGGCGCCCGCCGGGGTCGTGGCCCCGAGAATCTCGGTTCCGCGCTGCGACGCGGCCGTCAGAGCGTCGTTCATCTGCAGAGCTGCGAGGATCGACCGGAGCCAGATCTCGTCGTCGATGACATAGCGTTCGCGCCGCGCGCCGGGAACCCGTTCCCGCCTGAGCATTCCCTGCTCTTCGAGGAAGGCGACGGCGTGCGAGACCGACGCCGGGCTGACGCGAAGCCGCTGTACCAGGTCGGCGGCGGTGAGAGCGCCGGAGTCGGTGATGTACAGGCAGACCAGCACCCGGGCCTCCATCCGGGGCAGCCCCTGCTGAACGAGGAGAGCGGTGAAGGACTCCGCGAAGTCCTGCACCGCCTGCGGGTCTCGCCCATGGCCGCTGTCGGAGATCGGCGGCGCCGGAGGCGGAGCCTGCTTCTGCCGGCGGGCACGATGCCGGGTGGCCTCGTGCGCCTGGTCCGCTCTGTAGTCGTCGGGTCCGCCGTTGCGGGTGACCTCCCGCATGATGGTCGAGGCGGGCCGCCCCATACGCCGGCCGATCTCCGCGTATCCGAGCCCCTCGGCCAGCCAGGCGGCGATGTGCTGTCGATCCTGGCCTGTCAGTCTGCCTCCGGGCATCGGCGCTCGGCTCCTATCCGTCGACATGCGCGAAGCGCGGCGCCCCGGCACCCTCCGCTGCACAGTATGCATTCACTCGCATCCCATTGCAATGTCGCATCGCGGTCCACCCTTTGCGTTCAGTGTCATCTTCATTGCAAAGACTGCTCAGTAAGCCGAATGTAGCAGGCGCTACGCATCATCTTTGCTTGTTGACGGACCTGTAAACGCAATGTACTGTCGCAGACGTTCAGAGATTCCCGAACGCTCGCGAGTGCCGGTGGCGCCGCAGAGGGAGTCCCGTGGCCGAGCTCCGGCTCGCCGAACGCCCGTCTCGCAAGGTCGAACACCGTAGGTAAGGGACTCATGATGGAAAAGAGCAACAACGGCTTCTCCGAAGCGGGGCTGCGCAGGCTGCGTGAGGTGCTGGAGCGGCATGTCGAGTCGGGGAGGATTCCCGGGCTCGTCGCCCTGGTCGGCCGGGGCGGTGAGACGCACGTCGAAGCGCTCGGGACGATGCGCCATGACGGTGGCGCGCCGATGCGCCGGGACACGATCTTCCGGATGGCCTCGACCACCAAGCCGGTCGCGATGGCGGCGGCGATGGTCCTGCTCGACGAGTGCAGGCTGCGGCTGGACGACCTGGTGGAGCCGTGGCTGCCGGAGCTCGCCGACCGCCGGGTGCTGAAGCGGATCGACGGCCCGCTGGACGAGACCGTGCCGGCCCGGCGGCCGATCACCGTACGGGACCTGCTGACCTCCACGTTCGGGCTCGGCATGGACATGACGGCGCTGGGCAGCCCGATCATGGGCGCGATCTTCGAGCAGGGGCTCACGCCCGATCTGCCGGAGCCGATGCCCGAGCCGGACGAGTGGATGCGCCGCCTGGGCACGCTGCCGCTGATGCACCAGCCCGGAGAGCGCTGGCAGTACCAGATCAGCCACGACGTGCTCGCCGTGCTGGTGGCCAGGGTCACGGGCCAGTCGTTCGAGACGTTCCTGCGTGAACGCATCTTCGGCCCGCTGGGGATGAAGGACACCGCCTTCCACGTGCCCGCCGACAAGATCGACCGGCTGCCGGCCCTGTACGCCCCCGACCCGCAGACCGGGGAGTTCCACGTGTGGGACGAGGCCGAGGGGGGACGGTGGAGCCGGCCTCCGGCGTTCCAGGGCGGCGGCGGCGGACTGGTCTCCACCGCCGACGACTACCACGCCTACTTCCAGATGCTGCTCAACGGCGGGATGCACGGCGGCGAGCGGATCCTGTCCCGGCCCGCCGTCGAGCTGATGACCACCAACCGCCTAACGCCCGAGCAGCAAGCCGCCCGGCACGCCATGGCCACCGGCAACGTCCATGTGTCCTTCGGCCAGGGGCAGCACGGCGGCTGGGGCATGGGGATGGCGGTGCGCACCTACCGCGGCGACTACGCCCCCGTCGGCCAGTTCGGCTGGGACGGCGGAAGCGGCACCTCCACCTACGCCGACCCCGAGAACCGGCTCACCGGAATCCTGCTCACCCAGGTCGGCATGTCCGTCCCGGATCCCGCGCGGCTCATCCACGACTTCTGGACCACGCTCTACCAGGCCATCGACGACTGACAGCCACAGCTCGTCACGGGGTCGTCTCCGGACCCCGTGACGCGGGGCGCTGATGTGCGGCTCGCCTGACGGCGTTAGGACCCCGACCGCCCCGGTGACCCTTTCGCGGCACGTTCGTGGCGGCGTTGCCGTGGAACTCGGTCGTCGCGCCGGCGCCGCGGGCGAGCAGCGAGCGCACGCCCGCCCCGGGGTCGGGTCCGGTGCGAATCCCGTGTGTGATCACGTCAGTGGGTGTGACGGGGCTTTTGCCGCCCGGTGAGCGTGCGGTAGTGAGCGAGGCGCAGGACAGCGGTCACGAGGCCCGCCGCGGCCGCCACCACGAGAGTGATCGTCAGCGGCGCCGCGAAGTACGTGAGCTGCGCCCACGTGACCGTCCGGCCGTTCATCAGGAACGAGATCAGGTCCGGGTACGCCGCCAGCAGCGCCGCGGGCAGCAGCACCGGCACCAGGCGGAGCCCGGCCCGCCACTTCCTCGGCGTCCTCGTGGCGAGTCGCCGGGCGGCCCAGCGCCGGGAGCGTACGGCTCCCAGGGTCCCGAGCGCCGCCGCCGCCAGCGTGACCACCCCCAGTACCAGCTCGAACTGCTGCCTGTCGCCCCCCGGCACCTCCGGCGTCCGGCCCTCGCTCAGGTCCGCCAGCCCGCTCGCGATGGCGAACGTGTCGTCCGTCAGGCTCGCGCTGTTCGCCATGACGGCGAAGCCGTAGCCCGTCCGCGGGACGATCGTCTCGACGGCGGTGTAGGTGAACAGGTTCCCCGAGTGCGTGAGCCGCCGGGTCTCGTCGTCGATGCCCCAGCCCATGCCGTACTCGCGCACGCTGCTCGGGGCGTGCATGGTGGTCAGGCCGGCCGGGCCGACGAGGCGGCGGCCCTGGCCGTTCTGGGTGATCAGCCACCGGCCCATGTCGGCGGCCGTGGTGATGACGCCGCCGCTGCCGCTGCCGTCGAGGAACGCGGGCAGCTCGGGGCGCGGCAGCCAGAGGCCGAACACGGAGTTGTAGCCGTCGGCCGGCCGGACCGTCCGCTCGCTGACGCCGCTGGAGCGCATGCCGAGCGGCCCGAAGACCCGCTCCCGCATGAAGTCGCCGAAGCTCCGGCCACTGGCCACCTCCACCAGCCTGGCCGCCACGTTGTAGTTGACGTTGCAGTACTCCCAGTGCGTGCCGGGCGCGGCCCGCAGCGTGGCGGTGGCGAGCTTGGCGGCGTACTCCTTGAGCGAGGCGGCCGTGTCCAGGTCGCCGATGTCGGTCGTGGTGTCGGACAGCCCGGACGTCTGGTTCAGCAGGTGCCGCAGCGTGATCGCCTTGGCGCGCGGGTCGGCCATGCGGAACCCGGGGAGCTGCTCGGCCACGGGCCTGTCCAGGGACAGCCTGCCCTCCTCCACGAGGATCATCGCGGCCATGGCGGTGAACGACTTGGTCACCGAGGCGACCCGCATGGGCGTGCCGGCGGTGACCGGCTCGCCCGCGGAGTCGTGGCCGTAGCCGGCGGCGTGGACGATCCGGTCGCCGTGGGTGACGACGACGGACAGTCCGGGCAGGCCGGTCTGGTCGAGGGCGCGGCCGACGTACGCGTCGATGGCCGCCGGGGTGAGCTCGGCGGTGCGCGCGGGCCCGGCGGCCCATGCGGCCGGCGTGCACGTCACGGCCAGGCCGGCCGCCAGGGCGAGGGCGGTGAGGAGGCTTTTCACAGGTGCTCCGTTCAAGGTGGACCTGCGAAAACCTAGGGACCGGGGCCTGCCCGGGACATCGGCCTTCCGGCCAGCCGTACCCCTGACGAAAGTCAACCCGTCCGCGTGCCATGCCTCCGCCGCGGATGACACCCGCCCTCGCCGGCGGAGTCACGTTGATCACGCAGAAGGTTGAGTTGATAACGCATTGCTATGTGATATACGTCATACTCCGAAAAGTCTGTCGTGTGCGGATATGTTGCGTGATATTTCTGTGACCTGCGGGCGATCATGCTCGCATTCGCGAACGGGGAATCATGCACGCGATCACACACGGGGCCGCCTGACACAGGGGAAGCGCCGGCGTCGTCGCCGGCAATCACGGGGTTACGGGGCTGAAAGGGCCGCGCTCGCAGAAGCGCCGCCTGTCGATGCCGCCTGCCCGACTAGCGCCGACTTATCCTCACTTAAGTCGAATAGTCGGACGAACAGGATTATCAGCAGTTTTCACATTACTTAGGATGAGACTTGCGTATTTCGCTCACGGGGAAGCTCGCTCTCGGTCTGCTCACCGCCACCGTCCTCGCCGGAGGCACCGCGATCGAGGCCAACGCCGCCACGCCCACGCCACCGGCCGACACGGCGCAGAGCAGTGACACGGCGGCCGTCGAGGCGACCATGGACGCCGCGTCGGCGCAGGCGGCCAAGAGCGGTCAGGCAGTGTCCGTGCCGACCTTGACCAACGAGAACAGCACGACCGTCGCCAACCCCGACGGCACCTTCACCGAGACCATCAGCTCCGGCGTCGCCCAGGTCAAGCGGGGGGACCAGTGGCTGCCGGTCGACACCTCCCTCGTCCAGGACGGCGCGGTGCTCAAGCCGCGCGTCTCCCGGGCGAACGTCGAGGTCTCCGCCGGCGGCGAGGGCCCGCTCGCCAAGATCGTGGACGACGCCGGCCGGGTGTTCGCCGTGCGGTGGCCGACCGCGCTGCCCAAGCCCGCGATCAAGGACAACGTCGCCACCTTCGCCAACGCCGCCGGCCCGGGCGCCGACCTGGTCGTCACCGTCCTGCCCACGGGATTCCGCCACGACGTGGTGCTGCGCGAGAAGCCGTCCGGCCCGCTGGAGCTGCGCATCCCCGTGCAGACCGAGGGCGTCGACCTCGCCGAGGACGCGAGCGGCCGGCTCCTGCTGAAGAGCACGGCCGGTGACGGCAAGGTCGTCGCCTCCGGCTCGCGTCCGGTCATGTGGGACGCCAGCGGGCACGGCAAGCCGCGCGGCGACGCGCTGAAGCCGATCGACACCAGCGTCGAGACCCAGAACGGCGTCAAGGTTCTCGTGCTCAAGCCCGACGCGGGCTTCCTGGCCGACCCCAAGCGGAAGTACCCGGTCACGGTCTTCCCGTCGATCACGCTCCCGCAGGTCGAGACCGACACGGACGTGGCCAGCACCTGGGCCTCGCACCCCGGCGACCCCATGATCATCGCGGGCACCATGCCATGGGAGAACGGCCAGGGCGGTGACGTCATGCGCAGCCTGGTCAAGTTCAACACGGCCAAGGTCAAGGGCAAGAAGGTTCTCCTGGCCACCCTCGGCATGTGGAACCTGGAGACCAACGGCTGCGGCCTCGTCGTCGGCTCCGGCCTCACCGCCGAGCGGGTCACCAGCGCCTGGGACGAGAACGACCTGAACTGGGACAACAAGCCCACGACGACCGGCGAGGGCGCCCCCACCACCCGCGCCGGCCGCGGCCGTACCTGGACCGCGCCGTGCGCCTCGGGCGCCGGCTTCCTGGCGTGGCCGGTGACGAACATCGTCAAGGCGTGGGCGTCGGGCGCCCCCGACTACGGCATCCAGCTCCGTGGCGCGGACGAGAAGGAGGCCACCAACTGGCGGGCCTTCGCCGCGTCGGAGAACAAGGAGCAGGGCGTCAAGCCGCCGACCCTGGCGGTCGTCTACACCCGCTGACGGACACCGCGAGTGAGGGGCCGGGGAGCGCGCTCCCCGGCCCCTTCCGCTACTGGTCGGTCCGGCGGAGGAGGAGGGTGACGAAGCCGAGCCCGTCGCGGTAGCCGTTGAGCCACATGTCGCGGTGGGAGTCGGCGGCGGCCATGGCCTCGTCGCCGTCCGGGCCGGGGTGGTCGAGGGCCCAGCGGGTCAGAGTGCCGGTCCAGGACCACTCGTACTCGTCCCACTCGTCGCGGGTGCTGGTGTGGGCGTAGATGGTGGCGTAGCCGGCGTCGCGGGCGCGCGCCACGGTCCCGGCCAGGTCGGCGTAGTCGTCCGGGCCCGTGCCGAGCAGGTCGTGCAGCTTCTTGGACGGCTCCCCCTCCCAGAAGCCCTCGCCGATCAGCGCGAGCCCGCCCGGCCGCAGGTGCCGGCGCACGGCGTCGAGGGTCTCGGCCAGCGTGCCGAACGCGTGCGTCGCTCCCACGCACAGCACCAGCTCGTACGGCTCGGCGGAGGCGAAGGCGTCCGCGGGCGTCTGGTGCAGCCGGAGCCGGTCGCCCAGGCCGAGACGGGCGGCGGCCTCGGCGGCGGCGGCGAGCCCCTCCTCCGAGATGTCCACCCCGTCCGCCGTCGCCTCGGGGTAGAGGTCCAGCGCCCGGGTGAGCCACGCGCCCTCCCCGCAGCCGAGGTCGAGGACACGGGCGCCGGAGGGCAGCTTGGCACGGGTGAGCAGGCGGATGAGGTTGGCCTCGCTGACGGGCGCGGCGATCGGATGGTCCGCGTGGGCGAGGTGGCTGATGAGCTGACGGTGCATCCTCACGACTATGCCGAAAACGGCTCCGGGCCCGCCACCGGATATCGACGGCCGCGCGCGGGTGCGGCTCACGCGCGGCCGACAAGGCTCTCGTAGTCGCGCAGCGTGATGTTCTCGGCGGCCTTGCGGGCCATCTTGGCGGCCATGTTCTTTCCCGGCAGGTACGGCATGATCTTGTAGTAGCGGTTGAGGAACGAGGCCAGGAGCCGGCTGCCCGGGACCATGAGCTTGGCGACACCGTCGCCCATCTTCTGGCAGCCCGTGGCGTACTCGCGCATCTCCTCCTCGTAGCGGGCGAACGCCACGCGGTGGTCGCCGCGCGCCGCGGCCAGCTCGCCGGCCAGCACGTACGCGCCGACCAGGGCGAGTCCCGAGCCCATGCCCGACAGGGACGAGGGGCAGTAGGCGGCGTCGCCGACAAGGGCGACCCGCCCGCGCGTCCAGGTGTCCATGTGGACCTGACCGACCGAGTCGAAGTAGAAGTCGGGCGCCTGCCGCATGTCGTGCAGCAACCGCTCGCTCTGCCAGCCGTTGCCGGCGAAGCTCTCGGCGAGCACGGCCTGCTGCCGCGCCACGTCGCGACGGTTCAGGTCGAGGGCCGGGGAGGCGAAGTAGAAGACGGCCCTGGCCTGCGTGTTGTGCCGGGCGCTGTAGAGCGCGACGAGCCTGCCCGCGGTGCGGTAGGCGTGGCCGGTGTGGTCCAGGCCGAGGTGGTTGGCCGTGGTGAAGATCGCGCAGTAGAGGCCCAGGTGCTTGACGAACCGCTCCTCCGGCCCGAACGTCAGGCGGCGGGTGTTGGAGTGCAGCCCGTCGGCGCCGATCACCAGGTCGAACCGGCGCGGCGCGCCGCGCTCGAAGGTGACCGTCACGCCGTCGGCGTCCTCGGTGAGCGAGGCGATGGAGTCGCCGAAGACGTACTCGGTGTAGTCCTTGGTGGCGTCGTAGAGGATGCGCCCCAGGTCGCCGCGGAGGATCTCGACGTCGCCCGCGAACAGGTCGGCGGGCATCGTCGCCTGCGTCCTGCCCGCCGCGTTGACGTACGACATGGAGCCCATGCCGGTCCTGGCCCGCTCGATGTCACCGAGGATGCCCATGCGGCGCAGGACCGACAGGTGGGCCTCGCCGCGGAAGTCGACGGCGTAGCCGCCTTCGCGCAGGGCGGGGGCGCGCTCCACGATCGTGGGGGTGAAGCCGTGGCGGTGGAGCCAGTAGGCGAGCGCGGGCCCGGCGACGGAGGCGCCGGAGATCAGGACGTTGGTGTTCCTCATGCCGTTTCTCATGACCCCGAGCCTGCCGGGGAGGGCTCACCGCGGGCTCACCGCCGGCTCACCGCCCCCATCGCACCGACACGTCTCACCGCCGGGTCACCGCCTCCACGACGGTCTCGGGCAGCCCCATCAGGCGGAGCACCGCGGGGGTGGAGATCCCCATCACGGCCGCCGTCTCGCCGGCCTCCCGGAATCGCTCACGGGCCGCGGCGCGGTCGCCGTGCGCCTCGGCGACGCGGCCGAGCCCGGCGAGCGTGCGCACCCGGTCGCCGAGGCTCTTGATCCAGTGCGGGTCGAGGCGTTCGAGGGCCTCGACGTACAGCCGTTCGGCCTCGGCCAGGTCCTGCTCCAGCAGCGCGATGTCGCCGAGCCCACGCAGGGCCGCCGCCAGGTAGGTGGAGCTGCCGGCGCGGCGGGCCAGGGCGGCGGCCCTCGTGTAGTCGGCGCGAGCCGCCGCCGCGTCCTCGCCGGCGAGGTGATCTCCCCGGTTGACCAGCAGGTCGGCGCTGTCCTCCAGCGCGCCGAGCTGCTCGGTCAGCGCGAGCGCCTCGTCGGTCAGCTCGACGGCCCTCGCCCGGTCGCCGCGCGTTCCGGCCAGGCCGGCGAGCGAGTCCAGGGCCAGCGCGGTGCCCCAGCGGTCGCCGAGCGAGCGGAACTCTTCCGCCGCCGCGTGGAAGTGCACCTCGGCCGCCGCGGCGTCCCCCTCGCCGAGCGCCCCGAACGCCGAGACGTACCGGGCGGTCGCCCGCGCCCACGGCTCGGGGCACGCGAGCTGGGCCCGGACGAGTTCGAACGCGCCCTGCATGTCGCCCCCGACCGCGTTGCGCATCATCCACAGGAGCAGGGCCACCGGATAGCGGCCCGGCCGGTCACCCGGCCACGCGGCGGCCAGCGCCTGCCCGGCCCGCGCGAGGTGCCGCTGCCAGACCGGATGCCCGGCGGCGTCGGACGCGGCCAGGAGCACGCACATCACATACTCCTCACCGAGTTCACCACCGGGCCCGTCAGGAGGTACGCCGTCCAGCAGCAGGGTGGCGTAGGGCGCGGCGGAGGCGGACAGGCCGCTCAGCCACAGGTAGTTCGAGGCCGAGGCCAGCAGCCGCAGGGCCGTCTCCACCTCGCGGGCCTCGACGGCCCAGCGCAGGGCCGCCAGCAGGTCGGCGTGCTCGGCCGCGAGGATCGGCAGCCACTTTAGTTGCCCCGCCCGCCGCAGGTGCGGGTCGGCGGTCCGCGCCAGCTCCAGGAAGCGCCGGGCGTGGGCGCGTCGCACCGGCTCGGCCTCGTCCGCCGCTTCGAGCCGTTCGGCGCCGTAGGCGCGGATCGTCTCCAGCATCCGGTAGCGGCCGCCCGCCGCCTCCAGAAGGGACTTGTCGGCCAGAGACTCCAGCAGCTCGCCGTCGGCGCCGCACACCCGAAGAGCGGACTCGGCCGTCGCGCCACCGGCGAAGACCGTGAACTGCCGCGCGGCCCGCTGCTCCTCCTCCGACAGCAGGTCCCAGCTCCACGCGACCACCGAGCGCAGCGTCCGATGCCGCTCGGCGGCCGTCCGGGCGCCTCGGGCCGCGACCCCGAGCCGGTTGTCCAGCCGTCCCGCCAGGTCGTCGATGTCCAGCGTGCGCAGGCGCGCCGCCGCCAGCTCGATGGCCAGCGGCAGGTCGTCCAGGGCCGCGCAGATCCGCCGCACCACCTCCGGGTCGGCGGCGAAACCGCGCCGTGCGGCCCTGGCCCGGTCGGTGAAGAGCCGTACGGCCGCGTCGCCGTCCAGAGGCCGCACCTGCCAGAGGTTCTCGCCGATGACACCCAGCGGCTCCCGGCTTGTGGCCAGCACCCGTAGCCGCGGGCAGGCGGCCAGCAGCCGCGCCGCCAGCGTGGCGGCCTCTTCGACGAGATGCTCGCAGTTGTCGAGGACGAGCAGGAGTACGCGGTCCGACAACGCGGAGATCAGACGGTCGACGGGCTCCTGCTGCCCGGCCCCCTCCCCGAGGAGCCCGTTCTCGCGCAGGCCGAGCGCGCTCAGCAGCGCCCGCGGCAGGCCGGCGCCGTCGCGCAGCGCGGCCAGCTCCACGAAGCAGACGGTGTCACCCGCCGCCCCGGCGACCTCGACGGACAGCCGGGTCTTGCCGACGCCGCCGGGGCCGATCAGCGTGACCAGCCGGGCCACGCGCAGCAGGCCGGCGACCTCGGTCACCTCCGCGGCACGGCCGACGAACGACGTGAGCTGCGCGGGCGGCGCGGCGGGCGACGGCGACGGATCGGCGCTCAGCACCTCCAGGTGCAACGCGGCGAGCTCGGCCGAGGGATCGGCGCCCAGCTCCTCGGCCAGGTGCCGCCTGGTCTCCTCGAACACCTCCAGCGCCGCCGCCTGCCCGCCCTCGGCGAACAGCGCCCGCATCAGCAGCGCCGCCGGTCGTTCCCGGAGGGGATGGCGGCCGGCCAGCTCGCGCAGCTCGGGTACGGCCGCGCGGTGCTCGCCCAGGCGCAGCTCGCCCTCGATCCGGTCCTCGAGCGCCGCGAGCCGCTGCTCCTCCAGCCGTACGGCGGCGGCCCGGGCCGTCGGGCTCTCGGGGAGGTCGGCCAGAGCAGGCCCCCGCCACAGCTCCAGCGCCTCGCGCAGCAGCGGGACGGCCTGCCCGGCGTCGCCGTCACGCAGCGCGGCCCGGCCCTGCCCGGTCAGCCGCTCGAACCGGCAGGCGTCCACGTCGTCGTCATGCGCGACCACGATCCGGTAGCCCGCTCCCGCCCGCTCGATCGCGGCCCCGCCGCCCAGGGTCGCGCGCAGCCTCGACACCTGGGAGTGCAGGGCGTGCGCCGACGTCCCCCCTGCCGGGCCGATCTCGTCGGCCAGCCGGTCGACCGGGACCACCTCGCCGGGGCGGAGCAGCAGCAGCGCCAGCAGCGCCCGCCGGGCCGGCCCGCCCAGCGGAACCTCGGTCCCGTCGTCGCGCCAGGCCCGGGTCTGGCCGAGGATTGCGAACCGCATGCGGGTGATTATGCCGGGGGTTTGATGGCGGTGCCCTGCGCGGAGACGAGCCGCCAGAGGCCGGGGGAGACGGCGACGTAGACATGGGTGTAGCGGCTGCCGGCGCTGAAGGCCGTACCGTCGGGACGGGTGAAGTTCATGCCGGTACGCCCTACGACGATCCCGACGTCCCCGATGCGGCGGACGATGGCCTCGTCCGGGAACGACTCGATCGCCGGGAACCGTACGGCGCCGGTGGCGATGGCGTCGAGAAGGACGTCCCGGCCCACGGCGGCCCCGTCCTCCACGCTCACCAGGACGAAGTCGTCCGCGAGGAGGTCGTCCAGGACCTTGACCTCAGCGGCCGTCAGCGCCTCGAAGAAGCGCTGGTCGTGGTCGAGCAGGGATCGGCGGTCTGCGCTCATGGGTGGTCCGTTCCTCGGGTGACAGGGGGCCCGAGCGTAAACCCTGGCCTCAGTGTCAAGGTCAAGCCTTTCGTGCCCGTCACTCCGGTGAGCCCGCTCGTGGGCCGGAAGGCCGCGGGCATCGGTGGACGAGAGGCCGGGGAGCGGGAACCCTTGCTCGCCAGGAGCGTTCTAATGTTGGAGCCGACTCGAGGAGACCCGCGTTGGAAAACCTGATCACCTACGTCCCGCTGCTGTTCGTGGCGTTCGGGGTGCTGATCGTGCTGGTCTCGATCAAGGGGAACGTGGACAGCAGACAGTTCGCCCAGCGGGCGCAGCGGGTGCCGGGCGTGGTCAGCGACGTCCGGACCACGTTCACGGGGCAGGGGGAGCACCTGAGGGCGAGACGGCGGCCGGTCCTGACCTTCACGACCGTGGACGGGCAGGAGATCACCACCGAGGCGCGGACCACCTCCCACCTCGGCGTCGGCAACGCGACCGACGTGCTCTACGACCCGCAGGACCCGACCCGCGCCGTGCCCGCGGAGAGCTCCGGCGGCTACGCCGGAATGGTCGCCGGGATCATCGTGATCGTCATCGGCCTGGCCTTCTTCGCCGGTGTCTCCGGCGGGTTCACCGGCGTCGGTGACGTCGGTGACGGCATCGGGGGCGGTGACTCCCGAGGCCAGTGCGAGATCCAGAACGCCGACGGCTCCGTCGAGCCCATGGAGTGCCCTCCCGGCCTCTGGGACGACGAGTGATCTCGATGGCGGCTCCCTGGTGATCGCCCATGGGCGACACGAAGGCGCGGCGCGGCCGGCGTCCCGCGTCCGTCAGCGTGGCGTCTGCAGCGTGCCGTTGAGCAGCACGCGGAGGCCCCACCTGGCGCGTTCCTCGGGGGTGCCCGAGACCAGCTCCGACGCCAGGGCGGCGACGTGCGGCCGCCCGGCCGGTGAGGCGTCGCGCAGTGCCCGGGTGAGCGCGTTCCACTCGTCCGCGGCGTCGATCGACCGGTCCTCGGTGGCGTGCTCCGCGGCGGAGGCGGTGGCCATCAGCAGGAGCACGTCCACGCCCCAGGCGGCCTGCCCGTCAGGCACGCCGCCCTCGCTGAGCAGCGCCAGCAGGGCCTCCAGCAGGTTGAGGTAGTTCGGGCCGGACGGGCGGGCCACCAGGGCCGAGCGGGCCAGGCTGGGGTGGCGGTACAGCACGTCCGTATATGAGGTCAGTACGGCCTCGATCCGTTCACGCCAGTCCCCGGCGATGGTGACGGGGCCCAGATCGACCTGGCCCAGGAGCTCGTCGAGTATCGCCGCGTGAAGTTCGGCGGTGTTGGCCACGTACACGTACAGGGACGCCGGGCCGGTGTCGAGCTCCTGGGCCAGGCGGCGCATGGTGACCCGCGGCAGCCCCTCGGCGTGCATCAGACGCACTGCGGTCGCGATGATCCCCTTCCTGGTGAGCGCGGGTTTGGCGGGGCGCTCGCGACGGCTGCGGGGCTGATCGGTCACGAAGGCCAACGTACCAGGGCCCGATCGCGTTCGCGACGAACTTGTTCGTTACGAACATGTTCGGCTAGCGTGGGGGTGCGCCTTTGGAAGGAGGCATCACCATGACCCATCACCCCATCGCGATCGTCGGAGCCGGGCTGTCCGGCTTGACGCTCGCCCGCGTCCTGCACCTCAACGGGATCGAGGCGGTCGTCTACGACCTCGAACCCGCACGCCATGCCCGTACACAGGGCGGCATGCTGGACATCCACGCCGAGAACGGCCAGGTCGCCCTGCGCATGGCCGGCTTGCACGAGGAGTTCACGACGATCGTCCATCCGGGCGGCGAGGCCGTCCGCGTCCTGGACCGGCACGCCGTCGCCTACTGGGAGGAGCGCGACGGCGGCATCGGCGACCGCCCCGAGGTGGACCGCGGCCGGTTGCGCGACCTGCTGCTGGACTCGCTGCCCGAAAGCGCCGTGCGCTGGGGCGCCATGGTCGCCGCGGCCCATCCCCTGGGCGGCGGACGGCATGAGGTGACCCTGGCCGACGGCGGCTCGTTCACCACCGATCTGCTCGTCGGCGCGGACGGCGCCTGGTCGCGGATCCGCCCCTTGGTCTCCGGCACGCGGCCCGCGTACACGGGCATCTCGTTCGTCGAGCTCGACCTGCTGGACGCCGACCTCCGCCACCCGCGGGCCGCGGCACTGATCGGCGGCGGCATGTGCTTCGCGCTCGGCGATGGCAAGGGCTTCCTCGCTCACCGCGAGACCGACGGCAGTCTGCACGTCTACGCCGCCGTCCAGGCACCCGAGGACTGGCTCGACGCCATCGACTTCGCCGACGCCGGGGCCTCCAGGCAGGCGGTGCTGGAGCGGTTCAGCGGATGGGACGACAGCCTCAAGGCTCTGGTGACCGACGCCGATGGCCCGCTGATCCCGCGGAAGATCCACGCGCTGCCGATCGGTCACCGCTGGGACCGGGTCCCGGGCGTGACGCTGGTGGGCGACGCGGCACATCTGATGTCGCCGTTCGCCGGTGAGGGCGCCAACCTGGCCCTGCTCGACGGCGCCGAGCTCGGCGACGCCATCGCCGCTCACCCCGGCGACGTCGAGCGGGCCCTCGCGGCCTATGAGGAGGAACTGTTCCCGCGCTCCGCCGAGAAGGCCGCCGAGTCCCTCGCCGGTCTCGACCTGTGCTTCGGCGGGGACGCGCCCCACGGCCTGGTCCGGATGTTCGCCGGTCGGCCGGTCGGCGCATAGGCCGCTCGGGCGGGGGACGGTACCACCCATCCCCGCGCTCATCAGTGGGCCGAAACCGTCGCCGCCTACGACGGCTTGGTGTTCGTCACCCCGGAATGCACCCACTCCCTGCCGGGCTCGCTGTGGCGGCGGGAGCGGAATCAGTCGTGCGCTGTGGACCTGGTCGTCGTGAGGTGGCGGTCGATGATCTGGTCGAGCTGCGCGACCGCGGGCTCCCAGTCACGCGGCACCGTGTGGCAGCGGACGGCGCGGTGGCCCCGGTAGCGCAGGGTGTAGGTGAAGTGATCCGCGACGTCGCAGCCGTCCGTGGACGGGGCCCACGTGGAGACGTTGCCGAGCCTGCGCCGCAGCAGACCGAACTCCGCGGCGGTGAGCTGGAAGGCGGCGGTGGCCGCGGCGGAGGCGGCCCGCGCCCGGCCGTGCCGGTCTATCGAAATGCTGCGCTGAATTCCGGCGAACCCGCCCGCCTTTTCATAGCCGATCAATTCTTGTGAATGACCGGTCGCGGGCCGCGGCCGCGTTTCGGCCCGCGCGGTCGTGGCCGGCAGGGCCGCGATCGCCGCGAGAATGGCCGCGACAGCCAGGTGCTTGAACACGTATATATCCTTCCCGTCGTTCGGAAGACGTTTCGGAGTCCGGTGCGGAATCGTGGACAGCCCTGTTCCGGGACGCCACGGAAGGGCTCATTCTCGCAGGCCGGTCCTCATCTGCCGTTCATGTGACGGCCATGTGAGAGTGGGGACCGGAATGCCCCGGTTTCGGGAAGGGCAGCAGATCAAAAGGTGAAGAGGACGCCTCCGGTGGCACGGTTGCAGTGGATTTCGCCAAGCGCACTCTGACGGAGCTCGAGCAGCGTCTCATCAAGGTCGCGGCCGACCGGGGCTACGAGGCTGTCCACGGCCTGACTCTCAATTCTCGATTACGGCGCCATTCCATCGTGCGCGGATATCACCGTCGTCGACCGCCTGCTTCAAACGCTCGCTGCGGTCTGATCGAATCACGTGCGAGCCGGAAGACAAGCACCGTCACACCCGCAAGATTGTGACTTGGCGGCCGGACGGCGTGGTCGCCTGCTCGAAAGCGCCTCGTGCCTTCCATGGCGGGGCCTCGGGCCGCCGGTCGAAGATCACCAGCGCGCCGGTGGTGAGGGTGAGGCGGTCCAGGCACCGGTCGAGTTGCGCGAGGCCGTCGGACATCGGGTCGTTCTCGCCTGCTCGCCAGACCTTCAGCTCCATGGCCTCGCGCTGCGTGAGCCGTTCGCCTTCGGGACCGATGTAGGGCCAGCGGACCAGTACGTCCAGGCGTTTGGTGCCGGCGGCGTACTCCCGGTCGAGCTGGCCTCCGCCGTTGACCAGTCGGTGCAGGAAGGCCATGAGGATGATCTGACAGGCGGCCTCGTGGTAGCCCTCCTGCCGGATGAGCACCTCGCCGTGCTCGCGCCAGAACACGACGAACTCCTGCAGTAGGCGCGGCAGGTCGAAACGGCCGTCCGGCAGGACGAAGCTGTGCGGATCAGCCATCACGTACTGTTCCGATGGGTCGCCCAGGACCCGCAGGATGACCTCCCGGTAGATCGGGTTCGCCACCTCCAGCGGGGGTTTCTGCTTGACCAGGCCCAGATCGCGGACATAGGACAGGTCGTCGGAGAAAGTGAGGTCGACGTCGGGGAAGTCCCCGGCGAGGATGGGCTCGATCACCCGCTTGACTCGGGGCTCGCGCAGCCGGGCGACAAGCGCGTCCAGATGGGTGGCGCGCTTCCGGATCAGCCGCTCCTTGGCATCTTCCACCTGCCCGACGGTGATGGCACTGGTCACTTTCATCTGAATGGTGATCTCATAGGCGATGGCGTTGACCAGCAACGGTTGGCCTTGAGTCAACTCGAAGACCCGGTCCACCGCGTCCTTGATGAACTCCTGGCCGGTTGCCTGCGTGTGCTGGTCGTACAGCTCGGCGATCTCGTCGGCGGTGAAGTCGCCCAGGCGTAGGGACTCGGTGACGATGTTGAACGGGCTGGCCGGGTTGGACCGGCCGAGTTCGCCGCCCGAGGCGACTTTGTAGTCCCGCAGGTCGCGTAGTCCGCACAGCACCACGGATGTGGGGAACGGCTGGCCTCCCGGCCGTGCGTTGTGACCGTCGCGGAGTTGGCTGAGGATGCTGACCATGCTGTTGCCCTGCAGGGCGTCGATCTCGTCGAGGAACAGCACCACCCGGCGCGGGCAGCGGTGGCACCACTCGGTCAGCGCTGCGCCGAATCGGCTGCCCGGTGTGACCTGCGGCCAGGGATCCGGCGGCAGCAGTTCCTCTGGCCAGCCCGACCACTTGGCGGCTTGGCGGAGGGAATCCAGCAGAAGCGACTCCGCGGCGGCGTAGTCGTCCCCGGCCGACTTGGCACGCTCGCAGGAGAACAACATGGCGGCGATGTCGCCCTCGGCGGTCAGCTCGGACGCCAGTGTGCGCAGCGCGGTCGTCTTCCCGGTCTGCCGGGGCGCGTGCAGCACGAAGTAGCGGTCCATCTCGATGAGCTCACGCGCCTGTGGGAGCCGCTGCGTGGGGGGCAACATGTAGTGATCCTGGGAGCCGCATGGGCCGGCGGTGTTGAAATATCTCGCTCGGGGTGGCCGCATGGTCACAGTCTGCTATCTCTCTGCCGCTCGGTCCGGTCAACCGGAACCATGCCGGTGTGCCATTCCCTGCCGTGCTCGCGGCGCTGCCCTGCGGATCGCTGATCGGCTCGCGGCCGGGTAAGCGCCGATCTTCCTCGAATGCGTGCTCGACTCCCCGGGCATGGAGGTGGTCCGTGCAGCGCTCCGGCGGATCCTGCCGCGGCCAGGCCGCTGCCGCGTGGTGGTGCACGTCACATGGCCGGGCTGTCACAGGGGGCGGGTCGCCGGCATCTCCATGTTCGTCAGGACGCCGTGCGAACGACCCGCGCGGCACACAGCACCACGAGTGAGGACCAGATCATGGAACCCCGTATCGACCTGTTGACCAACGAGCTCGGCGCCAAGATCAGCAAGCGCATCTACAACGTCGCCCTGGCGATCCAGCAGTCGCCGCTGCCCCAGGCCACCCAGGACCTGGTGATGCTGCGCGCCAGCCAGATCAACGGCTGCGGTTTCTGCGTCGACTACCACACCAAGGACGCCACGGCCGCCGGGGAGACCGCGGTCCGGCTCCACCTGGTCGCGGCCTGGCGCGAGTCCACCGTGTTCACCGAGGCCGAACGGGCCGCCCTGGCGCTCACCGAGGAGGGCACCCGCATCGCCGACGCCCACCACGGCGTGTCCGACCAGACCTGGGCCCAGGTACGCGAGCACTACGACGACGACCAGGTCGTCGCGCTGGTCTCCCTGATCGCCATGATCAACGCCAACAACCGGCTCAACGTGATCGTGCGCAACCCGGGGGGCTCCTACGAGCCCGGCATGTTCGCCGGCATGGCCGACTGACCGGCGGGCCGCTCCCGGCCCTGGCCCGGCCCGCTCGATCCGGGGCAGGGCTCCGACCGCCATGCCCATGCCGGTGTCCGGCCACTCGCCGCGCTCCGCGACCACCTGCGTCCGGATGCGAGTCGACCGCCAAGGGGACGTAACAGGTCAGTCCAGGATGACGATCTGGCGGAGGACCTCGCCGCCCTTCAGGGCCGCCACCGCGTCGTTCAGGTCCGCCAGGCGGATGCGGGCGCTGATCATGGAGTCCAGATCGAGCCGGCCCGCCTTGTAGAGGTCGGCGAAGTACGGGAAGTCGTGCCGGACGTCCGCTTCGCCGTACACGCTGGACAGCAGCTTCTTGCCCTCGAACAGCAGGCTGAAGGCGGAGATCGACACCATGTCGTCCAGCGCCCCCGCGCCCACCACGATCACGTCGCCGCCCTGGCGGGCGAGCTGCCAGGTGGCCTGGATCGTGGCGCCCTTGCCGACCGCCTCGAAGGCGTGGTCGAAGCCCTGGCCGCCGGTCAGCTCGGCGAGGGCGCCCTGGACGCCGTCCGGGGTGACGGCGTGGGTGGCGCCGACCTTCCTGGCCAGCTCGTGCTTGGACTCCAACGGGTCGACGGCGAGGATCACCCTGGCCCCGGAGAGGCGGGCGCCCTGGATGACCGACAGGCCGACGCCGCCGCAGCCCACGACCGCGACCGTGGAGCCGGGGCGGACGCGGGCGGTGTTGACGGCGGCGCCGACGCCGGTGGTGATGCCGCAGCCGATGAGCGCCGCCGCCTCCCACGGCACGTCCGCGTCGATCTTGATCGCGCCCTGCCAGGGGATGACGACCTCCTCGGCCCAGGTGCCGCAGCCGGCCATGCCGAAGGCCATGGTGCCGCCGCCGAAGCGGAAGTTGCCCTTGCTGAACGCCTCCACCGTGTACTTCATGCACAGGTACGGCTGGCCCCCCACGCACAGGCGGCACTCCTGGCAGGCGGGGCGCCAGCTGATGATGACGTGGTCGCCCGGCTGGACGGAGGTGACGTGATCGCCGACCTCCACCACCTCGCCCGCGCCCTCGTGCCCGGGGACGAGCGGCACGGGCTGCGGCAGTACGCCGGACATGGCCGACAGGTCCGAGTGGCAGACGCCGGTGGCCCTGACCCGGACCCGTACCTCGGTGGGGCCGACGGGAGCCAGCGTGACGTCGTCACGGATGTCGAGCTTGTCATCGCCTACGGCGTGCAGAAGCGCGGCGCGCATGGGGGTTCCTCCTCCGGGCCGGTCCTGTGGGGACGGCTATTCCTCTAGGGAGAGTGCGGCTTTCGGGCAGGACCGGACCGCGTGGCGTACGCGGTCGTGCATCTCGGGTGGCGGGTCCGGGAGCAGGATGTGGAGCTGGTCGTCGTCGTCCACATCGAACACCTCGGGAGCGAGCCCCATGCACACGGCATTGGCCTCGCAGACCAGTTCGTCGACCTTGACTTTCACGTGAGCCTCCTGTGATCCCATGAGACCACCTTGGTGCGCTCCACGACGAATCCGATCCGCTTGCGGCCGGTCTGCTCGACATACGGCAGCAGGTGCTCGTCGGCAACGCCCGGGGTCATGGCGCGGGCCACGCGCAGGCCGATGTCGAGGACGCGCCCGGGCTCGTCCACGCGCTCGGCCTTGCCGTACAGCAGGACGCCGCGCAGCTCGCCGTAGTCCTCGCCGGTCTCCACCAGGCAGGTCACCCGCGGGTCGCGCTCCAGGTTGCGGGTCTTCTGGGCCTTGGCGTAGGTCCAGAAGACGATCCGCCCGCGCTCGTCGAGCGCGTAGAACATGGTGACGAGGTGCGGCGTCCCGTCCGGGTTGATCGTCGCGAGCTGCAGCTTGCGGGCGGACGCGAGGAACGCGTCGGCCTCGTCGCCGGACATCGCGATGCGAGCGCGCTGATTCACGTGCCAAGTAGAACAGGTTGCAGAATGTCGGGCAAGAGGTCTCCGGAACGTTGTTCGGTCTCGGAGGAGGATGTCGAATAGGGTGCGGTTCATGATGATGCCGCCCGATCTGCTGGACGCCGCCCAGCGCGCCAAGGGCTTCATGCCGCCGGACGAGGGCCTCGCCCTGTTCGAGACGGCCCTGCGGTACGGCAAGCAGGGCCCCATCTGCGAGATCGGTACGTACTGCGGCAAGTCCGCCGTCTACCTCGGCGCGGCGGCTCGGCAGGCCGGGACCGTGGTCGTCACCGTGGACCATCACCGCGGCTCGGAGGAGATCCAGCCCGGCTGGGAGCACCACGACCCCACGCTGGTGGACCCCAGGTTCGGCAAGATGGACTCGCTGCCGGTCTTCCGGGCGACGATCGCCGCGGCCGGGCTGGAGGACGAGGTCATCGCCGTCGTGGGCCGGTCGGAGCGGGTGGCCGCGCTGTGGCGTACCCCGCTCGGCATGCTGTTCATCGACGGCGGCCACTCCGAGGAGCCGGTGACGCGCGACTACGAGGGGTGGGCGCCGCACGTCATGGAGGGCGGGGCGCTGGTCTTCCACGACATCTATCCCGATCCGGCCGACGGCGGGCAGGCGCCGTACCGGGTGTACCTGCGGGCACTGGAGTCGGGGGCGTTCGAGGAGGTCGCGGTACGGGGATCGCTGCGGGTGCTGGAACGGGTCCGCCCCGGCGTCTGAGGCGTGCCGGGGCCGGGGCCGGGATCGCGGCGGGGCGTCAGCGGGTGACGAGGTGGTGGCGGCGGGACCAGGCGCGGCGGGTCTCCGCCTGCCAGGCGAGGTAGTCGTCGTGCGTGCGGACGTCGTGGCCGAGCGCCAGCAGCGACCGGTCCGCCCAGGACGCCGCCTCCTCCGGCTCGGCGCCCGCCAGGATCGGCACGGCCAGCATGGCCGGTCCCAGCAGCGCCCCCTCCCGCACCACGGCCATCGACGCGAACGCGCACCCCTGAGCCAGGCAGGACCGGTACCCGTCGGCCCCCGCCCGCTCGGTCAGCAGCGCCAGCTCCTCACCGGTGGCGCCGCCCGTGCGGGTGGCGGCGAAGGCGGCCCCGGCCCACAGGTCGGCCCGTCGCCCCACGGGGAACCCGGCGATCCGGTCCGCCACGGCCACGGCCGAGGCCCGCTCGTGGTGCCACAGCAGCCGGCCGAGCCCCTGGTCGAACGTCGCGCAGCGGGCCCGCGTCAGCAGCCCCGGCATGGCCCGCTCGTCCAGCATGCGGGCGTTCGACTCCTGGCTCCGCTGGAATCCGTACCCGTCGACCGCCAGCCAGCGCAGCAGCGGATGCCCCCGGCGCGCCCCGCGTACCGGAGGCAGGCGCAGCAGCGCGTACCCGCGCCCGGCGCCGAGGTGGACGGCGTGGTGGTGGCGCGCGGCCGGTCCGGACAGCAGCTCGCGCAGGCGCCGGCCCCGCGCCAGGGTGAGCAGGTCGAGCACCGCGCTCGCCGCCCCCGCGCCCTCGCAGGCGAACGTCCACCGCTCGTGCGGCAGCCCGTCGAGCAGCTCCTGGAACGCGGCGGGATCACGGGACAGAGCGGCGTTGAAGCCGGAGACGTAGGAGCTCTCGGCCTCCTCGACGGCGCGCCGGGCGGGTCCGGCGGCCCAGGGGCCGGCGACCACCTCGTCGGCGTCCCGGGCCAGCAGCCTGCGCCAGCCGCCGGCCTGGGGCGCAGAGGCCGGATCGATCCCGTCATGATGCAAGAAAGCAGTCGTGCCCGTGTCGCCCACGCTTCCCCCGAAGACGCCTCGTACGGCCACTCCCGACGCTAGTGACCCGCTTGCGCCTGCCCAGGGTGCCGCTCCGGCTTTTACGGCAAAGAAAGCGCAAAAGCCCTTGCGGAGCCAGGACAGGGCAAGATCAGGCGCGGGCCGGCGTGCAGCCGCACAGGTCCGGGTCCGACGGCGGGACGGGCGCCGCGCTCACGTCGCGGAACAGCCCGGCGCCCCCCGACAGCCCCTCCAGCGCGTCGGCTGCCAGGACCACGGCGGCCGCCGTGTACCCGGACCGCTCGTGCGGGAAGTGCTTGCGGTTGGCGAACTGCCAGCCCGTCCAGTACGACCCGTCCTCGTGCCGCAGGTGCTGGATGTCGGTGAACAGCCGCTCCGCCCGCTCGCGCTGACCCAGCGCGTCCAGCGCCAGCGTCAGCTCGCACGTCTCGGCCCCCGTCACCCACGGCTGGTCCGACACGCACCGGATCCCCAGGCCGGGCACCACGAACGTGGCCCACTCGCGCTCCAGCAGCTCCGCCGCCTGCGCCCCGCGCACGGCCCCGCCGAGGACCGGGTAGTACCAGTCCATCGAGAAGCGGCTCTTGTCGGCGAATGCCTCCGGGTGGGCCGACAGCACGTGCGCGAGCCGGTCGGCGGCCAGCTCCCAGTGCGGCTGCGGGTCGCCGAGGTGCTCGGCCAGCAGCACGCCGCAGCGCAGCGCCTGGTGGATGGACGAGCAGCCGGTGAGCAGCGCGTACGTCGAGGGCCGCCCCTGCGCGTCGCGCTCCCAGACGATCTCGCCGCGCGGGGTCTGCAGCCCGGCGACGTAGTCCAGGGCGGCCTTGACCATCGGCCAGCGCCGCTCGGTGACCTGCTGGTCGCCGGTCACCAGGTGGTGGTGCCACAGCCCGGCGGCCACGTACGCCGCGTGGTTCGTCTCGCCGCCCCGCTCGGCGGCGACGCCGTCGACCAGCTTCATCGGCCAGGAGCCGTCCTCGCGCTGGTGCCGTTCCAGCCAGTCGTAGCCGCGCCGCACGGGCCCGTCCAGCCCGGCGACGGTCATGGCCATGAGGCATTCGACGTGGTTCCAGGCGTCGACGTGCCCCTCGGGCCACGGCACGCCGCCGTCGTCCTGCTGAATCGCCGCGATGCTCAAGGCCGTACGGACGACCTCCTCGCGGCCGATCACGCCGCGGGCTTCCTGACGTAGAGCACCACGCTCTTGCCGATGAGCGGGTTGAGCAGGGCCTCGGCGAGGCGGGTGGCGGCGGGGCGCTTCATGATGTCCCACACCAGCAGCTCGTGGTACGCCTTGGCCAGCGGGTGCTCGGCGTTGTTGACGCCGACCGCGCACTTGATCCACCAGTACGGCGCGTGCAGGCCGTGGGCGTGGTGGTGGGGGCCGATGACGAAGCCGGTGGACTTGAGCTTGGCCGACAGCTCGGCCAGCGTGTAGATGCGGACGTGACCGCCGGGGGCGGTGTGGTAGTCCTCGTCGAGCGCCCAGCAGATCCGCTCGGGCAGGAAGCTCGGAACGGTGATCGCGGCCGTGCCGCCGGGCCTGAGCACCCGGAAGATCTCCCGCATGGCGGCCATGTCGTCGGGGATGTGCTCCAGCACCTCGGCGGCGATGACCCGGTCGAAGCTCCCGTCCTCGAACGGCATCTCCAGCGCCGTGCCCTGGACGGTCTCGCCGGTCGCCTCCGGCGGCACCTCGCCGGCCTTGTCCATCGCCGCGAACATGGCGGCCACGCCGTCCAGCTCGGCCTGGTCCATGTCGAAGGCGACCACGTCCGCGCCTCGGCGCAGCACCTCGAAGGCGTGCCGGCCCCCGCCGCACCCCAGGTCGAGCACGCGTGTGCCGGGCCCGACGGGCAGCCGGGCGAAGTCCACGGTCAGCACTTGATCCGTCTCCTTGTGATCAGCTAGAAGGGGGCTGCACGGCTTGGGGGGCGGGCCGGTCAGCGGGTACGGCGGGCCCGGTGGGCGGCGATGGCCTCGTGGTACGCCTCGACGGTCCGCTTGGCCACGACGTGCCAGGTGTAGCGCTCCATGACCCGCTCGTATCCGGCGCGGCCCACCCGCTCGCGCTCCTCGGAGGAGTCGTGCAGCCGCCGCAGCACCGCGGCCAGCTCCTCCGCGTCGCCGGGCGCGACCTGGATCGCCGCGTCGCCGACCACCTCGGGCAGCGCCCCGGTGCGGCTGGCGACCAGCGGCGTGGCGCAGGCCATGTGCTCGACGGCCGGCAGCGAGAAGCCCTCGTACAGGGACGGGACGACCGAGATCTCGGAGGTCGCGATCAGATCGCCCAGCTCGTCGTCGGAGATGCCGTGGACGAAGCGGACGCGCTCCTGCAGCGACAGCTCCTGGACGAGCTGCTCGGTGGGGCCGCCCGGCGTGGGCTTGCTGACGACGGTGAGGTTGACGTCGCGCTCGGTGGCGAGCTTGGCCACGGCGCGCAGCAGCGTGGCGACGCCCTTCATGGGGGAGTCGGCGCTGGCCACGGCGACGATCGAGCCCTTGCGCCGCGGCTTGTCCGGGCGCGGGTGGAAGTAGCGGGTGTCGACGCCGAGGGGGATCAGGCGCATGTTGGCCTGGGGGACGTTGAAGTCGCGGTGGATGTCGGCCAGCGACGACTCGCTGACCGTGAGAATGGGGCTCAGCCGGGGCGCGACGCGGGCCTGCATCTTGACGAACCCGTACCAGCGGCGCAGCGACAGCCGCTTGGAGCCCTGCGCGGCCTCCAGCTCGATGCGCCGGTCCACGCTGATCGGATGGTGGATGGTCCCGACCACGGGGAACAGCTTCTGGATGCCCAGCAGGCCGTAGCCGAGGGTCTGGTTGTCCTGGACGACGTCGAAGTCGCCGACGCGCTTCTTCAGCTCCCGGAGGGCGCGCAGGGTGAACGTCAGCGGCTCGGGGAAGCCGGCCGTCCACATGGTGCCGACTTCGAGCGCGTCGATCCAGTCGCGGTACTCGTGCAGCTTGGGGGTTCTGAACGGGTCCTCGTCGCGGTAGAGGTCCAGGCTCGGCACCTCGTTGAGGACGACGCCCTCGTCCAGCTCCGGGTACGGCTGTCCGGAGAACACCTCGACGTGGTGCCCGAGCGCCACCAGCTCGCGGCTCAGGTGGCGCAGGTAGACGCCCTGCCCCCCACAGGTCGGCTTGCTGCGGTAGGACAGCAGCGCGATCCGCAACGGACACCCCTTTCTCCGCCGGTAGGCACGCTGAGTCCGGCGTGTACCGTGAAAGATGACCTTAGTCCGAAAAGGCTACCATTCGGTAGGTCGCCTGGAATTGTTCCTCACCTCGTCCGCATGGCGTGCGAACTGCGACATTGGCATGCCCGAGCGGGATTCGGTGGAACGTGTTCTAGGTCACTTGATGCTGTGACAATGCCTTAGCTGTACATTCCCGTCCCAAGCAGACGCGGTAGTGATAGGGGAGGACCCGTTGGCCAGGCGCGCTTTGATCACCGGCATCACCGGCCAGGACGGCTCCTATCTGGCGGAGCACCTGCTCCGCGAGGGCTACGAGGTCTGGGGGCTGGTCCGCGGCCAGGCCAACCCGCGCGTGTCGCGGATGCGCAAGCTGCTCGCCGACGTCCAGGTGGTGCGCGGCGACCTCCTCGACCAGGGATCGCTCATCTCGGCCGTGGAGCGCGTTCAGCCCGACGAGGTCTACAACCTGGGCGCCATCTCGTTCGTGCCCATGTCGTGGGAGCAGGCCGAGCTGACCGCCGAGGTCACCGGGATGGGCGTGCTGCGCATGCTGGAGGCCATCAGGGTCTGCTCCGGGGTGTCGCGCGGCGGTACGGCCGGTGGCCAGATCCGCTTCTACCAGGCGTCGTCGTCGGAGATGTTCGGCCAGGTCAGCGAGACGCCGCAGAACGAGCGCACCGCCTTCCACCCGCGCTCGCCGTACGGGGTGGCCAAGGCGTACGGGCACTTCCTCACCCAGAACTACCGCGAGTCGTACGGCATGTACGCGGTGTCGGGGATCCTGTTCAACCACGAGTCGCCGCGGCGCGGCGCCGAGTTCGTCACCCGCAAGGTTTCGCTCGGGGTGGCCCGCATCAAGCTCGGGCTGGCCGACGAGCTGCGCCTGGGCAACCTGGAGGCGCGGCGCGACTGGGGGTTCGCCGGCGACTACGTGCGGGCCATGCACCTCATGCTCCAGGCCGGCGTGCCCGAGGACTACGTGATCGGCACCGGCCACATGAAGTCGGTCAGGGAGCTGGCCGAGGCCGCCTTCGCCGCGGCCGGGCTCGACTGGGAGCGGTACGTCGTCACCGACCAGGCCCTGCACCGCCCCGCCGAGGTGGACCTGCTCTGCGCCGACCCGAAGAAGGCGCGGGTGCAACTCGGCTGGGAGCCCACCGTGCCGTTCGACGAGCTGGTCGCGATGATGGTCGAGTCGGACATCCGCCTGCTCTCCGAGGGCGGCGACCACGACCAGGACAGTTCCTGGCCCTGATCCTCCCCGTGCTCGCGGGCTCCTTCGCCGCGCCCCATTGACAAAAATGCTTTTTACGTAAAAGTTTGTTTTTGCGATGAGAGACGTCCTGTACCTGGAAGAGATCGAGCAGGCCGAGGCCCTGCTGAAGCCACAGCGCGTCGAGGTGCTGCGGCAGCTCGCCGAGCCGCGGACCTGCACCGAGGTCGCCGAGCGGCTCGGCCAGACGCCGCAGCGCGTCTACTACCACGTCAAACGGCTCGTCGAGGCGGGGCTCGTCGACCTGGTCTCGGAGCGCAAGGTGCGCGGCATCAGCGAGGGCATCTACCGGGCCGGCGCCAGCGCGTACTGGCTGTCGCCGCGCCTGGTGGGCCGGATCGGGCTGCGCAGGGCGCGCGACGAGCTGAGCCTCGGCTACCTGCTGGACCTCATGGAGGAGGTCCAGGCCGACGTCGCGGCACTCGACCGCACCGCTCCCGAGCTGCCGTCGATCGGCGTGTCGGGGGAGATCCGCGTACGGCCGGAGGACCGTCAGCGGTTCCTGAGCGACCTGCAGACCACGCTGCAGGAGCTGTTCACGAGGTACGGCGGAGCCGAGGGAGACGCCTTCAAGCTCGCCGTCGCCTGCTACCCGGTGCAACCGAAGGAGGAGCACGATGAGTGACCCGATGACCCTGCGCGCCCGTGTCCAGGCCCCTGTCAAAGAGGTCCGGAACGCGCTGACCGACCCCGCCGCCATGCGGATCTGGCTGGCCGAGCACGCGGAGGCCGGCCCGGACGGCTCCTTCGCCTTCTGGGGCCGCCACACGCCCGAGGGCGACGCGCCGCACCAGCGGCTCCTGCACGCCGACGACCGCACGGTCCGCTTCGCCTGGACACTCGACGGCGTCGAGACGACCACCGAGTTCGGGGTCGAGGAAGAGGGCTCGGACGCCACGATCGTGACGATCACGCAGAGCCACTACGACCACCAGGAGGCCATGGCCAACACCGGGATCCGCGGGGTCCTGCAGACGTACTGGTGCCTGGCCCTGGCGAACCTGGCCGAGCACCTGGAGGGCCGCGAGCTGACCCCGAAGATCGACTTCACCACGCGGGACATGAGCGCCGGCGTGGTCATCGACGCGGCGCCGGAGGCGGTGTTCGACTCGCTGGTCGATTCGGAGAAGGTGACGCGCTGGTTCGGGTTCCCCATCGCGATCGAGCCGTACGTGGGCGGGCGCTACGCCATGGGCGGGTTCGACAACCCTCAGCCCGCCAAGATCCTCGAACTGGAGCCGGGGCGGCGGCTCTCCGTGGACTGGGGCCCCACCGGCGTCGGCACGTGGGAGCTGGAGGGCTCCGGTGGGCGGACGCGGCTGACGCTGGTGCAGAGCGGCTTCGAGGGCGAGCGCCCGCCGTACGGGGCCTGGGGCGGCATCCTGGCGGGGCTGTCGGAGCTGCGCCGCTTCCACGAGATCCCGGACTGGCGGCCCATCTGGGTCGAGTAGGAGCCCCTGCCTTCTGAGCTCCTCGCCGGGGGCCGGGCGGGCGCGCGTTGCCGCCTCCTGGCCCGGCCTCTGGACGGCCCGCTTCTGTGGACGGGCCCGCGTCGTCCACAGAACCCCGTTCGGCGCGTGGGGGCGGCCTTGGCCCCCGCCATCCTGAGCTGGTGAAACCGCCCCCTCCCTCACGGGCCACGGTCCCCGTGCCGTTGGCGCCCGTCCCCCCGGAGTGCGTGTCCCCGAGGCCCGTACCCCCGGCATCCGCGTCCTCGGTGCCCGTACCCCCGGCATCCGGGTCCTCGGTGCCTGTGCCCTCGGAATCCGTGCCTCGTCGTCGGGCCACGCTGCTCGACCGGGCGCGGAGCGTCACCCGGGCGGTGCCGCAGGCCGTCGTCTGCCGTCAGACCGCCGCGCACGTGTGGGGCCTGCGCGTGCTCAGCCCGGGGACGGCCGACGCCGACTGGCCGGTCGAGCTGGCCGCCCCCGGTCACCTGGCGCTCCCCGGCTGCGTGACCCACGTCTGCCTGCTGCGGACGGAGGAGGTGACCGAGCACAAGGGGGTGCGCGTCACCACCCCCGGCCGCACGGCGCTCGACTGCGCCCGCTGGCTGCCGCGCCTGGAGGCGGTGGCCGCCCTCGACCAGTTCGCCCGGCGCGGGGTGGACCTGGAGGAGCTGTGGCGTCGCGCCCCCTCGTGGCAGGTGCGCGACACGCTCGCCCTGGCCGATCGGGGCGCTGGCTCACCCCGGGAGAGCTGGCTGCGCGTCATCCTCGTGGACGGCGGCCTGCCCCGCCCCGCCACCCAGATCCGCGTCACCCTGGCCGGCGACCGCCACGCCTACCTCGACCTCGGCTGGAGACCGTACCGGCTGGCGGTCGAGTACGACGGCCAGGAGCACCACACCTCCACGGCCGACCAGCATCGCGACGACACCCGCCGCGCGGAGCTGCGTCGGCACGGGTGGCGCGTCATCCCGGTGCGCAAGGACGCGATCCCCGGCCAGACGGCGGCGTTGCTGGAGCACGTCGCCAACGCCCTCATCGAATGCGGCTGGCGCCCCACACCACGCCAGACCACCCGCATCCTCTCCCGCATCCGCGCCGCCCGCCACACCCACCGCCACCGCTGACCATGCCTCGCTCCTCGGCACCCGTTTACTCGGCCGTTCATCATCGGCAGGCCGTCTGTGCCTGCTGGCTCTCGCGGTGGTGGGCGGGGCGGGGGAGGCGGTCATGCCGGCCAGGCTAGGTAGCCGGCCCGCCGCCCGCCCCGTGAAGGACGATCTTGGTGCTCAGCCGACCGAGACGGGGAGCTCCTTGATGCCGTTGATGAAGAACGAGCGCAGCCGCCGGGCCTCGCCCGTGCGGCGCAGGCGCGGGTAGCGGCGGGCCAGCTGCTCGAACAGGACCCTGAGCTCCAGCTTGGCCAGGTGGTTGCCCAGGCAGAAGTGGGCGCCGCCGCCGCCGAAGCCGATGTGCGGGTTCGGGTCGCGGCCGATGTCGAAGACCTCCGGGTCGGAGAAGGCGGAGGCGTCCCGGTTGGCCGAGGAGTAGAACACGACGACCTTGTCGTTCTCCTTGATCTGCTTGTCGCCGAGCGTCACGTCCCGCGTGGCCGTGCGGCGGAACAGGTTGACCGGCGAGACCCATCGGACGATCTCGTCGGCGGCCGTGCGCGCCAGCGACGGGTCCGCGACGAGGCGCTCCCACTGCTCCGGGTGGTCGAACAGGGCCACCATCCCGCCCGAGGCGGCGTTGCGGGTGGTCTCGTTGCCCGCCACGACCAGCAGCAGCACGAACAGGTCGAACTCGTTCTCGTCGAGGGTCTGGCCGTGCTCGTCGGACTGGATGAGCCTGGTGACGATGTCGTCGCGCGGGTTCTCCCGGCGCTGGGCGGCGAGCTGGTTGGCGTACGCGTAGAGCTCCATGGCCGCGTCGCCGCCCTCGCCGGGCGCGTCCGCGTAGTCCGGGTCCTGGGCGCCGATCATGCGGTTGGACCAGGAGAAGAGCTTGTCCCGGTCGGACACGGGCGCGCCGAGCAGCTCGCAGATGACGTACAGCGGCAGCGGGGCGGCGACCTCGGTGACGAAGTCCACCTCACCCGAGCAGTTGTCGAGCAGGTCGTCGCAGATCTCCCGGATGTGCTGCTCCAGGGCGCCGATCGTGCGCGGGGTGAAGCCCCGGTTGACCAGCGAGCGCCGCCGCGTGTGCTCCGGAGGGTCCTGGTTGAGCATCATCATCCGCTGGAACGCCCGCTGCTCCTCCGGCATCTCGTCGAACAGCGCGAGCCTGCGCTCCGAGGAGAACACGTCGGAGCGCCGCGACACCTGCACGACGTCGTCGTAGCGCGTGACCGCCCAGAACGCCGGGTCGCCTTCGTGGCGGTAGACCGGTTCGTTCTCGCGCAGCCAGCGGAGCTGGTCGAGGGGTGGTCCGAATTGCGCGTACAGGTCCTGGTCGACGAGGTCGATCCGCACGGTGACTCACCTCTAGGGGGACGGTTCCCAGCTATCTGGAACGTGTTCTATTACGGTGTGCTCTCCAGTCAAGCGCACCTGCTCCCGCATGGCCACCCGCGCTTCACGGCTTCCCCTGGCGGGTATGAGACATCGGGTGTTTGGCTGTCGTGATTTGTCCGCTCGGCGGCCGGGAGCGCCGTGGCGAGGGGCGACAAGGCGCGGGCCCTCCCGGGGACTCCTCCGGGTGAGGACTGATCGGAGAAGCCATCCGATGATCGGGCCACACGGATGTGCCGTACCGGCCGGGCCTGGGGCTCGCCCTCCTCCGATGTCTCTGCGGCCCGGTCGGGTGGTCTTTTGGGGTGCTTCGATCCCGTCCAGGGGGACTTCAGGTGCTACGTCGGCATATTTCATGTCACGGATCCGATGTATCGCTCCAGGAAGGCTTGACATGCCCCCACCACGCCCAGCAGCATCAGAGCTATAGACATCCGATGTATGGACGAAGGATGCGGTGTGAAGCTGCTGCGAGTAGGACCTGTCGGGCAGGAGCGGCCGGTGGTGATGGACGACGCCGGCAACCTGCGTGACATCGGAGAGCCCGATATCGACGGTGCTTTCCTCGCTTCGGGGGGAGTGGCCCGCGTCCGCGAGGCGCTGGAGCGCGACGAGCTGCCCGCCGTCGTCGGCGAGGGGCTGCGGGTGGGGCCGCCGATCGCGCGTCCGGGGAAGATCGTTTGCATCGGCCTCAACTACAGCGACCACGCCGCCGAGTCCGGCGCCGACGTGCCGGCCGAGCCCGTCGTGTTCATGAAGGCGTCCAACACCATGGTGGGGCCGTATGACGAGGTGCTGGTGCCGCGCGGCAGCGTGAAGACCGACTGGGAGGTGGAGCTCGCGGTCGTCATCGGCAAGCGGGCCCGCTACCTGGACAGCCGCGAGGAGGCGCTCGACGTCGTCGCCGGGTACGCGGTGGCCAACGACGTCTCCGAGAGGGAGTTCCAGCTTGAGCGTGGCGGCCAGTGGGACAAGGGCAAGTCGTGCGAGACGTTCAACCCCCTCGGGCCGTGGCTGGTGACCGCCGACGAGATCCCCGATCCGCAGAGCCTGGCGATGCGGCTGTGGGTGAACGACGAGCTCCGCCAGGACGGCGACACCAAGAACATGATCTTCGACGTGGCCGAGATCGTGCGCTACCTGAGCCGGTTCATGGTGCTCGAACCCGGTGATGTGATCAACACCGGCACCCCGGCCGGCGTCGCCATGGGCATGCCCGGCCAGCCGTACCTGCGGGCCGGTGACGTGATGGAGCTGGAGATCGAGGGCCTGGGCCGGCAGCGGCAGACGGTGGGGCAGGCATGACGGGGGACGTCGGAAAGGCGGCGCGGCCGTACCGGATCGTGGAGATGGAGACCCACGACATCCGCTTCCCCACCTCGCGCGAGCTGGACGGCTCCGACGCGATGAACCCCGACCCCGACTACTCCGCCGCCTACGTCGTGCTCAGGACCGACGACGGCTTCTCCGGCCACGGGTTCGCGTTCACGATCGGGCGCGGCAACGACGTGCAGACCACCGCGATCACCGCGCTGAGGCCGTACGTGATCGGCAGGGACGCCGAGGACCTCGGCGCGCTCTACAAGGAGATGGTCAACGACTCGCAGCTGCGCTGGCTGGGCCCCGAGAAGGGCGTCATGCACATGGCGATCTCCGCCGTGGTCAACGCCCTGTGGGACCTCAAGGCCAAGCGCGCGGGCAAGCCGGTCTGGCTGCTGCTGGCCGAGATGACCCCCGAGGAGATCGTCGACCTGGTCGACTTCCGCTATCTCAGCGACGCGCTGACGCCGGAGCAGGCCCTGGAGATCCTCAGGCGGGCCGAGGACGGCAAGCGTGAGCGCATCGAGACGCTCCGGCGCGACGGCTTCCCCGCGTACACCACCTCGCCCGGCTGGCTCGGCTACGACGACGACAAGCTGCGGCGGCTCTGCAAGGAGGCGCTCGACCAGGGCTTCCGGCAGATCAAGCTCAAGGTGGGCGCCGATCTGGCCGACGACGTGCGCCGCTTCCGGGTGGCCCGGGAGGTGTGCGGGCCGGACTACCCGATCGCGATCGACGCCAACCAGCGCTGGGACGTCGCCTCCGCCATCGCCTGGGTGAAGGCGCTCGGCGAGTTCGACCCCCACTGGGTGGAGGAGCCGACCAGCCCCGACGACGTGCTGGGCCACGCCGCCATCGCCGAGGGCATCAGGCCCATCCCCGTCGCCACGGGTGAGCACGTGCAGAACCGCATCGTGTTCAAGCAGCTCCTCCAGGCCGGCGCCATCTCGTACCTGCAGATCGACGCGGCGCGGGTCGGCGGCGTCAACGAGAACATCGCCATCCTGCTGCTCGCGGCCCGCTTCGGCGTCCCGGTCTGCCCGCACGCGGGCGGGGTGGGGCTGTGCGAGCTGGTGCAGCACCTGTCGATGTTCGACTACGCGGCGGTCAGCGGCTCCATGGACGATCGGGTGATCGAGTACGTCGACCATCTGCACGAGCACTTCATCGACCCGGTCGTGATCGACAACGGAAGGTACCGCGCGCCCTCCGCGCCGGGCTTCAGCGCGGAGATGCGCCCCGAGTCGATCGCGGCCCACAGTTTCCCCGACGGCGAGGTCTGGAAGGACGCATGACTCTCAGAGCGATCGTGACAGGCGGCGGGTCCGGCATCGGCCTGGCCACCGCGACCCTGCTGGCCGAGCGCGGCATGAAGGTGGCGTGCCTCGACCTCAACCCCCCGGGCGACCCGTTCGTCGGTGTCAAGGCGGACGTCACGGACGACGCGGAGGTGCGCGCGGCCGTCGCCGAGGCGGCCGAGCGGCTCGGCGGCATCGACGTGGTCGTCAACAACGCGGGCATCGGCGCCCAGGGGACGGTCGCGGACAACCCCGACAGCGAGTGGCAGCGGGTCTTCGACGTCAACGTGCTCGGCATGGTCCGGGTGAGCCGGGCGGCGCTGCCGTACCTGCGCAGGTCGGAGCACGCGGCGATCGTCAACACCTGCTCCATCGCCGCCACCGCCGGCCTGCCGAACCGCGCCCTCTACAGCGCCACCAAGGGGGCGGTGCTGTCGCTGACCCTGGCGATGGCCGCCGACCACGTCCGTGAGGGCATCCGCGTCAACTGCGTGAACCCCGGCACCGCCGACACCCCGTGGGTGGGCCGGCTGCTCGACGTGGCCGACGACCCGGAGGCGGAACGCCTGGCACTGAACGCCAGGCAGCCGATGGGCCGCCTGGTCACCGCCGAGGAGGTCGCCGCCGCGATCGCGTACCTGGCGAGCCCGGAGTCGAGCTCGACCACGGGCACGGCGCTCGCGGTCGACGGAGGCATGCAGGGGCTGCGGCTGCGCCCCGCCACCTGAGGGCCCGCAGGCCCTCGAACTGAAGACAGCAATCCAGGGCCGGCCCCAGTGGGGGGACCGGCCCAGCCCGAGGAAGGTGGCTCTCCACGATGAAGCTCGGCCCGGTCGTCGCCGGCGCGGCCCTCATGGCGGTCGTCGCCGCGTGCGGCTCCAGTACTACGTCCACCACCGGTAGCGGCGCGGCGGGCGGTGGGAAGGTCGGCGTCGACTACCCGCGCGCCGACTCCGACTTCTGGAACTCCTATATCAAGTACGTCCCGCAGATGGCCGCCGAGCAGAAGGTGGAGCTGATGCAGCCCACCAACTCGCAGAACGACGTGGCCAAGCTCGTCAGCAACGTCCAGGCGCTGGTCGGCCAGGGCGCCAAGGCGATCGTCATGGCCCCCCAGGACACCGGCGCGATCGCCACCACCCTGCAGACGCTGGAGAACAAGAAGATCCCGGTCGTCTCGGTGGACACCCGCCCCGACAAGGGCAAGGTCTACATGGTGGTCCGCGCCGACAACCGGGCGTACGGGACCAAGGCCTGCGAGTTCCTCGGCGAGAAGCTGGGCGGCAAGGGCAAGGTCGTCCAGCTCATGGGCTCGCTCAGCTCGATCAACGGCCGTGACCGGGCCGAGGCGTTCCGCGAGTGCATGAAGACGAAGTTCCCCGGCATCACGGTGTTCGAGGAGCCGACGGAGTGGGAGGGCAGCAAGGCCGCGTCCATGCTGCAGACCCGCCTGGAGCAGAACCCGGACATCAAGGGGGTCTACATGCACGCCGGCGGCGTCCACCTGGCCCCGACGCTCCAGGTGCTCAAGCAGAAGGGTCTGCTCGTCCCGCCGAGCGATCCCAAGCACGTCTTCGTGATCTCCAACGACGGCATCCCGGAGGAGCTGGAGGCGATCCGCAAGGGTGAGATCGACGCCACGGTCTCGCAGCCGGCCGACCTGTACGCGAAGTACGCGATGTTCTACGCGAAGGCGGCGACCGAGGGGAAGACCTTCAAGCCGGGCGCGACGGACCACGACAGCTCGATCATCCAGCTTCCCAACGGCCTGGAGGACCAGCTTCCGGCCCCGCTGGTGACGAAGGACAACGTGGATGACAAGAACCTCTGGGGCAATCAGGTCAAGTGATGAAATATCACGTTGAAGCTCGTAATGTGGTGAAGCGCTTCGGGCCGACCGTGGCGCTGAACGGCGCGAGCATCGCGATCGCCGAGGGCGAGACGCACGCCCTCGTCGGCCGGAACGGCGCGGGCAAGTCCACGCTGGTGTCGATCCTCACCGGCCTGCAACCGGCGGACGAGGGCGAGGTGCTGTTCGCGGGGGAGCCCGCGCCGGCCCTCGCCGACCGTGACGCGTGGCGGCGGCGCGTCGCCTGCGTCTACCAGAAGTCCACGATCATCCCCGCCCTCACCGTGGCCGAGAACCTGTTCCTCAACCGCCAGACCGACAGCGGGATGATCAGGTGGCGGGCGCTGCGGGCCAGGGCCCGCGAGCTGCTCGACACGTACGAGGTGGACGTCGACGTCCAGGCGCTGGCCGGCGACCTGAGCGTCGAGCAGCGCCAGCTCGTCGAGATCGCCCGCGCGCTGTCGTTCGGCGCCCGGTTCATCATCCTGGACGAGCCGACCGCCCGCCTCGACGGCCCGGCCATCGACCGGCTGTTCACCCGCATGCGGGCGCTGCGCGAGCAGGGCGTCACGATGATGTACATCTCGCACCACCTCGACGAGGTGTACGAGATCTGCCAGAGCGTCACGGTCTTCCGCGACGCCCGGCACATCGTCACCCGGCCCGTCGCCGGGTTCCCCCACGACGAGCTGGTGGGCGCCATGACCGGCGAGGCCACGGTCACCTACGAGGCGCGTGCCCGCACGGCCGGCGACCGCGTCGTGCTCGCGGGGGAGGGCCTGTCGCTCGGCGGCCACTACCGGGACGTGGACCTCGCCGTCCGGTCCGGCGAGGTCGTCGGCCTGGCCGGCTCGGCCAGCAGCGGCAAGGTCGGGCTCGCCGAGACCCTCGTCGGCCTGCGCCGCCCCGACACCGGCACGGTCACGGTCAACGGCGTCCGGGTCCGCCCCGGCGACGTGCCGTCCGCGCTGCGCGCCGGGCTCGGCTTCGTCCCCGAGGATCGCCATCACGAGGGGTTCGTGCCGCTGCTGTCGGTGGCCGAGAACGCCACCATCCCCGTCGCCCGCAAGCTCGGCCGCCTCGGCACGATCTCCCCGTCCAGGCAGCGGGCCCGGGCCGTACAGCTCATCGGCGACCTGGACATCAAGACCGAAGGACCGGAGCAGCCCGTCGGCGACCTGTCCGGTGGCAACGCGCAGAAGGTGGTGTTCGCGCGGGCGCTGGTCGACGAGCCGTCCGCGCTGGTAGTGATCAACCCGACGGCCGGCGTCGACGTCAAGGCCAAGCAGGCCCTGCTCGGCGCCGTCGAGGACGCGGTCGAGCGGGGCGCGGGAGCCGTGCTCGTCTCCGACGACCTCGACGACCTGCGCGTCTGCGATCGGGTGCTGGTGATGTTCCACGGCAGGGTCGTGAAGGACGTGCCGCGTGGGTGGACCGACCACGAGCTCGTGGCCGTGATGGAAGGCATTGAACAGTGACGACACTGACCGCGTCGCCGACCCCCCGGGTCCGGCTCGCCCGGCTCCGGGACCTGACCCTGGTCCCGGTGATCCTCATCCTGCTCGTCGTGGGCGCGTTCCTGGACCCGACGTTCCTGACGAGCGGCAACCTGACGAACGTGCTCCAGCAGCAGGCGGCGATCTCCCTGCTGGTGCTGGCCGAGGCCATGATCCTGATCGCCGGCAAGTTCGACCTGTCGCTGGAGTCGACGGTCGGCATGGCACCGGCGATCGCGGTCATGCTGGTGATCCCGGCCTCGGCCGGCGGGTTCGGCCTGGGCCTGCCCGGCGGTCTGGTCATCCCGCTCTGCCTGCTGGTCGGGGCGGCCATCGGGGCGTTCAACGGCTGGCTGATCGTCAAGTTCCAGCTGTCCGCGTTCATCGTGACGCTCGCCATGCTGATCATCGTGCACGGGCTCCAGCTCGGCCCGACCGAGGGCAAGACGCTCTTCGAGCTCCCCGAGTCGATCCTCTACCTGGGCAGCGCCGTCTGGTTCGGCCTGCCGGCGGCCATCTGGATCGCCGGGGTGCTGTTCGCGGCCGGCATCGCCGGGCTCGCCTACTTCCGGATCGGCCGCTCCCTGTACGCCATCGGCGGCAACATCGACGCCGCCCGGGCCGCCGGCATCCGCGTGGACCGGGTGCTGTGGGGCGTGTTCATCCTCGGCGGCACGCTCGCGGCGCTCGCCGGCGTGCTGGAGACGGGCCGCCTCGGCGCGATCGGTTCCAACCAGGGCGTCGGCTGGATCTTCATGGTGTTCGCGGCGGCGGTCATCGGCGGCGTGAGCATGGACGGCGGCAAGGGCACGATCCTCGGCGCGCTGACCGGCGTCCTCGTGATCGGCCTGGTGCAGAACATCCTCACGCTCAAGGGCGTCTCCGGCTTCTGGCAGCCGGTCGTGTACGGCGGGATCATCCTGATCGCGCTCATCATCAGCCGCATCGCGGGCGGAAAGGCGCAGGACTGATGGAACGGCTCGCCCTGCGCACCCGGCTCAGACCGGGCTGCGAGGAGATCTACGACCGGGAGCACACCGAGATCCCGGCCGAGCTGGAGCAGGCCATGCGCGAGCACGGGGTGCGCTCGTGGCGCATCTACCGCGACGGCCTGGACCTGTTCCACTTCGTGGAGGTCGAGGACTACGCCGCCCTGCAGGCCGCCCTCCGCGACCACCCCGCCGACCAGGCGTGGCAGGCCAGGATGAACCGGCTGCTCGACGGAGACTTCGACAAGGGCTCCGGCGGGCTCTCACTGGTATGGGAGATGACATGATCGCGTTACCGCGCCACGGGTTCGGCGCGGCGCCGATCGCGGGGCTGTACGAGGCGGTGAGCGAGGAGCAGGCCCGCGCCACGGTCGACGCCGCCTGGGACA
Organism: Nonomuraea sp. 3-1Str; assembly: GCF_031570565.1. Taxonomy (NCBI): domain Bacteria; kingdom Bacillati; phylum Actinomycetota; class Actinomycetes; order Streptosporangiales; family Streptosporangiaceae; genus Nonomuraea; species Nonomuraea sp. 3-1Str. The sequence continues at coordinate 117,938 of NZ_JALHBK010000004.1, forward strand.
GTGGGGTCCGGCTGTTCGACACGGCCCCGCACTACGGGCTCGGCCTGTCGGAGCGCCGCCTCGGGGCCGCGCTCGCCGGCCGTACCGGGTACGTGCTGTCCACCAAGGTCGGCCGCCTGCTGGTGCCGTCCGGCCGGGACGGGCACGACGATCAGGGCTTCGACGTTCCCGCCGACCACGTCCGGGTCTGGGACTTCTCGCGCGACGGCGTCCGCCGCTCGCTGGAGGAGTCCCTGGAACGGCTGGGCCTGCCGGCCGTGGACATCGCGCTCATCCACGACCCGGACGACCACATGGAGGAGGCGCTGGCCCACGCCTACCCGGCGCTGGCCGAGCTGCGCGACCAGGGCGTGGTCAAGGCCGTCGGGGTCGGCATGAACCAGTGGCGGGCGCCGCTGCGGTTCGTGGAGGAGACCGGCGTCGACGTGGTCATGCTGGCCGGCCGCTACACCCTGCTCGACCAGTCGGGGCTGCCGCTGCTGGAGGCGTGCGCGAAACGCGGCGTGCGAGTGCTCGCGGCGGGGGTGTTCAACAGCGGCCTGCTGGCCACCGCGCGACCCTCGGGCACCTTCGACTACGCCCCGGCGCCGCCCGCCGTCCTCGACCGGGCCCGCCGCGTCGCCCGGGTCTGCGAGTCGTACGGCGTGCCGCTCCCTCAGGCGGCGATGGCCTTCCCGCTGCGGCACCCGGCGGTGGCCTCGATCGTGCTCGGCGCCCGCTCCCCGGAGGAGGTCCACGCCAACGCCGCCCTGTGGGACCGTCCGGTGCCGGAGGACCTGTGGTCGGAGCTGGAGGCGGAGGGCCTGCTGCCCCCTGCCCCCTGAGACGGTCAGGCGGTGAGGGCGTAGCTGGCGATCCACAGCCCCGGGATCACCTCGCGCTCACCCCGCCCCTCGAACCCCAGCCGCTCGTACAGGCTCCGGGCGGGGACGTTGTCGCGGCCGGTGGACACGACCACCCGGCGGCCGGCCGCCCGCGCCACGACCTCCTCGACCAGCGCGCGGCCGATGCCGCGCCGGTGGGCGCCGGGGTGCACGATCAGCCGGTTGACGTCCACCTCGTCCGGCGTCTCCTCCCACGCCACGGCGCCCGCCAACCGCCCGTCCTCGTCGAACGCGCCCAGCCAGGTCAGCGGCTCGGCGCGCAGCGCGTCCAGGGTCTCGTGCAGGGGCGGGATCCGGTCGTCGCCGATGAGCCGCGCCTCCACGGCGTACGCGGCGTGCTGCAGGTCCAGCAGCTCCTGGCCGAAGGGGTCGTCATGCGGGGATATATCCGAGATGAGCACTCGACGAGTATGGCCTATCCGATCTCCCACAGCGCGCTCACCGGCATCGCCCGCATCCGGTCGCCGAAGGAGTAGGTCTGGTCACCGGTGTACAGCACCACTCCGGTGACGAAGTCGTCGCCGAGCCGGTCGGCCAGGTGCCTGAGCCCCCGGAAGTCTTCGGCCCTTACGGTCGACGCCGCCTTGACCTCGATCCCGACCACGCGCCCCTGCCGGTTCTCGAGGACGGCGTCGACCTCGACCTTGTCCTTGGTCCGGTAGTGGAAGAGATCCACTCTCTCCTCCGCCCAGGTGAGCTGCCGGCCGAGCTCCATGAGGACGAACGCTTCGAGCAGCGGGCCGAACGCGCTCCCGGGCCGCACCAGGCCCCGCGCGTCCGCACCCAGGAGGTTCGCCGCGATGCCGGAGTCGACGAAGGCCAGCTTGGGAGCCGCGACCGCGCGGTTGCCCAGGTTGCGTGACCATGCAGGGATGCGTTTGATCAGGAAGACCTCTTCCAGGAGGGCGAGGTATCGGTGGACGGTGCTCGCCGACAGCTGCAGCTCGTTGCTGAGTCCGTTGGCCATGAGGAGCTGCCCGGAGCGGGCGGCGAGCATGCGCAACAGCGCGCGCATCTGACCTGATCGCTCGATCTCGGAGAGCTGGCGGATGTCCCGGGCGATCAGATCACCCACGTACGAGTCGAAGAAACGCTGGCTCCGTCGCGCGTTCTGCCGAGCCACAGCCTCGGGGAATCCTCCTCGTACGAGACGCGCGGCGTAACCGGCCCGCGATACGCCCGTCGTGTGACGCAGCTCCGGTCCCTGCGCGAACACGGCATCGACGAAGCCGTCGGCCGTGCCGTCGATCTCGCCCTGCGAGAAGGGCCACAGCTCGATGGTCTCCATCCGGCCCGGAAGGGTGTCCGGTAGATCGCGAAGACCGAGCAGCCGGGACGAGCCCGTCAGCAGATAGCGGCCCGGGCGCGGGTCGCGGTCTACCTGAGCCTTGATCGCCAGCAGCAGCTCGGGAACCCGCTGGATCTCGTCGACGACCATGAGCTGCGGGAAGTCCACGAAGCCGGCCGGATCCGAGACCGCGGCCTGTCGGGCGACAGGATCGTCAAGGTCACGCCACTCCGCGGCGACGTCTTTGGCCACTCCTCTGACCAGCGTGCTCTTGCCGCACTGGCGCGCTCCGTTGATCAGCACCACGCGCGTGTCGGAAAGCGCCTCGCTCACGGCACGCTCAGCACGTCTGGGAATCACAGTGCCCAATGGAGGGGTGACCATTCCCCCAGGATGACACACTCGTGTGGCATGTTGGTCGCACCATGGCTGACACGTCGGCCGCCATGATCCTGACGCGTTGGTCGCCCCTTGCTACGGCTTGGCGGAGGGGATGAGGAGCCATGCCCTGGACGGGCCCGGCTCGTACGGGGCATCGAGGCGTTTGGCGACGATGCCCGGCAGGCCCTGCTCGCGGGCGGCCCGGCGGACCGGTGCCGCCTGGCCCGGCCACGACGGGGCCGTCTGCCAGCGCGCCGCCGACAGCCCGAGCGCCTCCAGGGCCGCGCGGCGAACCGTGAACGGCTCGGCCACCAGCGAGCGGCCGTCGTCGTACAGCAGGTCGTAGCAGACCAGGACCTCCGCGCCGCCCAGCGTGACGACCTCTCCGTCCAGGACCGCGCTGCGGCTGCCGAACGAGGCGGCGAGGGGCCGCAGCCACGGGTGCTCCCGCGCGGCGTCCGTCCGTCCGCCGTCGATCAGCACCAGCACCCGCCGGCCGCCCCACGCGAACTCGAACGCGTACGCCTCCTCGTCGCGCGGCGGCCGGGCGCGCTCGATCGGCAGCATCGGCTCCAGCGGCGGGAACGGGTCGCGCGCCGGCGGGTCCATCCGGTGGATCATCCAGTTCTTGCCGTTCGTCTGGAACAGCACGAACCGTCCCGAGGCACGGGACCCGCGCAGCACCACCTTGACCTCGCGATCCGACCACTTCTCCGTCTCGTACGTGCCCCGGTCCCAGATCGTCATCGTGCCGCCGCCGTACTCGCCCGCCGGGATCTCGCCGTGGAAGGTGAGGTACTCCATCGGGTGGTCCTCGGTGTGGACGGCCAGGTGGTTGACGGCGGGGTCGGCCGGCAGGCCCTTCGGGACGGCCCACGAGGCGAGCACGCCGTCGCGCTCCAGCCGCAGATCCCAGTGCAGGGAGCGGGCGTGGTGCTCCTGGATCACGTACGCGGCGCCGCCGGGCTTCCGGGCGCCGTCGGAGCCGTCGAGGCCGGATGAGGGGTCGCGGGCGGGAGGCTCGGCGGGGACGGGCTCGGGGGTACGGCGGGGGTCGCGTTTGCTCCGGTATCGCTCGAGTTTGTCGGCCACACGGCTCTCCTACCCCCGGCACGCCCGCCCGCACGGTCCGCACCGTCGGAACCGCCGGCACCGCCTCGTACGGCCGGCACCGCCTCGTACGAGGTGGTGCCGGCACGGGCCGCCGCGAGCGCGTGACGGGCCGCCGCTGACGACCAAAGTCGCGCACGGCCGATACTTTCGGATGAAGGGCGGCCCGCCGGTCGCGGTTACGGTTGCTGCGGAGCCCCACGCGACCGACAAGGAGCCCACCCATGCCCTCCGGAGCCCCGTCCCCGCCGGACGCGACGGCCCTGCCCGCCCTGGGGGAGCGCGTCCTCATCTGGGTCGCCTTCCCGTTGCTGGGCGCCGGGGCGGGCTGGCTCCTGCGGTACGTCGCCGGGTGGGCCGCGTCGCTGCCGTGGACCCCGTTCGAGGGGCCGCTGCGGCTGGTCGGGTCGATCCCGCCGACGGCGTTCACGATCGGGGCGGTGGCCCTCGGCGCCGTCGCCGGGCTGGTGCTGGCCGTGATCGCCGACGAGTACACCGTGAAGGTCGTCGTGGACGACCGGCAGGTGGCCGTCGCCCACCGCGGTTCCCGGCGGGAGGTGCCGCGCGGGTCGATCGCCGCGGTGTTCCTCGACGCCAAGCAGCTCGTGCTGCTCGGCCACGACACCGAGGAGCTCGTACGGCAGGGCGGCGACCTGCCCCGGCCGGGCCCGCTGGCCGCCGCCTTCCAGGCCCACGGCTACCCCTGGCGGGAGGGCGACCCGCACCGGGAGGAGTTCCGGCGCTGGGCCGACGGCCTCCCGGACCTGACCGACGCCGCCCACGCCTACTTCAGGGCCCGCGCCCGCGCGCTGGAGAAGGGCGACGGCGAGGACGCGGAGCAGCTCCGGCTGGAGCTGGCCCGGCTGGGCGTCGCGGTACGCGAGGAGAACAAGCGCCAGTTCTGGCGCCTCACCGGCCGTCCGCCCAGCGGGTAGCCAGGCGGGAAGGTCAGTCCAGGGCCTTGCGGAGCCAGGACTCGACGCCCGCCACGTGCACCGTGGCCCAGGAGCGGGCCACGTCGGCCTGGCGGGCGGCGATGGCCTCGTAGATCGCGGTGTGCTGCTCGCGGGTCTTCTCCATCGCGCCCTCCTGGGTCAGGCCGCGCCAGATGCGCGCCCGGGTGGTCGGCCCGGACAGGCTCTCGATGAACGAGCAGAGCACGGTGTTGCCCGACCCCTGCGCGATGCGCTGGTGGAACTCCAGGTCGTTGGCCACCAGCTCCTCGACGGTCGGCTCGGCGGGCAGCGACTCCAGGATCACCCGCAGCTCGTCGATCTCGTCGTCGGTCATGAGCTTGGTGGCCATAGCGGTGGCGGCCGGCTCCAGGATGCGGCGTACCTCGAAGAACTGCAGGACGGTGTCGTCCCGGTGCAGGTCGAGCACGAACGACATGGTGTCGAGCAGCAGCCTGGGCTCCAGGCTGGTGACGTACGTGCCGTCGCCCTGCCGTACGTCCAGGACGTTGATCAGGGCGAGGGCGCGGACGGCCTCGCGCAGCGAGTTGCGTGACAGGCCGAGCCGTTCGGCGAGGTCGGCCTCCTTGGGAAGCCGGTCCCCGGGGGTGAGCTCGCCGGAGAGGATCATCTGCTTGATCTTGTCGATGGCCGCGTCGGTGACCGCCACGCTTTTCTCCCTAGACATCGGATGTCTAGGATTCTATGGCCTGGAAGCGGACCGCATCGACTCCTTGGACGCGCCTGATGGAGCCCCGGGCCTCCAGCGTCCGGAGATGCGCCGCCGCCTCCCCGGCGGCCATGCCCCTCAGCATGGGCCCCAGGGCGTCCCACGGACGGTTCCAGGTCATCATCGCGGCGGTCTCCCAGATGGTCAGCGGCTCCGCGCGCTCGGCCAGCGACGTGGCCAGCCGGGCGAGCTTGTCCTCGTGATGGTGGCGGATCTCGGCCGCTCGCGCCGCCACATCAGGAAATATCCATTCATGTGCGGGGAGGGCGTCCAGGAGCCCCAGCTCGCCTACCCGGTCCAGCGAGGCCAGGAAGTCGCCCAGCGGGTCCACGTCGTCACGGTCGTAGGGGTAGATGCCGATGTGCGGGGTGATGTCGGGCAGGACGTGGTCGCCGGTGAACAGCCGGTTCGCGTCCTCCAGGTGCAGGCAGATGTGGCCCGGGGTGTGGCCGGGCGTGTGGACGGCCCGCAGCTTGCGGCCCGGCAGGTCGATCAGCTCGCCGTCGGCCAGCTCCCGGTCCGGCTGCGCCGGCGGCAGCGGGCGCTCGGCGGCGACCGCCTCCAGGTCGTCCGCGTCGGCTCCGGCCCGCTTGAGCATGTCCGCCTGGAACGCCTGCTGCTCACCGTCGCCGGCTCCGCGGATCAGCCTGACCAGCGCCGCGTCCGCCTCGTGCATCGCGATCCAGCCGCCCGACTCCTCCCGTACCCGGCCGGCCAGGCCGGCGTGGTCGGGGTGGAAGTGCGTGACCACCACGCCGCGTACCGTGGCAACGTCCATGCCCAGCGTGGCGAGCCCGCCGCTCAGCGCCTCCCACGCGTCGGGGTGGTTCCATCCCGCGTCGACCAGGACCGGTCCCTGGGGCGACTCGATCGCGTAGACGAGGGTGTAGCCCAGCGGGTTGCCGGGGATCGGCACCGGCACGCTCCACACCCCGCCGCCGAGGTCCTGCGGGCGCTGCTCGGCGTACGGCCTGCGGCGGGTCCTTCTCATGGGCTGATCCCCCGTCTTGCGTGAGCGTGGAACGAGTGTGGCGGACGGAACGGGGGACGGAAAGGTCTTTCTCGCACCTAGGCGACACGGAACGGCGCGTCCGGCGTCAGGTCACGCGTTCGAGGATGGTGGCCGTGGCCAGGGCGCCGCCCGCGCACATCGACACCAGGGCCGTGGAGGAGTCCGAGCGCTCCAGCTCGTGCAGCGCCGTGGTGAGCAGCCGGGCCCCGGTGGCGCCCACCGGGTGGCCGAGCGCGATGGCGCCGCCGTTGACGTTGACGCGGTCGAAGTCCGGCTCGTGGACGCTCGCCCACGACAGCACGACCGCGGCGAACGCCTCGTTGACCTCGAACCGGTCGATGTCGCCGATCGACATCCCGGCCATGGCCAGGGCCTTCGCGGTCGCCTCCACCGGCCCGTCGAGGTGGTAGTACGGCTCCGCGCCCACCAGCGCCTGGGCGAGGATGCGAGCCCTCGGGCGCAGACCGTGCGCGCGGGCCGCCTCCTCGCTCATCACCAGCACCGCGGCGGCTCCGTCGGAGATCTGCGACGAGGTGCCGGCGGTGTGCAGGGCCTCCTCGCCGAGGATCGGCTTGAGCCGGGCCAGGCTCTCGGTGGTGGTCTCGCGCAGCCCCTGGTCCCTGCGGACGTCGCCGACCGGCACGAGCTCCCGCTCGAACCGGCCGTCGGCCCACGCCTTGGCCGCGAGCTGCTGCGAGCGCGCCCCCAACCAGTCGAGCCGCTCCCGGGTCAGCCCGCGCCGCGCGGCGATGCGCTCGGCGGCGGTGAACTGGCCCGGCAGGTCGATGCTCCAGTCGTCGGGCCGCGGCTTGGCAGGCAGCACGTTGCTGCCCAGCGGCGCGCGGCTCATGACCTCGACGCCGCACCCCACGCCCACCTCGATGACGCCGGCCCTGATCATCGCCGCCGCGAGGTGCACGGCCTGCTGCGACGACCCGCACTGCGCGTCGACCGTGGTGACCCCCGTCTGGTACGGCAGCCCCGCGTACAGCCAGGAGTAGCGCCCCACGTGCCCGCCCTGCTCGCCCGCCTGGGTCACGCAACCGGCGAAGACCTGGCCGACGGCGGCCGGGTCGATGCCGGAGCGCTCGACCAGCCCGGTGAGGGCGGCGGCGAGCACCTGCTGCGGCTTGAGTCCGGACAGCCAGCCGTCGCGCTTGCCGATGGGGGTGCGGACGGCCTCGACGATCACAGGTGTGCCCACAGTCGCCTCCAGAACGATGCTCCGGAGCAGACTGTAACTCGTTCTACTTTCCGGCGGAAGCCTGCTCCGGGGCGGGCAACGAGTGCGGAAGCCCGAACGGATCGAAGAGCCCGACGTCGAAGAACATCCCCACGTGGCGGATTCCTTCGGCGGCGAGCGTCAGCACCATCAACGAGAACGCGTGATAGGTGTCACCCTGGCGGAAGTACACCGCGAAGGACGGCTGGCCGTTGGCCGCGATCGGCACCAGCCACAGGTCGCCCGGCCGCTGGGCCGGGCAGTTGACCGCGATGAGCCGTCCGATCTGCTCGGCCCCCTGGTACCAGCCGGTGTAGGGCGGCATCTCCCAGACCGCGTCCTTGGTGAACAGCTCCACGATCGCCGCCACGTCGTAGCTCTCGAACGCCGCCACGTAGCGGTCGAGCCGCGCCCGCTGCTCGTGGGGCAGCGGCGGCGCGGGGTCGTCGAGACTCGGCGACACGTCGTTGAGCTGCGCCCGGGCCCGTTGGAGGCCGCTGTTGACGGCGGCCGTCGTGGTCTCCAGCGCCTCGGCCACCTCGGCGGCCCGCCACCGCAGCACGTCGCGCAGCACCAGGATGGCCCGCTGCCGGGGCGGCAGGTGCTGCAGGGCCGCGATGAGCGCGAGCCGGATGCTCTCGCGCGAGGTCACGATCGCGGCCGGGTCGTCGGCGCCGGCCCCCACCATGCCGTCGGGGACCGGCTCCAGCCACGGCACCTCCGGCCGCTGGGTCAGCGGCGCGGCCGGCTCCGAGCTGGGCGCGCCCAGCCCCGTGGGCAGCGGCCGGCGCCCTCGGCTCTCCAGCGCGGTCAGGCAGACGGTGGTGGCGATGCGGTAGAGCCAGGTGCGCAGGGACGAGCGCCCCTCGAACCCGTCGTAGGCGCGCCAGGCGCGCAGGTAGGTCTCCTGGACGAGGTCCTCGGCGTCGTGCACCGATCCCGTCATGCGATAGCAGTGCGCGAGCAGCTCCCGGCGCATGGGGTCGGCCAGCCTGAGGAAGTCTTCCGTCGATGGCCTGTCGCTCATTCCCCCTGTATACGCCCCGTCACCGACAGAATCCGGGCACAGGTCCGCGGGAACGACCCGCGATGAGCCGCCGGGACCTCGCGGGTCCATACCGGCGGCCGTCACGCGACCGTGAGGACGATCTTCCCGGTGGTGCGTCCCGACTCGCCCAGCTCGTGGGCCTTGGCCACGTCGGCCAGGGGCATGACGGCCGCGATCTCGGGCCGTAGCCGCCCGGCGTCGACCAGCGCCGCGAGGGCCCGCAGCGCCGCGTGGTCCGGCTCCACCAGCATGGCCTCCGAGCGGACGCCCTGCTCGGCGGCGGCCGCGTGCAGGCCCGGGTCCAGCAGCGTCAGCGTGAGCGAGACGATCACGCCGCCCCGCCGCAGGGTCCGCAGCGACCGCGGGCCGTACTCGCCGCCGATCGTGTCGACGACCACGTCCACGTCCCGCGCCACCTCGGCGAAGTCCTCGCTCCGGTAGTCGATGAGCTCGTCGGCCCCCAGGCCGCGCAGGAACTCGTGCTTGGCGGCGCCGGCCGTGCCGATCACGTATGCGCCGCGCGCCTTGGCGATCTGCACGGCGAAGTGCCCGACGCCGCCCGCCGCCGCGTGCACGAGCACCCGGTCGCCGGAGCGGGTCCCGGCGGTGTCGACCAGCGCCTGCCAGGCCGTCAGCGCGGCCAGCGGAATCGCGGCGGCCCCCGTGTGGTCGACGGCCGCGGGCTTGCGGGCGAAGGTCCGCGCGGGCGCGGTCACGTACTCGGCGTAGGCGCCATTGCCGAACGGGTACGGCAGCATCCCGAACACCTCGTCGCCCGGCTTGTGGATCGTGGTCCCCAGCCCCACGGCCTCGACCACGCCCGAGACGTCCCAGCCCAGCACGAACGGCGGTGACCCGAGATGTCCGCCCGATGCCCGCGTCTTCCAGTCGGCCGGGTTGACCCCGGCCGCGTGCACCCGTACCAGCACCTCCGTGGGCCGGGGCTCCGGCCGGTCCAGCTCCACCGTCTTCAGCACCTCGGGTCCGCCCAGGGCGTCCTGGCTGATCGCTCGCATCTTCATGGGTCCAGCGTGCTGCCGGGCTGCCTCCGGTCGCGAGTGGCCCGGGGGTCAAGCTGTGCAAAGATCGGGCCATGCATCGTGTGGCCGTCCTGGCGCTCGACGGCGTCATCCCGTTCGAGCTGAGCATCCCGTCGAGGATTTTCGCCACGGCCCGCGGCCCGGCCGGTGAGCCGCTCTACGAGGTGCTGACCTGCACGCTCGACGGCGGGCCGGTGCGCACGGCCGCCGACTTCTCCATCGCCGCCGCGCACGACGCCGATGCGCTCGCGACGGCCGACACCGTCGTGCTGCCCGCCGCCTCCTCCCACTCGGCCGTCACGGGCCCGGACGACCTGCCGCCCGGCCTGCTCGAAGCCCTCTCCCGGGTACGGCCCGGCGCGCGGACGGTGTCGATCTGCGTGGCCACCTTCGTCCTGGCCGCCGCCGGGCTGCTGGACGACCGCCCGGCCACCACCCACTGGAAGCACGCCGAGCGCTTCGCCGCGACCTTCCCGCGGGTGCGGATGGACGCCGGGGTGCTGTTCGTGGACGACGGCGACGTGCTCACCTCCGCCGGCGCGTCCTCCGGCGTGGACCTCTGCCTGCACCTGCTGCGCCGCGACCACGGCAGCGAGGTCGCCAACCAGGTGGCGCGCAGCTGCGTCGTCCCGCCCTGGCGCGACGGCGGCCAGGCGCAGTACATCGAGCACCCGGTGCCGGAGCCGTCCACCGCCGGCACGGCGCCGACCCGGGCGTGGGCGCTGAGCCGTCTCGGCGAGCCTCTCCAACTCGCCGACCTGGCCCGGCACGCGGGCATGAGCAGGCGCACGTTCACCCGGCGCTTCCGTGACGAGGTGGGGACGAGCCCGGGGCAGTGGCTCACGCGGCAACGGATCGAGCTGGCCCGCCGCCTGCTGGAGACGAGCGACCTGCCGATGGACGGGGTGGCGGACCGCGCGGGCTTCGGCACGGCGGCGTCGTTCCGGCGGCATCTGCACGCCGCGCTGGGCGTCTCGCCGCACGTCTACCGCCGCACGTTCCGCGCCACACGCGAGGAGCCGGCGCGGGCCTGAGCCCGGTCGGGCCCGGCCGCTCACGTCGGGCGGGTCAGGCGATGCCGGTGAGGAGGCGGTCGGCGGCGATCTCGATGCGGCGCTGGATCTGGTCGTAGGTGCGCCGGCCGCGCAGCATCTCCAGCAGCTCCTGGACCCAGATGCTGGACAGCGAGCCGGCCAGGGCGACCTGCTCCTCGGTGGCCTGGTCGCGGGTCAGCCCCGCGGCCGAGACCCGCAGCAGCAGGCCGGTCATGCGGTCGCCGAACGGCGTCTCGACCTCGGCCAGGATGAGTGAGCGAATCAGCGCGTCGGCCAGCTCCGGCTCGCGCATGAGGCCGCGCGTGGCGCGCATCAGCACGTCCACGGCCCGCCCCGCCGGGGTCGACGCGCTCGGCGGGCGGCGCTCGATGCTGCTCTCCAGCAGGTCGATCTCCTCGCCGACCACCGCGACGACCAGATCCATCTTGGACGGGAAGTAGCGGTACAGGGTGCCGAGCGCGACGCCGGCCCGCTCGGCGACGGTGCGCATCTGCATGGCCTCGACGCCGCCGCGCGAGGCGAGGGCGGCGGCGGCCTGGACGATCCGCTTGCGGCGCTGGTGCTGGCTGCGCGTGCGGACACTGTGCCCACCGGCACCCTGCCCACCGGCGCCCTGTGCATCGGCACCCTGTCCCTCGGCAGTGGGCCCGCCAGGCGTGGGATGGCTCACCATGGTCCCCTCGGTGTCGACGGAGGGCGCGGTGACGGCCGCGTGCGGAGTACGCATAAGAACACGTTATCTGATTTCTTCCTGGCACGGCTTGTTACTGACGAGTCACAAAGAACCCTGTATAGGCCCATGTCCACGGCGTTACACGCATATATCGGGACTTCTGGGGGTGTGTGGGCGCTGGACAAATACTAGAATCTGTTCTAGTTTGCGGATCGTTTGACCGAGCGCTTGTTGGAGGCGCCATGCCCGCGGACACGCTCGCCGCCCTGCTCCTGGCACGGGCCGGCGACGACCGTCCCGGCCTGCTCTTCGAAGGCCGGGAGTGGTCCTGGCGTGAGCACGTGGCGGCCTGCCGGGCCGCCGCCGGCTGGCTCGGCACCCGTACCGTCCCCTCCTGGCGCGCGGCCCGCGCCGCCGGCCGGCCGCACGTCGGCGTGCTCTGCGACAACGTGCCCGAGCTGCTGTTCCTCGTGGGCGCAGCCGCCCTGGGCGGGTCCGTGGTGGTCGCGCTGAACCCCACGCGCTCGCCCGCCGAGCTGTCCCGCGACGCCGCGGCGACCCACGTCGCCCTGCTCCTGTACGACGAGCCGTACGAGGAGTCCGCCACCCGGCTGGCCCGCGACCTCGGCGTGCCCCGCGCCCCCTTCGCGACGCTCGCGGCCGATTCCGCCCCCACGGAGCCGACCGCCCCCACGGAGCTGACCGCGCCCACGGAGGGGGCGGGGCCCGGGCCCGGCGACCTGGTGATGCTGATCTTCACCTCCGGCACCTCCGGGCGTCCCCGGGCCGTGCGGATCACCCAGCGCAAGCTCGCCGTGCCCGGCCGCAGCCTGGGCGCTCTGCTCACCCCTGACGACGTCGTCTACTGCTCGATGCCGCTGTTCCACTCCGGCGCCCTCATGGCCGCCTACGCCCCGGCCGTCGCGTCGGGCGCCGCGCTGGCGTTGCGGCGCAGGTTCTCGGCCTCCGGCCTGCTGCCCGACGTCAGGCGGTACGGCTGCACGTACCTGCACTACGTCGGCAAGGCCCTGTCGTACGTCCTCGCCACCCCGGACCGCCCCGACGACGCCGGCAACCCGCTCCGCCTGGCCTTCGGCAACGAGGGCAGCGCCACGGCGACCAGGCGCTTCGGCGAGCGGTTCGGCTGCCGGGTGATCGACGCGTTCGGGTCCACGGAGACCGCGATCTCCCTCACCCCGGACCCGGCCGCCCCGCCGGGGTCGCTCGGCCGGCTGCCGGACGACGTCGAGATCCGCGACCCGTTCACCGGCGCCCGCTGCCCCCCGGCGCGCGTCGAGGACGGCCGGCTGCTCAACCCGGACGAGGCCATCGGCGAGCTGGTCAACGTGGCCGGCGCGGGCCTGTTCGACGGCTACTACGACGACCCCGAGGCGGACGCCGAGCGGCTGCGCGACGGCGCGTTCTGGTCGGGTGACCTCGCCTACGCCGACGCGCGCGGCCACGTGTTCTTCGCCGGCCGCGGCACCGAGCGGCTGCGCGTGGACGGTGAGAACCTGGCGGTGGCCCCGATCGAGGCGGCCCTGCGGGAGTTCCCCGGCGTGGTGGAGGCGGCGGTGTACCCGGTGCCCGACGCGGCGGCCGGCGACCAGCCGATGGCGGCGCTGGTGATGGCCGAACCGTTCTCCCCGGCCGCGTTCGCCTCCTTCCTCGCCGCCCGGCCCGACGTCGGCCGTAAGGCCGTGCCCCGCTACGTCCGCATCGCGCCGGCTCTGCCGCAGACCGCCTCGCACAAGGTCGTCAAGCGCGTGCTCGCCCGCGACGCCTGGCGCACGGCCGACCCCGTCTGGTGGCGTCCGCCCGGGCCGTCTCCCGCCCGGGACGGGTGGCGGCGGCTGGAGGAGGACGACGTCAAGGCCATCGAGGACGACTTCGCCAGGAACGGCCGCGCACACCTACTGGCACACCTACGGGAGGAATGATGGACTTCGGCCTGGACGAGACCCGGCGCGACCTGCGCGAGCTGACCGCCGAGCTGCTCACGAAGGACGAACCCGGGCGGCGGCTGCGCGAGGCCGGGCTGCTCGGCGTCTGCCTGCCCGAGGAGGCCGGTGGCGCGGGGCTCGGCCCCGTCGAGATGGCCGTGGTGCTGCGCGAGGTCGGTGCCCGCGCCGCGTCGGTGCCCGCGTTGCCGGCCCTGGCCGCCTCGCTGTTCCTCAGCCGGCACGGCACCCGCCCCCAGCAGGAGCGCTCCGCCACCATCGCGCTCAGGGAGCCCGGCCGGGCCCCGGCCGACCCGCCCGCGACCACCGCGGACCGGACCGGCGACGGCTGGGTGCTGACCGGCCGGAAGACCGGCGTCCCGTACCTGGAGTCCGACGTCCTGGTCACCGCCGACGCAGGCGTGTTCCTGGTGTCGGAGCCCGAGTCGAGGCCCGAGTTCGCCTCCACCGGGGAGCCCGCCGCCACCGTCGTCCTCGACCGGACCCCCGCGGAGCGGGTCGCCGGACCCGAGGCCGTGGACGGCCTGCGGCACGTCCTCACCGCCGCCGTGGCCGCCCAGGCGAGCGGCGTGCTCGCCGGGGCGCTGGAGCTGACCACCGGCTACATCAGGACGCGCCGGCAGTTCGACCGGGCGCTGGCGCAGTTCCAGGCCGTGACCATGCAGATCGCCGACGTCTACATCGCCGGGCGGGCACTGGACGTGGCCATGTGGTCGGCCGTCTGGCGGCTGGGCGAGGGCCTGCCGGCCGAGGAGGACGTGGCGCTGGCCGCCTTCCACGTCGGCGAGGCGTTCAGGGCGCTCTACACCTGCCAGCACCTGCACGGCGGCCTCGGCCTCGACGTGACCTACCCGCTGCACCGGTACTTCGCCCAAGCCAAGCACCTGTCGTTCCTGCTCGGCGGCCAGGACGCCCAGCTCGACCTGATCGGAGCGCTCGCCTGATGCTCATCGACCTGACCCCGGACCAGCGCGGGCTCCGCGACGAGCTGCGCGAGTACTTCCGTCACTGTCTCACCGACGACGAACGCCGCAAGATCGCCGACGACCCGTTCGGCGAGACGTACATGGAGCACTGCCGCCGCCTCGGCCGCGACGGCAAGCTCGGCCTCGGCTGGCCGAAGGAGTACGGCGGAGGCGGCTTCGGCCCCGTCGAGCAGCAGATCTTCGCCAACGAGATCGCCCGCGCCGGCGTGCCGTACCCGATCATCACGCTGCAGACCGTCGGGCCCACGCTGATGCAGTACGGCACGCCGGAGCAGAAGGAGTTCTTCCTGCCCCGCATCCTGGCCGGGGAGTGCCACTTCGCCATCGGCTACAGCGAGCCCGAGGCGGGCACGGACCTGGCCTCGCTGCGCACCACCGCGGTCCTCGACGGCGACCACTACGTCGTCAACGGCCAGAAGATCTTCACCAGCGGCGCCCACTACGCGCAGTACATCTGGCTGGCCGCCCGCACGAACCCCGGGGCGAAGAAGCACAAGGGCATCACCATGATGATCGCCTCCACGGCCGACCCGGGTTACTCGTGGACGCCGATCGTCACCATGGACGGCCGCCACCACACCAACGCCACGTACTACTCCGACGTCCGCGTCCCGGTGGACATGGTCGTCGGCGAGGTGGACAAGGGCTGGGACCTCATCGTCAACCAGCTCAACCACGAGCGGGTCACGCTGGGGCCGGCCGGCAACCTCGGCCAGACCTACGACCGGTTCCTGGCCTGGGCGCGCCGTACGGGGCTGGCCGGCGAGCCGGACGTGCGCCGGGCGCTCGGCCGGGTGCGCGCCTACTTCCGTACGAACGAGCTGCTCAACTGGCAGGTGGCCGCCAACATGGACCTCGGCTGGCTGGGGGCGCCCGACGCCTCCGCCACCAAGATCTACGGCTCGGAGCGGATGCAGGAGGTCGGCCGGCTGGTCGGCGACGTGCTCGCCCGGTACGGCGACCCGTCCGACCCGGAGACCGCCGAGCTGCTCGAACGCGTGGACCACGGGGTCAAGGGCGCCGTCGTGCTGACCTTCGGCGGCGGCGTCAACGAGGTGCAGCGGGAGCTGATCGCCATGCTCGGCCTGAACCTGCCGAGGCCGCCCCGATGACCGGGCCCACCCGGATGAGCGAGCCGGAGCTGCGGGAGCTCGCGGACAAGCAGGCCGCGCTGGGGGAGGTGCGCGGCACCCCGGCCGCCGACCCCGTCAACCTGCCGATGATCAGGCACTGGCTGGACGCGATGGGCGACACCAACCGGACGTACCTCGACAAGGGCATCGCCCCGCCGGCGATGGCCCAGGTCTGGACGATGCCCGGCGTCCGGCGCGACGCCAAGGACCGCTCGCCGGTGGACGACATGCTGGCCGCGCTGGACGCCGGGGGCTACACAGGCGTGGTGGCGACCAACTGCGAGCAGACCTACCACCGCCACGCGCGCGTGGGCGAGCGGCTCACGCCGGCCACCCGCTTCTCGGGCCTGACCGGCCCCAAGCGCACCGCGCTGGGCGAGGGGTACTTCGCCACGTGGAACGTCACCTGGTACGGCGAGGGGGACGAGCCGGTCGCCGAGATGATGTTCCGGGTGCTCAAGTTCCGGCCCCACCGGCGACGGGAGGGCCCGCCCCCCGTCGTGCGGCCGGAGCCGGCGGGGCGCGAGCCGTACCCGCTGAGACCCGCGCGGAACCGGGACACCGCGTTCTTCTGGGACGGCGTGCGGGACGGCGAGCTGCGCATCCAGAGCTGCGCCGACTGCGGCCGGCTCCGGCACCCGCCCGGCCCCGTCTGCCCGGCCTGCCGCTCGGCCAACCGGTCGTACGTCGTCGCCCGGGGCGAGGGCACGGTCTTCAGCTACGTCGTCCACCACCACCCGCCGGTCCCGGGACGCGAGACGCCTTTCGTGGTGGCCGTGGTGGAACTGCCGGAAGGGGTGAGGATTGTGGGCAATGTCGTGGACTGCCCGCCTGACGCGGTGGGTATCGGTATGAAGTTGCGCGCGACCTATCGGGCAATGGACGACGAACTGATCCTTCCTATGTGGGCGCCACGGGAGTCGTGATGCGGACGCTGACCGAAGACCAGATCGAGATCGGCGCGGTCCTGCCCGAGCTGTCGATCGACCTCACGCCCACGGTGGTCGTCTCCACCGCCCTGGCCACCATGGACTTCACTCCGGTCCACCACGACGTCGGCGGTGCGCGCGCGCAGGGCTCCAAGGACATCTTCCTCAACATCCTGACCACGATGGGCCTGGTCGAGCGGTACGTCACCGACTGGACGGGGCCTGAGGCGATCATCAGGCGCATCAACGTCAAGCTCGGCGTGCCCGCGTACGCGGGCGACCGCCTGAGCTTCAACGGCACGATCGTCACGCGGGACGGGTCCGACTACACGGTCGAGGTGCGCGGCAAGGTCAGCCTCGGCGACCACGCCACCGCCACCGTCACCTTCACCCTTCTTCCCTAGGGCACCCTTCCCCCTAGAGCGCCCTCCTCCCCGACGGCGCCCTTCTCCCCGAGCGCGGGCCTTGTCCGAAGAACCATGAGGAGCCAGTACGTGTTGGGATCGCGAGCCGCCATCGCGGGCATCGGCGCCACCGAGTTCAGCAAGGACTCCGGCCGGTCGGAGCTCCGGCTGGCCGCCGAGGCCGTGTTCGCGGCGCTGGACGACGCCGGCCTCGACCCGTCCGAGGTGGACGGGATGGTGACCTTCACCCAGGACACCAACCAGGAGATCGCCGTGGCCCGGGAGATCGGGGCGGGCGACCTGACGTTCTTCTCCCGGGTCGAGTACGGCGGCGGCGCGGCCTGCGGGACGGTGGCGCACGCCGTCATGGCCGTCGCCACCGGCATGGCCCGCACGGTCGTCTGCTACCGGGCCTTCAACGAGCGGTCGGGCCGGCGCTTCGGGCAGCCCGACGCGCGGCTGGGCGGCCAGCCGACGTCACAGGGGCTGGAGATGAGCTGGCACGTGCCGTTCGGGCTGATGACGCCGGCGGCGTGGGTGGCGATGTTCGCCCGGCGGTACATGCACGCCTACGGCGCCACGTCCGAGGACTTCGGCCGGGTCGCGGTGGCGATGCGCCGCCACGCCGCCACGAACCCGGCCGCCTGGTTCTACCAGCGGCCCATCACGCTGGAGGAGCACCAGGCGTCGCGCTGGATCGTGGAGCCGCTGCGGCTGTTCGACTGCTGCCAGGAGAGCGACGGGGCGGTGGCCCTGGTCGTCACCTCCGCCGAGCGGGCGCGGGACCTGCGGCGCTCTCCCGCCGTGGTCACGGCCGCCGCGCAGGGGGCCGGGGAGGGGCAGCTGATGATGACCAGCTACTACCGGGACGACATGACCGGCCTGCCCGAGATGTCCGTCGTCGGCCGCCAGCTGTGGGAGGCGTCCGGGCTCACCCCGCAGGACGTGCAGACCGCCATCCTGTACGACCACTTCACCCCGTTCGTCCTCGCGCAGCTGGAGGAGCTGGGGTTCTGCGGCCGGGGCGAGGCCGCCGGGTTCCTGCGCGACGGCGGCATCGAGCTGGGCGGCCGGCTCCCGGTCAACCCGCACGGCGGCCAGCTCGGCGAGGCGTACATCCATGGCATGAACGGCATCGCCGAGGCCGTGCGCCAGATCCGCGGCACGTCGGCCAACCAGGTGCCCGAGGTGGAGCACGTCCTGGTGACGGCCGGGACGGGCGTGCCGACCAGCGGCCTGATCCTCTCCGCCGGCTGACCGCCCCGTCCCGCCCGGGGGCCGGTGACCGTCAGGGACTGAGCAGGGCGGGGACCGAGAAGAACACGATCATCGCGATCGCCACGCAGATCAGGAACCCGATCAGCTCCCACGCCCAGTCGTGGTGCCGGCGCGGGCGCGGCCGTCCCTTGCGCGGCGCGCCCTTGCCGGAGCGCGGCGGCCTGGGCGGGGCGTCCCTGCCCGAGCGCAGCGGCTTGGGCGGGGCGTCCCTGCGGGGCTTCGGCGGCTTGGCGGCGGCGGCACCGGCGTCATCGGCCCCGTCCCCGCTCGCGGGCTCCGTGGCGGTGGGGGACGAGGTCGTCGTGGACGCCGACGCCGACGCCGACGCCGACGCGGTCACGGGCGTGGGCTTGTCGCCGTCCGCCGGGAGCGGCAGCCGGTAGACCGGCTCGGCCGGCCGGTCGCGCCGGGCGAACAGGCTGCCCGGCGCGCCGCTCCCCCCGGTCGCGCCCGGGGAGTCGGGCGTCTTGTGGACGAGCACGTCACCGGCCCGGATCGCGGGCATCTCCTGCGTGGCCGGCTCGTCGTCCAGCACGTCACCCGCCACCGGCCCGGCCAGGACGCCCGTATGGGCGGCGCGGGGCACCGGGAACACGTCTCCCGTGGCGAACACGTCACCGCCCGGACCGCCGCCTGGACCACCGCTCGGCCGGAGGGCCGGCCGTTCCCCGGAGTCCCCGGTCCGCGGCTGTCCCCGCGTGACGAGCCCCTGGTCGCGGGCGGAGGTGAACGCCTGCCACGGCCGCGTGAGCCCCGTGCCCGGCCGGGCACGGTCGGTCGGGGCGAACGGGTCGCCCACCGTCGGCATCGGCTCGGTCGTGGCCTCGTGCGGCGGCACGCGGGACGGCGACGGCGGCTTGAGCAGCTCGGCGGGGGACAGCCCGGGGCTGGTCAGCGGGGCACGGGCGCCGAGCGGCAGCGGCCAGACCGGCGGCACCCGCCAGCGCGGCCTGACGAACATCGGCGCGGTGCCGGCCGTACGGGAGCCGGCGAAGTGCACCCGCAGCGCGGCGGGCGGCTCCGGCCACGGCAGGCGGCCGAGCACGTCGCGCAGCGGCGCGACGCCCAGCGCCCCGTACACGTCGGCCACCGGCTTCGGCACGCGCCGGGCGGCCGCGCGGTCGAGCGCGGCGCCGAGCAGGCGCCGGTAGCGGTGGGCGGCGGCGTCCAGGAGCTCGCCGGCCGTGTCGGGCGCCACGTCGAGCACCCAGGCCAGCTCGGCGCGGTCCAGGCCGCACACCTCGGAGAGCAGCAGCACCTCGCGGTGGTGCGGGCGCAGCTCGTGCAGCGCGCGCTCCACCAGGGCGGAGGCGGGATCGATGAGGGGATCGACGACAGGGGGCGTGTAGGCGACGTCGCGGCGGCCGATCTCGCGGCGGGCGAGCGCGTACAGCGCGGCGCGGGCCGGGACGGAGGCGGGGACGGCGGCGAGGACGGACATCAGGACATCGGCCGCGGAGCCGGGGTCGCCGAGCTGGTCAGCACAGTACGCGAACAGCCCGGCGGCGTGACTGTCGTAGAGCTCTGCGACCAACTCGGCGCGGGCACGCTGGTCGGTGAGCGGCTGGGTCACGGGCCGTTCCTCTTGCTGGTGTTGCGATGCGGGGGTGGAGAAGGGGCCTGCGGTACCGGTGTTCTTACCGATGGTGAGGCAATCATGCCAAGTCGCCACCATCGGCGCATCACTAGATCCCGTTTTGTTGCGAATTCCCGCTGGTGGGGTGAAGCGTTTAACCCTCGGGGCGACGCGACACACCCGTATCGGGGGTCATAGGGTGGGCCCGAAGAGATCTTGCGGCGGTCGTGGCAGGGGGGGCCGCGGCCCTGCCCGGCAAGCGAGAGGTCGCGCGTGATCACATTCGACGCCGTCACGAAACGTTACGCGGACGGCACGGTGGCCGTGGACGGCCTGACCCTTGAGGCGCCCACGGGGGAGATCACCGTGTTCGTCGGGCCGTCCGGCTGCGGCAAGACGACGTCCCTGCGGATGATCAACCGGATGATCGACGCGACCGAGGGGCGCATCCTCCTCGACGGCGAGCCGGTGCAGGGCATCGACCCGCCCACCCTGCGGCGCGGCATCGGGTACGTCATCCAGCAGGCCGGCCTCTTCCCGCACAAGAAGATCGTCGACAACGTCGCCACCGTCCCGCTCCTCCTGGGCTGGGACCGCAGAAAGGCCCGCGCCAGGGCCATGGAGCTGCTCGAACGCGTGGGCCTCGACACCGCGATGAGCGAGCGCTACCCGTTCCAGCTCTCCGGCGGCCAGCAGCAGCGCGTGGGCGTGGCCAGGGCGCTCGCCGCGGACCCGCCCGTGCTGCTCATGGACGAGCCGTTCAGCGCCGTCGACCCGGTCGTCCGCGCCAGCCTCCAGGACGAGCTGCTGCGGCTCCAGGCCGAGCTGAACAAGACCATCGTCTTCGTCACCCACGACATCGACGAGGCCATCAAGCTGGGCGACCGCGTCGCCGTGCTCCGCGTCGGCGGCAGGCTGGCCCAGCTCGCCGCACCCAAGACGCTCCTGTCGGAGCCCGCCGACGACTTCGTGCGGGAGTTCCTCGGCCACGACCGGGGCATCCGCCGCCTGCAGTTCGTCTCCACCGAGGGTCTACGGCTGCGCACCGACCTGACCGTGCCCGCGGGCTTCTCCGGAGGCTCGCCGGAGCCCTGGGTGCTCGTCGTCTCCGGGGACGGCCGGCCGGTCGGCTGGGTGCCGGGCGCCGGGAACGGCGCCCCCGAGCCGTACGGCACGTTCCGCCACGGGCACGACTCCATGCGCTCCGCCCTCGACGCGGCGCTGCTGTCGCCCTCCGGCTGCGCGGTGGCGGTCGACGAGGAGGGCAAGGTCGTCGGCGTGGCCACTCGGGAGGCCCTGGACGAGGCGCTCGCGGAGGCCGCCGATGTCGGGTGAGCGGATGTCCCTGCCGTTGGCCGCCGACGGGCCGCCGTCCCTGTGGGAGTGGGTCGCCCGCAACTGGGACACCGGCCGGGTCGGCAGCATCAAGGACCTCCTCGGCGACCACCTCGTCATGTCGCTGGCGCCGATCGTCGTGGGTCTCCTGCTCGCCCTGCCGCTCGGCCTGGCCAGCGTCCGCTGGCGCTGGCTCTACCAGCCGACGACCGGGCTGTTCAACGTCGTCTACGCGCTGCCGTCGCTGCCGGTCTTCATGCTGCTGATCTCGGTCACCGGCCTGTCCAAGACCACGGTGATCATCCCGTTGACGTTCTACGCGATGGCCGTGCTCATCCCCGCCGTCGTGGACGGCCTCGGCGCGGTGCCGGACCACGTGCGCCAGTCGGCCGTGGCCATGGGCTTCACGCCGCTGCGCCGCCTCGTCCAGGTCGAGCTGCCGATCGCCGTCCCCGTCGTGCTCGCCGGGCTGCGAGTGGTCGCCGTCTCCAGCATCAGCCTGGTCAGCGTCGGCGCGCTGATCGGCCAGGGAGGGCTCGGGATGCTGTTCACCCGCGCGTACCAGAACCCGTTCCTGCCGCCGGTCATCGTCGGCATCGTGCTCATCGTGGCGCTCGCCCTGGTCGCCGACGGGCTGCTCGTCCTCGCGCAGCGGCTGCTCACTCCCTGGGTGCGAGCCAGGAGGACCTCGTGAGCTGGCTCAGCGACTTCTTCGGCGACCCGGCCAACTGGTCCGGCCCCGACGGCATCCCGGCCCGGCTGCTGGAGCACCTGGAGTTCTCGCTGCTGGCACTGGCGCTGGCCATGCTCATCGCGATCCCGCTCGGGCTGCTCATCGGGCACACCGGCCGGGGCGGCGTCCTCGTGGTCGTCACCGCCAACCTCGCCCGGGCGCTGCCCACGCTTGGCCTGCTGGTGCTGTTCGTGCTGCTGCTCGGCACCGCCTCGATCCTGCCGGTCGTCATCCCCCTGGTGCTGCTGGCTGTGCCCCCGATCCTGGTCAACACGTTCGAGGGCATCAGGGGCGTCGATCCCGAGCTGCGCGACGCCGCGTACGGGATGGGCCTGACCGGCGGGCAGGTGCTCGGCCGGGTGCTGGTGCCGGTGGCGCTGCCGCTGATCCTGCTGGGGCTGCGGCTGTCGGCCATCCAGGTGGTCGCGACCACCACGGTCGCCGCGTACACGGGCCTGGGCGGCCTCGGCCGATTCGTGATCGACGGCTTCGCCACGAAGGATTACGCGAGCGTCGTCGGGGGTTCAGTACTGATTGTGCTGTTCGCACTCGCGGTGCAGCTCGTCTTCACGCTTCTCCAGCGGACGACGGTCTCGCCCGGCGTCAGCCGGCGGGTGAAGGTCCGCCAGGTGACCTCAGAAAGGGAAACAACGTGATGAGACGTAGGTTCGGCACCGCGGCGGTGCTGCTGACGGCGGCACTCGCCCTGACCGCGTGCGGTGGCGGCGGCGGTGGCGGAGGCAACCCGCTCGACACCACGAGCGCGGCGCCCAGCGGCTCCACCTCGGGCACCTCGGGCGCGGGCGGCGGCAAAGCCGTCATCGGCTCGTTCGACTTCGACGAGAGCGTGCTGCTCGGCTCCATCTACGCCCAGGCGCTGGAGGCCAAGGGCGTGCAGGTCGAGGAGAAGCCCCGCATCGGCAGCCGCGAGGTCGTCTACGACCAGGTCAAGAGCGGCGGGCTGACGGTCGTGCCGGAGTACAACGGCAACCTGCTGGCCTTCATCGACCTGCAGAACAAGGCGTCCACGACCGACGACGTCAACGCGGCGCTGAAGGAGAAGCTCCCGGCCGAGCTGGAGGTCCTCACCTCCTCGCCCGCCGAGGACAAGGACACCCTCTCCATCACCAAGGACACGCAGGCCAAGCAGTCCCTCAACACCATGGAGGACCTGGCCAAGGTGTCGAAGACCATGATCGTCGGCGGTCCGCCCGAGTTCAAGAAGCGCTGGGAGGCGCGCTTCAAGGAGGTGTACGGGCTGGAGTTCAAGCAGTGGAAGTCGACCGGCCCGACCACGGCCGACGCCATCAAGGACGGCTCCATCCAGGTCGGCAACGTCTTCTCCACCGACCCCAAGATGACGGCCAACAACCTCGTGCCGCTGCAGGACCCGAAGAACATCTTCCCCGCGCAGAACGTCACGCCCCTCGTGAACAAGGCCGCCGCGACCGACACGATCAGGACCACGCTGGACGCGGTCTCGGCCAAGCTGACGACGCAGTCGCTGCTGGACATGATGCAGAAGATCAGCGTCAACAAGGACGAGCCGGCCACGGTCGCCAAGGAGTGGCTGACGGGCAACGGCCTCGCCTGACCCGGTGACGGGCCCTCTCACTCCGGGGGCCCGTCATCACCCGTCGTCGGAGGGGACCTTGGAATTCACGGAGGCGATGGCCCAGCTCGCCGCCGGTGTGGCGGTGGTGACCGTACAGGATGGGCGGGACGACCTCGGCACCACGGTGTCGGCGCTCATGTCCGTCTCCCTGGACCCGCCCCTCGTGCTGGTCAGCCTGGCCGCCCGCGGCTACCTCTGCGAGGTGCTGCTGCGCCAGGACCAGTGGGCGGCCTCGATCCTGGCGTCCGGCCAGGCCGCGATCGCCAGCCGCTTCGCCACCGCCGGCCGCCCCAGCGCCCGCCACCTCGTGGCGGGCGTCCCGCACCACCGCGGCCCGCACTCGGGCGCGATCATCGTCGAGAACGGCGTCGCGGCCGTGGAGGCGGAGACGACCCAGGTGGTGCCGGCGGGGGACCACACGCTCTTCCTCGCCCGCGTCCTGGCCGTCACCTACGTCACCCCGACCCTGGCCCCCCTGATCCGCCTCCGAGGCCGCTACCGCCCGATGGGCTGAAGACCGGCTGTTCCGCGGCATGCCGGAAGAAAGGTGCCACGTGGTGGCACAGTGTGGCCTTGCTGGGTACCGTGGCTGTATGAGCGGAGCATGGCACGAGCCTCCTGAGATCAACCAGCGGGACCTGAAAAACCGTACAGGCGAGATCATGGATGCCATCGAGCGTGGCAAGTCGTTCACGTTGACCCGTCACGGACATCAGATCGCGACGGTGATCCCGATCAGTCGACGCAGAACGTTCGTTCCCAAGGAACGCTTCCTGGCAGTGTTCGAAAACGCTCCGATCATCGACGACGAGGAGTTCGAAGCCGATGTCCGAGCGGCCTTCCACGACGCCGGCGAGGACCCGTGGGAGCGAGCCGAGCGGATCCCCGAATGATCGGCCCTGCCGCAGCCGGACTGCTCGACACCAATGTGATCATTCTTGCCGCTGGGCTCGATCCCGACGAGCTGCCTGACGCGCCGGCCATCAGCACCATCACGCTCGCGGAACTCTCGGTCGGGCCTCTGGCGACAGACGATCCGCGCAAACGCGCCACCAGGCAGGACGTCCTCGCCCGCGTCGAGGCAGAGTTCGAGCCTCTGCCGTTCGACGTGGCCGCGGCCCGTGCCTTCGGGCAGGTGTACGCGGCCGTCAAGGAATCGGGGCGCAATCCACGCGGCAACACCGCGGACCTGCTCATCGCCTCCGTGGCGATCGCCAACCGGCTTCCGCTCTACACGGTGAATCCTGATGACTTCAAAGGATTGGAGGGTCTGCTGACTGTCCGCCAGGTGACACATCCGCATCGGCGTTGACGAGCGAGCCTCGTCGACGGTCCACAAACTCCTCGGCCGTCACAAGGTACGGGCCGAGGAGCAGACGGACGCTAGCGGATCGTGTACCAGCCCGGCAGGGCGAGCGGGCCCGCGGCCGGCAGGCCCAGCTCGGCCGACAGCCGCGCCAGCGGCCCCCAGGCGTCGATCCGGACCCTGGTCAGCGCCGCCGCCTTGTCCTCGCTCGACTCCGCCCCGCGCAGCCGCTCCAGCGGGTGGACGCGCGGGTAGAGCCGAACCGGCGCGTCGTCGGCCAGGCCCGCCCGCTTGCGGGCCACGCCCAGCGCGTCCTCCAGCCCGCCCAGCTCGTCCACCAGCCCGCGCTCCTTCGCGTCGGCGCCGGTCCACACCCGGCCCCGGGCCAGCTCGTGGGCGCGCTCGCGGGTCAGGTCGCGGGACTGCGCCACCTTGCCCACGAAGTCGTCGTAGATGCGGTCCAGCCAGGCGTTCACCCGCTCCCACTGCTCGGGCGAGAAGCCGCGCGTGGTGGAGAACATCCCGGCGTTCGCGCCGCCGGCCACCAGCTCGGAGTTGATCCCGATCCGGTCCAGCAGCTCCGACAGCACGGGCTTGCCGCCGAACACGCCGATCGAGCCGGTCAGCGTCCCCGGCTGGGCGACGATCACGTCCGCGGCCATGGAGACGAAGTAGCCGCCCGAGGCGGCCAGGTCGCCCATCGACACGATGACGGGCTTGACCTTGCGGGTCAGCACCACTTCGCGCCACACGGTGTCGGAGGCCACGTACGAGCCGCCGGGGCTGTCCACCCGGAACACGACCGCCTTGACGTGGTCGTCCCGCCGGGCGGCGCGCAGCGCGGCGCTCACCGTGTCGGACCCCATCGCGCCGCCGCCCCCGAGGGGGCTGCGCCCGCTGCGGCCCATCCTGATCTGCCCGTGTCCCTGGACGAGCGCGATCCCGTCGGCGGTGGGCTGCGGCAGCTTCCGCACGGCCGCCGCCTTGGCGTACCGGGACACGTACTGCAGGTGCGCGTCGCTCCCGGCGGCCCGCTTGACCTCCTCGTACACCTCGTCCCGGTAGGCCAGCCCGTCCACCAGCCCGGTCTCCAGGGCCTCGGACGCGATGAACGGCCCGCGGTCGACCAGCTCGCGCACCTTGGCGGGGTCCAGCCGGCGCCCCTCGGCGATGCCCGCGACCACCTGCTCGACGACGGACTCGACGATCCGCTCCATCGACTCGCGGTGCGGCTCGGTCATGTGGTCCTGGGTGAAGGTGTTGGCGGCGGTCTTGTACTCGTGCCGCTGGCCCAGCTCGTACCCGACGCCCAGCTTGTCCAGCGCCCCCTTGACGAACCGCTGCTCCAGCGCCACGCCGGTCAACCCCACGTCGCCGCTCGGCTGGAGGTAGACGCGCTCGAAGGCGCTCGCGAGGTAGTAGGGGACGGTTCCGTTGCCGAACTCGCCGTACGTCTCGGCGAAGGCCACGGTGAGCTTCCCGGAGGCGCGGAACCGCGTCACGGCCTCCCGCAGCTCCTGCGCCACGGCCAGCCCGAGCGGGTTCCCGCCGACCTTCACGACCAGCGCCTTGACCCGGGAGTCGGCACGCCCGCGCTTCAGCCCGGCCAGCACGTCGGCCAGCCGCGGCTTCCGCATGGACAGCACGGCGGACAGCGGGTCGGTGGGCGGCCCCTCGGTGAGGCCCTCGGTCAGGTCCAGCTCCAGGACCAGCGGGGCGGTGCGCCGCTGACGAAGCCTGTCCACGGTCTCGAAGATCGCCTTGCCTGCGTCCATGAAGCCACCCTAAGCGACACATCTCGGACGTACGCGGCCGTCTTCGAAGGGACCCTTAGAAGTGTGCTCCTTAGAAGTACGGTCCTTAGAAGTACGGTCCTTAGGCCAGGCTGCGGCGCGCGCGGGACCTGCTGGCGGTGAAGGGGTACGACACGCGGGACCGCTGCTGACGTGTTACAGCGGGGCGGATTTCGACGCGGATCTCCGCGCCGACCGCGACACCGACCAGCCCCCCGGCGCCCGGGCCGGCCGGTGTCACAGGCGGGATCTACCAGGTGATCGCGGCGGTGGCGGGGGTGGAGCGGCCGTACTCGGCGCCGACCGCCTCGACCTCGATCGTCGTCGTGGTCTCGGCGCCCGCCCGGTCGAGGGCCGGCACGAAGTACGCGTCGTTCGGGGTCGCGCCCAGGTACGTACGCGAGCCGTCCGGGTCACGGCGGTAGACGTCGTAGTGGTGGGGCCGCCCGGCGCCGGTCCAGGACAGGCGCAGCGCCTTGCGGGTGGGGGAGACGTCGGTGACGCCCAGCACGGTCAGCCGGGACGGCGCGGCCGGCTCGTCGATCGCGCCGTCGTACACGGCGAGCTGCCCGACCCGGATGTCATAGGCGTCGTCGGAGCCGGTGACGCGCAGGGCGAGCTGGGCGATCGTCCGGCCCGCGTACGCGGACAGGTCGAGGGTCCTGCGTTCCCAGCCGGTCCCGCCGGTAGCGCCGAGGTCGAAGGTGGTGAACGTGGTAGGCGAGTCGGCGAAGGCCACCGCCGCCTTCAGGTGGGTGGCCCCGGCCCGCGGCGTCTTCAGCACGACCGACAGCCTCGTGCCGGCGGCCACGGGGAGCCGGGTCTGGTAGAGCCGCACGGTGTTGACCGCGTCGAGGCGTCCGGTGAGGCGGAGCGAGGAGCCGCCCTCGTAGGCGTCGCCGTAGTCGATGGACGGGGTGAGCCTGCTGCCCGCGGACTCCACGATCCACCGGTAGGTGGGCGGGACGTCCTGCACGGACAGGTTGTTCCAGCCGCCGTCGCGCACGCGCGCGCCGCCGACGTTGTAGAAGTCGCCGTGCCCGGTGTTGAAGCCGCTCACGAACGGTTTGGCGGTGACGGGGGTGGACTCGGCGATGTAGTGGGCCAGGCCCTTCCACGGGGAGGAGGTCGAGGTGTCCGACGGGTCGGCGTTGGCGCCCACCCAGAACCGGGAGTCGCGCGCCCGGAAGTCGGCCGGCCCGTTCGCCGACTTCCACGTCCACTCCGGACGGTAGATGCCCAGCGAGGTGACGTGCGGACGGCCGGAGGGGAACACCGCCTCCCACGGGACGGCCGTGTCGTAGCCGCCGGCCTCGGTGTCGATGCCCGCGAACAGGTCGTGCTCGTCGCGGCCGAGCGACCTGGCCCGGTCGCGGGAGGCGCGCTGGCGGGCGGCGGTCCAACCGAAGTCGAGGAACATCGAGTCCGCCACCCGGTCCGGGTCGGCGAGGAAGGCGTCGTTGGCGGGGGTGAGGCCGTCCTGCCAGGAGATCGCGCCGTCCTCGGTCATGGCGTCGTACCACATGAACTCGGTCGGGCCCCTGCCCCGCGCGTACGTGATCAGCGAGCGCAGCTCGGTGGCGAGGGCCGCGTCGCCGCCCGCTGTCTCCTGGTTGACGAACCAGCCGTCGAAGCCGTAGTACCGGGCGACCTCGACGAGCTTGTCGGCCACCGGGTACGTGGAGCCGGACTTCGTGACGAAGTCGCGCACCCACTCGATCCGGCCGCCGTAGACGGTGGGCGGGAAGAAGACGGTGCCGTAGACCTTGACGCCGTTGCGGTGGGCGGCGTCGATCACCGTCGGGTTGGGGGCCAGGATGAGACCCTCACCGGCCGAGCCGCCCCAGAAGACCAGCGTGTCGACGTACTGCCAGTACGTGAACGCGTAGTAGTCGGCGGCGAGCGAGCCCTGCGAGGGGTTGCCGGAGGTGGGGGCGAAGGAGACCAGGGAGGCGACGCGGGCCTCCCCGGCCCGGGCGTTCGCGTTCGCCTTCAGGCGGAGCGAGCGGGTGCGGGGGCGCAGCGGCACGCGGGAGCGGTTGAACCGGGCGTCGGGGTCGGTGGCGGGGTCCCAGCCGAGGATCGTGTCGGGGTACCAGTACGAGGCGTACGGCTGGCCGCCGGCCGTGACCGTCCGCGGCAGAGCCGAGGCGGCGTGGCCGGTGGCCGCGACCAGGGCCGTGGCGGTGAGCACCGCGCAGAGCCGGGGTAACAGGGGTAACAGTCGCATCCGGGTCTCCTCCTGTCGTTCCTTGGGCGTGCAGGGGTCATGCCGGGGTCAGGACGGCCTCGATCCCGCGGGCGGCCAGGTGGGCGGCGTCGTCCGCGCGGCCTTTCGTGACGATGGCCAGCGGACCGGCCTGGCGCAGCCTGACCCACTCGGCGTGGAAGGCGCTGCCCGGCGCGACCTCGGCCCGGCGCTCCGGCTCCGCCCTGAGGTCCACGTCGCACAGCAGCGCGGGTCTGCCGGCCGCCGCGACGCGTCCCTCGCGGTGCTCCCGGATCGCGGAGGCGAGCTCCAAGGCCGCGGGCTTGGCCCGATGGTCAACGGTGAACAGGCCCAGGTCGTACTCGCGCTCGGGGAAGTCGGCCAGGGCGCGGTCCACGTCGTGCGAGCACCACCAGGTGACGCCCCACAGGGCCGGGTTGGCGGTGACCGCGTCGAGCGTGGCGCGCACGAACCGCGGCGCGTCGGCCTCCGGGACGTCCGGGCGGGGCGCGCCGACCTCCTGCAGCCAGACCGGGCGGGCCGGGTCCGGCGAGGTGGCGGCGGCCAGCTCGACGAGGTAGTCGGCGTGCGTGACGGTGGCCGGGCCGAGCGGGCCGTCGAGGGCGGAGACGCCGTTGAACACCCACGAGTGCACCGTGGTCAGGTCGCCCAGGTCCACGTTGTCCGCGGGGTGAAAGGGGTGGCCGGGGTCGTACCAGGTCGCGTCGTACAGGGAGTGCAGGCACAGCAGGTTCGGGGCGGCGGCGCGCACGACGTCGATCAGCTCGGCCGCCCAGCGGGCGGACGCCTCGGGCGTCGTCGGGTTGGCCGGGTAGAGGTTGTTCACCTCGTTGCCGAGGGTCACGGCGAAGACGTTGGGGCGCCCGGCGACCGCGCGGGCGACGGCGTCCGCGTACGCGGCGATGCCGTCGCGGACCTCGGGATCGGTGAAGACGCTGCGCCGGTGCCAGGTGAGCACCCAAGACGGCAGGAAGTCGAAGCTGGACAGGTGCCCCTGGAGGAGGTCCACGGCCACCGACAGGCCGGACTCGGCGGCGATGTCGATCACCTGGAGCAGGTCGTCGATGCCCCGCCGCCTGATCATGGCGCGGTTGGGCTGGATCCACGGCCAGATCGGGAAGACCCGGACGTGGTCCAGCCCGAGCCCGGCGAGGTCGTCGAAGTCGCGGCGGACCGAGTCGGGGGAAAGGTCGAGCCAGCCGTGGAACCAACCTGCCGAGCTCACGTAGTTGGCGCCGAAACGGATGGGGTGGGGCAGCGGCACGCGTCCTCCGGGAGATGAGTCGATCTCCCGCGAACCCTAAACCGGTTTAGTCACCTTGCCAAGCCCCGGGCGGCGCCGTGCTCTCCCTGACGACCAGCCGTGGCGTGGCCGTCTTCACCTCGCGCCTGCGCTCCGGCTCCTCGATCACCGCCAGCATGACCTCGGCCAGCCGGCGGCCGTAGGCGAAGGTGTCGCGCGACAGCGCGGTGATGGCGGGGTGCGCGATCCGGGTCAGCACCGAGTCGTCGAAGGCCACGACGGACAGCTCGTCCGGCACCCGTACCCCCATCTCGCCCGCGACGCCCAACCCGGCCAGGGCCATCACGTCGCTGTCGTAGACGATCGCGGTCGGCCGCCGGGCGCGCGACAGCAGCGCCCGGGTCGCGGCGGCCCCCTCGGCGTCGCTGAAGTCGGTGGTCGTCGACGCCGTGTCGGCCAGGCCGAGCCGGCGGCTGGAGTCGCGCAGCGCCCGCATGCGGCGCTGGGTGTGGTGGAACTCGGGCAGGCCGGCGACGTGGGCCAGCCGCCGGTGGCCGAGCGCCGCGAGGTAGTCGGCGACCGACAGCATGGCCTCCCGGTCGTCGGCCCACACGCTGGACAGCGAGCCGTGCCTGCCGGGGCCGCCCAGCACCACGCTCGGCACGCCGAGCTCCTCCAGCACCTCGATGCGCGGGTCGCGGACCTTGAGATCGACGAGGATGAAGCCGTCGACGCGGTGCGCGGAGGCCCAGTCGCGGTAGACCTCCGTCTCCGCCTCGACGTCCTCGACGATCATGAGGTGCAACGCGACCGACTGCCGCGACAGCCCCGCCTGCAGCCCCGACAGGAGCTGGGCGAAGAACGGCTCCACGCCGAGCGTGCTGGCCGGCCTGGCGATCACCAGCCCGACCGCCTCCGCCCTGGCCCCGCCGAGGGCCCGGGCGGCGCTGTGCGGGCGCCAGTTCATCTCCTTGGCGACCTGCAGGATGCGGGCCCGCGTCGCCTCGGCCACGCCGGGACGCCCGTTGAGCGCGAACGAGACCGCGCCCTTGGAGACGCCGACCCGCTCGGCGATGTCGGCGATCGTCGGTCGAGCCACCAGCGACTCCTTCACAAGTCGATGTCACCTATTGACAGCAGAGTCTAGCCAGTGAATAGTCCGGCAACTATAGCGGTTTAGCGCCTTCTCCGAGGAGAGCTTCATGCGTAGGTACTGGTCAGGTCTGGGGCTGGCCGCCGTGTTGGCGGCCGCCGGCTGCGGGCTGGGGGACACGGGGCAACCGGCCGCGGCGCCTGGCGCGACGGCGACGGGCGAGGTGAAGGGCAAGGTCAGCCTGCAGACGTGGGCACTGAAGCCGAAGTTCACCGACTACATGCAGAAGGTCATCGACTCCTTCGAGAAGAAGTACCCCGGCGTCAAGGTCGAGTGGCTGGACCAGCCCGGGGACGGCTACTCCGACAAGGTGCTCAGCCAGGCCGCCGGCGGCTCGCTGCCCGACGTGACGAACCTGCCGCCCGAGTACGCCCTGCCCCTCGTCAGGCAGGGCCTGCTGCTCGATGTCGCCCAGGCCGACCCCGCGGTCAAGGACGAGTACGTCCCCGGCGGCCTGTCGGCCTACACCTACCCCGGCGTCCAGGGCGTCTACGGCTACCCGTGGTACCTCAACACCGACGTCAACTACTGGAACTCCGAGCTGATGGCCCAGAACGGCCTCGACGCCAAGAAGCCGCCGGCGAGCTTCGACGAGCTGGTCGCCCAGGCCCGCACGCTCAAGGAGAAGTCCGGCGGCAAGGTCTACCTGATGAGCCGCAAGCCCGAGCTGGGCGACTTCGTGCAGGCCGGGGTGAAGCTGCTGTCCGACGACGGCAAGAGCTTCACCTTCAACACCCCCGAGGCCGCCGCGCTGCTCGACAAGTACCGTGACGCGTTCAAGGAGGGCCTGCTGCCGCGCGACGTGCTCACCGACACCTACGCCGGCAACGCCAAGCTCTTCAACGAGGGCACGGTCGCGTGGACGACCGGCGGCGGCAACTACATCACCAGCCTCGCCGTGGACAACCCGTCGCTGGCGCCCAAGGTGGTGCCGTCGCCCGCCATGGGCACCCCGCCGCTGTACGTCCAGGGCCTGTCGGTGTCGGCGAAGTCGAAGAACGCGCCCGCGGCCCTCGCCCTGGCCCGCTGGGTGACCAGCGCGGAGAACCAGGCGGCCTTCGCCCACCTGGTGGCCATCTTCCCCAGCACCAAGGCGTCGGCGAACGACCCGTTCTTCAGCAGGAGCGACGGCACCAACGCCGGCGACGCCAAGGTGATGGCCTTCGAGGCGCTGGCCAAGGCGAAGGTGCTGGAGCCGGTCGTGCTCACCGAGGCGATGAAGAAGATCGTCAAGCAGCAGCTGGCGCTCGCGATCAGCGGTGAGGTCACCTCGAAGGAGGCGCTGGACAAGGCCGTGGCCAAGTGCGACGAGCTGCTGCAGAACTGATGACCCACCGCCGCTGGTTCACGCCCTGGCTGCTGGTGGCGCCGGCGGTCGTATGGCTGCTGGTGTTCAACCTCTGGCCGTCGCTCAACACGGTGGTGCTGGCGTTCACCAACGCCAAGCCGCTCGGCGGCGGCCACTTCACCGGCCTGGCCAACTTCGCCCGGGCGCTGGACGACTCCCAGCTCACCGACGCGCTGGTCAACAGCATCGTCTACATGCTGGTCTGCCTGCCGCTGCTGACCATGCTGCCGCTGCTCCTCGCGATCCTGGTGGAGAAGCGGCTGCCCGGCATCACGTTCTTCCGCACCGCCTTCTACACGCCGGTGGTGGCCTCGGCCGTGGTGGTCGCGCTGATCTGGGGCTGGGTGCTGGACGACCGTGGTCTGGTCAACGGCTTCGCCCAGTGGCTGGGCGTCGTCACCGAGCCGGTGCCGTTCCTCACCGACCGCTGGCTGCTGCTGTTCAGCGCGATCAGCCTGACGGTCTGGAAGGGGCTCGGCTACTACATGATCATCTACCTGTCGGCGCTGGGCAACGTGCGCCGCGAGCTGCACGAGGCGGCCGCGGTGGACGGCGCCGGCGCGGTGCGCAGGTTCTGGAGCGTCACCGTGCCCGGCGTGCGCAACACGATGCTCCTGGTCTCGGTGCTGGTGTCGGTCTCGGCGCTGCGCGTGTTCTCCGAGCTGTACGTGCTGTCCAACGGCACTGGCGGGCCCGGCGGGCGCGACATGTCGGTCGTGATGCTGATCCAGCTCTACACCCGCGGCTTCTCCGGCCACCTGGGCTACGCCTCCGCGCTCAGCATCGTGCTGTTCGTCATCACGGTCGGCCCCATGCTCCTGCTGCTGCGGCTCGACAGGAAGGCGGCCTGACATGGCGGCACACGCCAAGCGCGTCCGTCCCGGCGGCCTCGCCGCAGCGGGCCCCGCCGAGAAGGCGCTGCGGTACGCGCTGCTCCTGCTGGTGCTGGCGCTGACCGTGTCGCCGTTCCTGTGGCAGCTGTCCACGTCGCTGAAGAGCCTGCACGAGGACGTCTACTCCCGGACGCCGACCTTCCTGCCCGAGCATCCCACGCTGGACAACTACGCCCAGGTGGCCGACGCGATCCCCGTCTGGTCCTACGCCGCCAACTCGCTCGTGGTGGCCGCGATCGTCATCACGGGCAACGTCGTCGGGGCCACCATGGCCGGGTACGCGCTCGCCCGGCTGCGCTTCCGCGGCGCCAAGCTGCTGCTCGGCCTCTTCCTGGCCACGCTCGTGCTGCCGGGCGAGGTGACGATCGTGTCGCAGTACGTCACCGTCCGCAGCCTCGGCCTGGCCGACACGCTGCTCGGCGTGGCGCTGCCCGGGGCGATCGCCATGCTCAACGTCCTGCTCATGCGCACCGCGTTCGCGGCGATCCCGCAGGAGATGGACGAGGCCGCCGTCATCGACGGCGCGACCGCCTGGCAGCGGCTGCGCCACATCGGCCTGCCCAACGTCCGCGGCATGCTGAGCGTGATCACGATCTTCGCGTTCATCGGCGCGTGGGACGACTTCCTGTGGCCGCTCATCGTGCTGACCGACCCCGACCACTACACGCTGACGGTCGGGCTGCAGTACCTGAACGGCACGTTCACCTCCAACCCGCGGCTGATCGCGGCAGGCACGATGATCTCCTTCGTGCCTATCGTGGTCGTGTTCGCGGCGCTCCAGCGGTACTTCTTCCGAGGCGTCGAGGAAGGCGCGATCAAAGGTTAGCCATCCAGGCAATCAGGAGTTCAGATGCATGACGACCGCAAGCTTGTCGAAGGCCGGTTGAAGCGGGTCCTCGACGAGCGCATCCGGCCGGCCGTCCACCCGGAGTCCGTGCCCCTCGACGTGGCCGTCTGGCACGCCCCCGGCGAGCCGGTGCCCGTCGCGGAGGGCCTGTCGGCCACGCCCGAGCCGATCGCGGCCGGCGACCGATGGGGCGCCCCGTGGGGGACGAGCTGGTTCACCGTCACGGGCACGGTGCCGCCGGAGTGGGCGGGCCGTACCGTGGAGGCGATCCTCGACCTCGGCTTCGACCGGAACATGCCCGGCTTCCAGTGCGAGGGCCTGGTCTACCGCCCCGACGGCACGCCGGTGAAGGGCCTGCACCCGCTCAACGACTGGGTCCGGATCGGCGCGCCCGTCGAGGGCGGCGAGGAGGTGCGGCTGCACATCGAGGCCGCCTCCAACCCGGTCATCCTCGACTACCACCCGTTCCTGCCGACGCCGCTCGGGGACAAGGAGACCGCGGGGACGCAGCCGCAGTACACGCTGGCCCGGATGGACCTGGCCGTCTTCGACGAGACCGTGTGGCAGCTCGTCATGGACCTGGAGGTGCTGGGCGAGCTCATGGCGGAGCTGCCCGTCGAAGGGGCCCGCCGCTGGGAGATCATGCGGGCGATCGAGCGCGCGCTCGACGCGGTGGACCTCCAGGACGTCAACGGCACCGCGGCCGCCGCCCGGGAGTGCCTGGCCGGCGTGCTGGCCACGCCCGCCGCGCCGTCGGCGCACCGCGTCAGCGCCGTCGGCCACGCGCACATCGACTCGGCCTGGCTGTGGCCGCTGCGTGAGACGGTCCGCAAGGTGGCCCGCACCACCTCCAACATGACCGCGCTGCTGGAGAGCGAGCCCTCGTTCGTCTTCGCGATGTCGCAGGCCCAGCAGTGGGCCTGGGTGAAGGAGCACCGGCCCGAGGTGTGGGCCAAAGTCGTCAAGGCGGTGGCGGCCGGACGGTTCGTCCCGGCGGGCGGCATGTGGGTGGAGTCCGACACCAACATGCCCGGCTCGGAGGCGATGGCCCGCCAGTTCGTCCACGGCAAGAGGTTCTTCCTCGACGAGTTCGGCATCGAGAACGACGAGGTGTGGCTGCCCGACACGTTCGGCTTCGCCGCCGGCCTGCCACAGATCATCAAGGCCGCGGGCTCCCGATGGCTGCTCACCCAGAAGATCTCGTGGAGCCAGACCAACACGTTCCCGCACCACACGTTCCTGTGGGAGGGCATCGACGGCACCCGGATCTTCACCCACTTCCCGCCGGTCGACACCTACAACTGCTCCATGAAGGGCAGCGAGATCGCCCACGCTGCGCGCAACTTCAAGGACAAGGACCTGGCGCGGCACTCGCTCGCCCCCACCGGCTGGGGCGACGGAGGCGGCGGCGCCACCCGGGAGATGGTCGCCAAGGCGGCCAGGATGCGGGACCTGGAGGGCTCGGCCGTCGTCACCTGGGAGACGCCCGCGGAGTTCTTCACCAAGGCCGAGGCCGAGCACCCGCGCCCGGCCGTCTGGGTGGGCGAGCTGTACCTGGAGCTGCACCGCGCCACGCTCACCAGCCAGGCCAGGACCAAGCAGGGCAACCGGCGCAGCGAGCACCTGCTGCGCGAGGCCGAGCTGTGGTCGGCGACCGCCGCCGTGCGGGCCGGCCATCCCTACCCGTACGAGCAGCTCGACCGGCTGTGGAAGACCGTGCTGCTGCACCAGTTCCACGACATCCTGCCGGGCTCGTCCATCGCCTGGGTGCACCGGGAGGCCGAGAAGACGTACGCGGCCGTCGCCGGGGAGCTGGACGCGATCATCGACGCCGCCCAGCGGGCCCTCGCCGGCGACGCCGGCAGCGGGACGCGGCTGCTGTTCAACTCCGCGCCGCACACGCGGGACGGAGTCCCCGCGGGCGGCGCCCAGGCCCCCGTCATGGCCGGCGGCACGACCGCCGGCCCGCGCGAGGGCGGCGGCCACGTCCTGGACAACGGCCTGCTGCGAGTCGAGGTGGACGGCCGCGGCTTGGTGGTGTCGGTCCACGACATCGCGGCCGGGCGCGAGGCCGTCGCCCCCGGCCAGGCCGCCAACCTGCTCCAGCTCCACCCCGACTTCCCCAACATGTGGGACGCCTGGGACGTGGACGCGTTCTACCGCAACACCGGCACCGACCTGGTGGAGGCCGACGAGGTGGCGCCGGGGGAGGAGCCCGGCACGGTCAGGGTGACCCGCTCCTTCGGCCGCTCGAAGGTGACCCAGGTGCTCGGCCTGCGGCCGGGCGCCAGGCGGCTCGACATCGACACCGAGGTCGACTGGCACGAGACGGAGAAGTTCCTCAAGCTGGCCTTCCCGCTGGACGTCCGCGCCGAGCGCTACGCCTCCGAGACCCAGTACGGCCACGCCTACCGCGCCACGCACACCAACACGAGCTGGGAGGCCGCCAAGTTCGAGGCGTGCAACCACCGCTTCGTGCACCTGGAGGAGCCGGGCTGGGGCATCGCCCTGGTCAACGACTCCACCTACGGCCACGACGTGACGCGGACGGTCCGCGACCTCGACGGGGGCACCACCACCACGGTCCGCGCCTCCCTGCTGCGCGCGCCGCGCTTCCCCGACCCGGAGACCGACCAGGGGGTGCACCGGTTCCGGCACGCGCTCGTGCCGGGGGCGACGGTCGGCGACGCCGTGCGCGAGGGGTACGTCGTCAACCTGCCCGCGCGCCACCTGCCCGGCGACGCGGAGGTCGCCCCGCTGGTCACGCTCGACAACGACGCCGTCGTCGTGACGGCCGTCAAGCTGGCCGACGACGAGAGCGGCGACGTGGTCGTCCGCTTCCACGAGGCCCACGGCGGCCGGGCCGCGGCCACCCTGACCGCGGGCTTCCCGGTCAGCCAGGTCACGGTGACCGACCTGCTCGAACGGCCTCTGACCGAGGCCCCGCGAGAGGGCGGCGTCAGGTGGCGCGAGGGCGGCACGGTCGCGCTGAGCCTGCGGCCGTTCGAGCTGGTGACGCTGCGGCTGCGCCGCTGACCAGCTACTCGGCCAGGGTCCTGGCCGCCTTCTTCAGGGAGGCGGCCTTGGCCTTGGCGCTCAGCCGCACCTTCTCCGCGCTCGCCAGCTTCGCCGTGCCGTTCGTTCCGTGGGCCCAGGTCAGCCAGCCCGCCAGCAGCGAGGCGTCCAGCCGCTGCCGGGACGTCTTGGACGCCTTCAGCACCCGGTACGCCGTGCCCAGCGACGACGCCTTGGTGATCTCGGGGAACACCTTGCTGGCCTTCTGCACCAGCTTCAGGTAGCAGGTCAGCGTCGCGTCGGGGATCGTGCCGCTGGAGCGGTGGATCTCCACGGCCCACTGCTTGGCCGTCAGCCGCTTGGCGGTCTTGCCCCTCGTGCAGACCGGGGCCGGGGTGGCGGCGGCGGTCGGCGTGGGGGTGATCGTCACCGTGACCGTGACGGTGGGCAGCGGGATCGGGCTGGACGACGGTGTGGGCGTGGGATCGGGGTCGCCGTCCGTCGGGTCGGGCTCGGGCGCCGGGCCGCTTCCGTCCGTGGGGTCCGGCTCGGGGCCGGGGTCGTCGCCCGTCGGGGCGGGGGCCGGCGTCTGGCTGACCGTCGGCTGCGGGCTCGCGCCGCCCAGCGCCGCCAGCACGTCCAGGCGCGGCGTGACCACGTCCTTGTCGTTCGCGCGGTACGCGTACGGCCTGCCGGTCGAGGTGAGCCTGGCGATCAGGTCGGGCATCGGCGTGTCCGGCGACCGGGCCTTCAGCAGCGCCAGCGCCCCGGCCACGTGCGGCGAGGCCATGGACGTGCCGCTGTGCACGGCCTTCTGGTTGTCCGGCACCGACGACTCGATGTCCACCCCGGGCGCGAACAGGTCGACCAGCTCGCCCCGGTTGGAGAAGTCGGCGATGACGTCGTTCCCGTCGTTGGCGCCGACGGCCACGGCCGACGAGACGCAGGCCGGGAACGACACGCCCTCGTAGGACTCGTTGCCGGCCGCCGCCACGGTCGCGATGCCCTTGGCGAGCAGCGCGTCGACCAGCGGCTTGAAGACCTGGCCCTCCTCGCTGGTGTCGCAGGAGGTCTCGTGGAGCATGCCGCCGAGGCTGAGGTTCACCGCGGCGATGGGCGTGGACAGCTCGGCCACGTGCTCCATGGCCAGCCGCAGCGACGACTCGTACGCCAGCAGGCAGGACGGCTCGCCGCACACGCTCTCGTCGTCCACCCGGCTGAACACCTGGATCGCCACGATCTTCGCCTCCGGCGCCACCCCTTCGGCGCCCGCGGCGATGCCGGCCACGTGCGTGCCGTGCTCGCACAGGTTGACGCCGCCGGCCAGGCACCTGGCCGTGACGGCGTCGGCCGCGCCCGCGCCGACCATGCTGGTCTGGCCGTTGGGGCAGAGCGACGTAACCCCCTCGTCCACGGCGGAGAAGCACGCCTCCGCCACGACCCGGCCGCCGAACGACGGGTGGTCCAGGTCGATGCCGGTGTCGAGGACGGCCACCGCCTGCCCGGCACCCTTGAACCCCTGCGCGTGCGCCTGGTCGGCGCCGATCAGCTGGAGGTTCGACACCTCGGACGGGGGATAGGCGCGGTCCCGGTGGACGGCGGTGACGCGCGGGTCGTCCGCCAGCGCGGCCAGCTCCTCGGCCGTGCCCTCCACGACCATGAACGGCTGCGTCCGCGACCGCAGCACCACGTCCACGCTCTCCTCGGCCGCCCGGGCCGCGATCGGCTCGCGCTGGGCCGGGTCGGTCAGCTCCACGATCGCGCGTACGGTGCCCTGGTCGAGCGCGAGGCCGTCCTCCAGCTTCTCCTCGGGGGTGCTCGGTGTGGGCGCCGGCTGCGCGGACGTCTCGGGGGAGGCGGTGGGGTCGTCGGCGAAGGCCGGGCGGGCGGGGGCTGCCGTGAGCAGGGCCAGCGTGGTCACCCAGGTGACCAGGGAGCGAAGTCGCACGCGTCCTCCGAGCAGGGGATGATCTCGGAGTTTAGGGTGATTTATCCGGCAGGCACAGGGCTGGAGACGGTTTCTCAGCGAACTCTGGGCGA
The DNA here is from genome assembly GCF_031570565.1 of Nonomuraea sp. 3-1Str. Lineage (NCBI taxonomy): Bacteria > Bacillati > Actinomycetota > Actinomycetes > Streptosporangiales > Streptosporangiaceae > Nonomuraea > Nonomuraea sp. 3-1Str. Next base: position 157,152 of record NZ_JALHBK010000004.1, read on the forward strand.
CCTCTCAGCGACGGCGAAGCGCATAGACCCACGCCGCGACGACCCCAATCGACGGCGGAACGACGACCTCGGGCCCGTCCGGTGGCGTCGGGCCCGTCCAGTCTCCCGGACGGGCCCGTACGTCTGCCGGACGGGCCCGTACGTGATCACAAGGTCTCGGGCCGCTCCTCGGCCCGCACGGCCTGGTCGAGCGCCGCGGCCTGCTCCTCGATTCGCGCGCTGTCGTCGAGCGCCGCGGCCTCCTCCCCGGCGGGCGACGGCTCGGCCTCCGGGGCCTCCTTCAGCAGCCACACCACGCCCAGCGGCGGCACCCGCAGCCGGGTCGAGTACGGCAGCCCGTGCCAGGAGTCCTCGGCCGCCTCCACGGCTCCCAGGTTGCCGACCCCGCTGCCCCAGTAGGCGTACGCGTCGGTGTTGATCGCCTCGGCCCACTGCCCGCCGTACGGCAGGCCGAGCCGGTAGTCCTCGTGCGCCGCCCCGCTGAAGTTGGCCACGCAGGCCAGCGCGGACCCGTCAGCCGCGTAGCGGACGAACGAGAACGTGTTGCCCGAGGCGTCGTCGGCGTCGATCCACCGGAACCCCGCGGGGTCCGTGTCGAGCTCCCACAGGGCGGGCGTCTCGCGGTAGCGCGCGTTCAGGTCGCGGACGAGCTGCTGCACGCCCTTGTGCCCGTCGAACTCCAGCACCCACCAGTCGAGCCCGCGCTCCTCCGACCACTCCGAGCCCTGGCCGAACTCGCCGCCCATGAACAGCAGTTGCTTGCCCGGATGCGCCCACATGAACGCCAGCAGCGCCCTGAGCTGGGCGAACCGCTGCCACTCGTCGCCCGGCATCTTGCCCATGAGCGAGCCCTTGCCGTGCACCACCTCGTCGTGCGACAGGGGCAGCACGTAGTTCTCGGAGTAGGCGTAGATGAGCGAGAACGTCAGCTGGTGGTGGTGGTATTGCCGGAAGACCGGCTCGTGCTGGAGGTAGGCCAGCGTGTCGTGCATCCAGCCCATGTTCCACTTGAACCCGAACCCGAGCCCGCCGAGGTGGGCCGGCCGCGACACGCCAGGCCAGGCCGTGGACTCCTCCGCCACGGTGGAGATGCCCGGAGCCTCCCGGTAAACGACGGCGTTCATCTCCTTGAGGAACTCGACGGCGTCGAGGTTCTCGCGCCCGCCGTAGATGTTGGGCGTCCACTCGCCCTCACGGCGCGAGTAGTCCAGGTACAGCATCGAGGCCACGGCGTCCACCCGCAGCCCGTCGATGTGGAACTCCTTCAGCCAGTACAGGGCGTTGGCCACCAGGAAGTTGCGCACCTCCCTGCGACCGAAGTCGAAGACGTACGTGCCCCAGTCGGGCTGCAGGCCACGCTTGGGGTCGGCGTGCTCGTACAGCGGGGTGCCGTCGAAGCGGGCGAGCGCCCAGTCGTCCATGGGGAAGTGCGCGGGCACCCAGTCGAGCAGCACGCCGATGCCGGCCTGGTGCAGCCGGTCCACCAGGTGGCGGAACTCGTCGGGCGTGCCGAACCGCGCCGTCGGCGCGTAGTAGGACGTCACCTGGTAGCCCCACGACCCGCCGAACGGATGCTCGGCCACCGGCAGCAGCTCCACGTGCGTGAACCCCATGTCGAGCACGTACTCGACGAGCTGGTCGGCGAGCTCCAGGTACGACAGGCCGGGCCGCCACGAGCCCAGGTGCACCTCGTAGATGCTCATCGGTCCGCGCTGCGGCTGCTCCTCGCGCCGCCGCCCCATCCACGCCTCGTCGTCCCAGGCGTACGCGGTCTGCTCGATCACGGACGCGGTCTGCGGCGGCACCTCGGTGCGGCGGGCCATCGGGTCGGCCTTGTCCCGCCACACGCCGTCGGCGCCGAGGATCTGGAACTTGTACCGCTCACCCACCCCCACGTCCGGGACGAACAGCTCCCACACCCCGGAACGGCCCAGCGAGCGCATCGGATAGGCGGTGCCGTCCCAATGGTTGAAGTCGCCGACGACCCGGATGCCGCGCGCGTTCGGCGCCCAGACGGCGAACGCGGTGCCGTCGACGTCCTGGTGCCGCATGACGCGGGCGCCGAGGACCTCCCACAGCCGCTCGTGCCGTCCCTCCCCGATCAGGTGCAGGTCGACCTCGCCGAGCGTGGGCCAGTGACGGTACGGGTCGCGGACTTCGTGCGGCTCGCCGCCGGGGTACTGGACGCTCAACGTGTACGCGGGCACCTTGTCGAGCCCGGACACCGTGCCCTCGAACACGCCATGTGCCTGGTGTTTCAGCTCGTGAGCCGTCCCGTCCTCCAGCATCACCCGCACCCGCTCGGCCAGCGGGCGCAGGGTGCGGAACGTCACACCACCCGCCACGGGGTGCGCCCCCAGTATCGAGTGGGGATCGTGGTGCGCCCCACCCGCGAGGCGGTCGAGCTCTGTCCTCATCGGCATGCTCCCAACCCTGCCCTACGACGACGGTCCATCCCAGCCACTGCCCGCTTTCACGGCGACAATCACCGAAAGTTGGGAATACCTGGTCTATGTCCGGGCACCGGCCGTTCGAGGGGCCGGGTCAGGGAGTCGGGTTCTTGGCCGTGACGTCGCGCGGGGTGACGCGGAAGCCCTGCCAGTGCACGGGCATGGGGTCGGCGTCCTCGTCGCGGGCCACATGGTGGAAGTCGACGTTCACCCAGACCACCGGGTCCGTCAGCCGCTCACCGTCGGCGTAGCGGTCGACGGAGTCACGGCAGCGCGGCAGCGGGTTCTGGGTGGCCAGGCGCTCGCACGCGTGGTACTGCGTGACGTACAGGTCGGCCCGGGTGAACGCCTCGTCGGCCGGGCCGCGGTACTCGGAGCTGTCGGGGTTGTCGATCTGCCAGGACACGGGGTGCCGGTCGGCGTTGAGCGCCTTGGGGTCGAGGACGCGCCACCAGCGCATGGGCGCGTTGACGGCGCTGGTCTCGTGGGTGAAGCGGGTGCGGACCATGAAGCGCCGCTTCGTGCCGCTGCCCGTGAAGTCGTACTGCTCCACGGCGTCGCGGGCGCCGCCGTGGATGTCGAAGTCCAGCCGCCAGAACACGTTGTGGCTGTGGGACTCCTCGAAGTGCCGCCGCCCGACGCCGATCGGCCAGCCGTGCCCCGGCGTGGTGACCGTGCCGGCCAGCGACCCCGTGGCGCCGAGGCGCGGGGTGATGGAGCCGTCGTCGCCGAACACCCACTCCGCGACGTACGCGTATCAGCCCACCTGGTAGGCCGACAGCACCACCAGCTCCTGCCCCTGCCGGGACCTGCGGAGCTCCTCGTCGCCGAAGCCGTCCTTGAGCAGGGCGTGGCCGCGCGCCCTGGTGGTGACGCACACCTTCGTGCCGCGCCGCTCCCCGCCCGGACAGTCGGCCGCGCTCAGCGCGACGGCGGACTCGCCGAGCGAGCCCAGGTCGTGGTAGCGCGGCTCGCCGCTGTCGTACGGCACGTGGATCTGCGCGAGCGCCGCGCTGCGCAGCACGTTCTGCGGACCGTTGCCCTTGGGGACGTAGACGACGTGGTTCAGAGTCAGGCCCTCGATCGTGCGCATCTCCCAGCACATCCGCCAGCGCGCGCCGTTCGGCAGCGTCTGGTCGATGAGGTACGGCGAGCCGCACGCGGCCCCGGCCGCGCCGCCGGGCGCCGAGGCCACGACGGGACCTTGTGCCGAGGCCAGGACGGCGCGCGGGGCCGGGGCGGCGTGGGCCGCGGCGATGACGAAGGCCGCGAGGGCGATACGGAGGAACACCTCACCACTCCAGAATCTGAACCTTCTTGGCGGACAGGTCGGCGACGACACGGCTGGTGTCCAGGAACGTGCCGTCCGGCAGCCGTACGAACAGCCGCACGCACCGGTGCGTGGCGCAGGCTCCGCGCCGCGCCGTGTAGATCAGCCCCCGGAGCCACAGGTCGGCCGTGGAGACGAGCGGCTTGCCGGCGGCCCGCCGGTAGGCGGTCCTGACGCCCTCGCCGAGGCGCGGGTGCGCGAGCAGCAGCTCGGCGGCGCGCGTCTCCTCGCGGTGGGAAGGGGGAGGCTGGGTGCCGGTGCCGGAGACCTCGCGCACCACCTTGCCCTCGCCGAGATCCACGGTGCGGACGGTCAGCGTGTCGGTGCCGTAGTCGTAGACGTAGGCCTCGGCCCGCCGGGCGCCCTCGCCGGCCTTGCCGTCGTCGCGCTCCACGTAGAGCAGCTCGGCCCGGCCGGCGGCGAAGTGGGCCCGCGGACCGGCGGAGGTGGCGATGTCGCCCGCCCGCTGGATCTCCGCGTCGGACAGGGGATCGCCGGGCGCCGGGGAGACCGCCGCCGGCAGCGCCGCCCGCGCGGTGAGCGGCGCGCCGTCGCCGGGGAGCAGCACGACGGCGGCGGTCATCACCGCCACGACCCCTGCTGAGACCGCGAGCACAGTCACGCCGCGCATGCCGGCTCCTTTACTCTTCGTTTGCGAGCACCTGCGAAGAGTAATCGTCCGGGGCGCGGCCCGCGGCGGAACGGCGAGATTGCCCGGCGATTCCGGCCTCGGGCGCGGAGCGGGGCCGCAGGCGGGGGGACGGACGTGGCGGGGCGACGGACGTGGCGGGGCCGGCGGGCCGACGGGGAGGGGTCGGCGGGCAGCGGTCAGACGGGCAGGCGTCTTAGACGGGCTGGGGGAGCAGGGCGTCCAGCGGGGCGTGGGTGCCGCGGGACAGGGCCGCGGCGAGCGCGTCGTCGCCGAGGGCGGCGCGGGCGGCCGCCGTGATCCGGTCCACGTCGCCGCGCTCGCCGGGCGGCAGCGGCGCCCCCGCGGACTCGCGCAGCGCCGCGGCCTTGCCGAGCAGCCGCGCCGCCTCCTCGTGCTCCCCGGTGAGTACGCGGCTGCCCGCCAGTCCCTCCAGGGCGAGCGCGGTCGCGCGGGGGTCGCCGACGTGCCGTGCCACCGCGAGCGCCCCGAGGTGCAGCTCCTGGGCGGCGGCCGCGTCGCCGCGCAGCTCCGCGACGAACCCGAGCTCGGACAGGATCAGCGCCTCGCCGGGCGCGCCCGACACCTCGCGCACCCAGCCGATCCACTTGCGCAGCAGCCGCTCCGCCTCGTCCAGCCGGCCCTGCCTGCGGGCGCCCAGCGCCAGGCCGACCTCGGCGAACTCCTCGGCGGGCCGGTTGGACTGCGCCACGGCCAGCGCCCTGGCCCGCCCGTGGAGGTCCTCGGCCTGGGCGTGGTCGCCGGTCAGCATGGCGATCCGGCCGAGCCGCGAAAGGGCGTCGCAGGCCGCCCCCCACAGGCCCAGCTCCTCGGCCATCCGCAGCCCGTCGCGCCGCAGCCCGGCGGCCTGCTCGTAGTCGCCGGTGATCTCGGCCAGGGTGCCGAGGTTCTCCGCGGCCCGCATCTCGCCCCACCTGTCGCCGGCCTCGCGGAAGAGCGCCAGGCCGCGCTCGCCGTCGTGCCGGAGCGTCGCGAGGTCGCCCCGCATGCCCGCCCATCTGGCCCGGATGCTCAGCGCGGCGGCCGTGCCCCACCCGTCGCCCAGGGCCTCGAAGCCGGCCAGCGCCGACTCGATCAGCCCCATGCTGACGGACAGGTCGTCGAAGCCGAACAGCGCGAACCCGGCGAACCACCGCGCCATGGCCCGCTCCGCCGGGTCGGTGACCGCCTCGAACAGGCCGGCGTCGACCGGGCGGGGCCGCCCGGCCAGCGCCTCCAGCCCGTCCAGCCAGAGCCGCGCCCGCGCCCCACCGGAGTCCGGCGGCCCGGGAGCGGACGGCCCAGGAGCGGACGGCGCGGGGCCGGACGGCGCGGGGCCGGACGGCGTCGAGGCGGACGCGGGCACGGACAGTGCCGTCTCCAGGGCTCGGCGGCCCTCGCCCAGCCTGCCGCGCAGTACCCAGTACCAGGCCATCGCGTTCACCAGCCTGATCGCCTCGCCGGCCGCGCCGAGCCGTACGGAGTGGTCGATGGCGGCGCGGACGTTGGCGCTCTCGGCGTCGAGCAGCGTCAGGACGCGGCGCTGCTCGTGCCCGCGCAGGTACGGCTCGGCGCGCTCGGCCAGCTCGGCGTAGTGGCGGGCGTGCCGGAGCCGGACGGCGTCCAGCTCACCGGCCTCACCCAGCCGGTCCAGGCAGTAGGCGGCCACCGACTCCAGCAGCCGGTACCTGCCGTCCGCCGATCGCACCACCAGCGACCGGTCCACCAGGCGGGCCAGCGGGCCGAGCACGTCCAGGCCGGGCTCCCCGCAGACCGCCTCGGCCGACTCCAGCGTGCAGCCGCCGGTGTGGACGGCGAGCCGGCGCAGCACCACCCGCTCCTGCTCGCCGAGCAGCTCCCAACTCCAGTCGATCATGGCGCGGAGCGTCCGCTGCCGGGCCGGGCCGCCGCGCAGGCCGGGGGCGAGCACCCGGAACCGGTCGTCGAGGCGGTCGGCGAGCTGGCGGGGCGTGAGAGCCCGCAGCCGGGGGGCGGCCAGCTCCAGGGCCAGCGGGATGCCGTCGAGCCGCTCGCAGATCTCGACGAGCGCGCCGCGTCCGGGCTCCTCGGCGGCGGGCGGGAGGCCCGCCCGGGACGTCAGCAGCTCGACGGCGGCCTCCACGCTCAGCGGGGGGACGCTCCACAGCGCCTCGCCGGAGACGCGCAGGGACTCCTGGCTGGTGGCGAGGACCCGCAGCCCGGGGGCGGCGCCCAGCAGGCGCCCGGTCAGCTCGGCGACCTCCTCGACCACGTGCTCGCAGTTGTCCAGCACGAGCAGCGTCTCACCGGTCCCCGGCGCCGCCGCCAGCCGGTCCGTGAGCCGATCCGCCAGCGACCCCGGCATGTCGTCCCGCAGTCCCAGCGTCGCGGCCACCGCCTCGGCCACCCCACTGGATCCCGCCGCCATCCCACCGGTCGCCGCCTCCATCCCACCGGACCCCACTGCCATCCCGCCGGTCGCCGCCATCCCGCCGGGCGCGGACGCCGCCAGCTCGACCAGCCACACGCCGCCCGGGAACGTACGGCCCGGGTCCGCGGCCACCTCCAGCGCCAGTCGCGTCTTGCCGACGCCGCCCGGCCCGGTGAGCGTGACCAGCCGGTGGGCGTCCAGCACGGCACGCACCTCGGCCACCGCCCCGCCCCGGCCGACCAGCGGGGTCAGCGCGGCCGGCAGGTTCGCGGGAGCCGGGAACGGGGCCGGGGAGGGGGCGAGGGAAGAAGGGGGTGAGGGCCGGGGAGGGGGCTCCAGGGCTGGGTCGCGCTCCAGGATGGCCTGGTGCAGCGTCACCAGCTCCGGCCCGGGGTCGATGCCCAGCTCGTCCGCGAGCCGGGTACGCAGGTCGGCGTAGCCGGCCAACGCCTCGCCCTGCCGCCCGGCCCCGTACAGGGCGCGCACCTGGGCGGCCCGCAGGCGCTCGCGCAACGGGTGCTCGGCGACCAGGCCCGCGAGGTCGGCCGCCAGGGGGCCGTGCTCGCCCAGCGCGAGCCGCGTCTCGGCCAGCTCCTCCAGCGCCACCAGCCGCTGCTCCTCCAGCCGGGCGGCCTCGGCGCGGACGAACTCCTCGTCGCCGTGGCCGGCGTACGCGGGGCCGCGCCAGAGCGCCAGCGCCTCGGTCAGCAGGGCCCGGCGCTCCGGGATGCCGCCGCCGCGCCGGGCGCGGTCCAGGAGGGCCTCGAACCGGTCGGCGTCCACGTCGAGCGCTCCGCCGGTTCGCAGCACGTAGCCCCGTCCCTGGTGGACGATCAGGTCACGGTCGCCGAGGACGCGGCGCAGCTGCGACACCTTGACGCGCAGCGCGGCCGGCGCGCCGGCGGGAGGGCGGTCGCCCCACAGGTCGAGGATGAGCCGGTCGGTGGAGACGGGAGTGCCCCGGTGCGCCAGCAGGTCGGCCAGGAGCGTGCGAACCTTCAGCTCCGGCACCTGGACGGGCTCGCCGCCGGGCGCCCACACCGCCAGAGGGCCCAACACCCCGAACCTCATCAGCCCCCCATAACGCTCTCCGAACCGCACCATAACGCCGGTCCGGCACCGTGGATTCCCGTCGTCCCCACAACCTAAGGAATCCTGAAATGTCCGAGAATATTGCGGTTCTTGGCCTCGGCCTCATGGGCACCGCCCTGGCCGAGACCCTGCTCGCCACCGGCCACCGCGTCACCGTCTGGAACCGCTCGGCCGCCAAGGCCGACCCCCTGACCGCCAAGGGTGCCACCGGTGCCGCCACCGCCGCCGAGGCCGTCGCGTCCGCCTCGCTGGTGATCGTCTGCGTGCTCGACTACCAGGCCGCCCGGGAGATCCTCGACGGCGCCGACCTGGCGGGCCGTACGGTGCTGAACCTCACCAACGGCCGCCCCGCCGAGGCCCGCGACACCGGCCGCCTGGTGGCGGAGCGTGGCGGCGAGTACCTGGACGGCGGCATCATGGCCGTCCCGCAGATGATCGGAGGGCCGGGCGCGCTGATCCTCTACAGCGGCTCCCCGGCCGCCTTCGACCGGTACGAGGACGCGCTCAAGCCGCTGGCCGAGCCCCGTTACCTGGGTGAGGACCCAGGCCTCGCGCCGCTGTACGACCTGGCCATGCTCACCGGCATGTACGGCCAGATCGCCGGGTTCCTGGAGGCGGCGGCGCTGATCGCGTCCGAGAAGCGGCCGGTGCGGGAGTTCACCGAGACGCTGCTCGTGCCGTGGCTGCACGCGATGGCCTCGCTCCAGCCGCGCTGGGCCGAGGAGGTCGAGAGCGGCGACTACGCGACCGAGGTATCCAACCTGGAGGTCAACCGGGTGGGCGTGGCCAACCTGGTGATCGCCTTCGAGGAGCAGGGGGTCCGCCCGGACCTGCTGCTACCGATGAAGGAGCTCATCGACCGGCGGGTGGCGCGCGGCCACGGCGCCGAGGGCCTGTCCGGGCTCATCGAAGAACTGCGCTGACGCGCCACAGGGCAGAGCGCCACACGAAGCCTGACGCGTCAGAGGCCGGTCCGGCGGAAGGCGGCCAGCGGGATGCCGATCCACGCGGGCCGGTTGCGGGCCTCGTAGCCGACCTCGTAGACCGCCTTGGCCATCTCGAAGGCCCGCAGCAGAGCCGCGTCGCCGGCCGAGATGGTCCCGCCGCCGTCGGTGTAGCCGTCGAGGAAGGCGGTCCGGTTACGGGCGGCCCACTCCTCGGCCTTCGGCTCCAGCGACGCGGCGTCGGGCCGCCCGGCCAGCAGGTGCCTGGCCGCGTAGTCGAACGAGCGGAGCATCCCCGCCACGTCCCGCAGCGGCGACGACAGCGCCGTGCGCTCGGCCAGCGGCTGCCCTGGCTCGCCCTCGAAGTCCAGCACCACCCAGTCGGTGTTGGTGCGCATCACCTGGCCCAGGTGGTAGTCGCCGTGGACCCGCTGCACGGGCACCTCGGTGGTCAGCTCCTGGACCCGGTGGTAGACGGCCTCGATCGCGCCGACGTGCTCGCGCAGCTCCGGCACCTCCGCCACGGCCCTGCCGAGCCGCTGCCTGAAGCCCTCGGACATCCGCTTGACCTCGTGCGTCTCGATGACGTCGGTGGGGAACGCCTCGGCCAGCTCGTGGTGGACGCGCGCGGTGGCCGCGCCGAGCCGGAAGGACTCGCCGGCGAAGTCGCCGCCCGCGTCGGCCGCGCTGACGCCGGACACGGTGGCGTAGAAGTCGCGGACGCTGGCGAGCGCGAGGTCCCAGCCGTCGTTGGAGTTCGACAGGAACTCCTGCATGAACGCCAGCGTCGTCGGGACGCCGTCGAGGTCGGTCTCCACCCATCCGTACGGCTGGGCGATGTGCGGCGCGTGGCGCTCGGCGAGCGCGGTGACGATCTCCAGCTCGGGGTTGATCCCGGGGACGAGCCGGCGGAACAGCTTGCAGATGTACGCGTCGCCGAACACGAGGGAGGTGTTGGACTGCTCGGCGCCCAGCACGAGGCTGCGCAGGGAGGTGTCGATCTCCAGGTCCGGGAGGTGGCGGAAGCGCACCGTCTCCCAGTCGCAGTCGCGTCCCATGCAGTCGAGCAGCCACGGGGTGAGCTCGTGGTCGTGGACGGCGTCGTAGGCGTACCAGTCGGAGTGGGAGGGCCCCTCTTCGAAGGTGTACGGGCCGTAGTTGCCGATCAGCGCGTGCGAGAGCCGTTCGGGCAGGTCGGAGCGCATGCCGAGGAGCAGCTGGTAGCGGTCGGGCGTGCCTTCCTGCCACACCGACACGATCAGGTGACGCAGGCCGGGGTCACCGGACTCGATCGTGGCGTCGGAGTCGATCGACACTCTGTCGATCGGGCGCCCCTTGCCGCCGAACCATCGTTGACGACCGATCCATGCGGCAAGGAGCTCCTCAAGCACGTCCTATTCCTCCTGGGTGGCTGCCGGCGGGAGGGTGAACCAGTAGAACCCATGCCCCGGAAGCGTCAAAAGATACGGAAGTTCGCCAATTGGTGGGAATGGGACCCCGCCCATCGTCTCGACAGGCGAGACGCCGACGAATCTCCGCAGGTCCAGCTCCACCGGCTGGGGGAAGCGGGACAGGTTGTTGACGCACAGCATCCGGTCGTCGCCCAGCTCGCGGACGAACGCCAGGACGCTCGGGTTGGAGGAGTTGAGCTCGATGAACTCGCCGAGCCCGAACACCGGGTGGCGCTTGCGGATCTCGATCATGCGCCGGGTCCAGTGCAGCAGCGAGCCGCCGTTCTTCTGCTGCGCCTCGACGTTGAGACCCTGGTAGCCGTAGATCGGGTCCATGATCACCGGCAGGTAGAGCCGCCCCGGGTCGCAGTCGGAGAACCCGGCGTTGCGGTCCGGGTCCCACTGCATGGGGGTGCGCACGCCGTCACGGTCGCCCAGCCAGATGTTGTCGCCCATGCCGATCTCGTCGCCGTAGTAGAGCACCGGCGAGCCGGGCAGCGACAGGAGCAGCGCGGTGAACAGCTCGATCTGGTTGCGGTCGTTCTCCAGCAGCGGCGCCAGGCGCCGGCGGATGCCGACGTTGGCGCGCATGCGCGGGTCCTTGGCGTACTCGGCGTACATGTAGTCGCGTTCCTCGTCCGTGACCATCTCGAGCGTCAGCTCGTCGTGGTTGCGGAGGAAGATGCCCCACTGGCAGTTCTCGGGGATCTTGGGGGTCTGGGCCAGGATCTCGGAGATGGGGTAGCGCGACTCCCGGCGCACGGCCATGAAGATGCGCGGCATCAGCGGGAAGTGGAACGCCATGTGGCACTCGTCGCCGCCGCCGACCGGGTCGCCGAAGTAGTCCACGACGTCCGAGGGCCACTGGTTGGCCTCGGCCAGCAGGACGCTGTCGGGGTAGAGGCGGTCCACCTCGGTCCGGACGCGCTTGAGGTACTCGTGGGTCCGGGGGAGGTTCTCGCAGTTGGTGCCCTCCTCCTCGAACAGGTAGGGGACCGCGTCCAGCCGGAACCCGTCGATGCCGAGGTCGAGCCAGAAGCGCAGGACCTCCAGCATCGCGTCCTGCACGGCCGGGTTCTCGTAGTTCAGGTCGGGCTGGTGGTGGAAGAACCGGTGCCAGTAGTACTGGCCGCGCACCGGGTCGTAGGTCCAGTTGGAGGTCTCGGTGTCGATGAAGATGATCCGCGCGTCGGAGTAGCCGGAGTCGTCGTCGGCCCAGACGTAGAAGTCGCCGAACGGACCCTCCGGGTCGTGCCGGGACGCCTGGAACCACGGGTGGGCGTCGCTGGTGTGGTTCATGACCAGGTCGGCGATGACGCGCATGCCGCGCTTGTGGGCCTCGTCGACCAGCTTCACGAAGTCCCCCAGATCGCCGAACTCCGGGAGGATCTTCATGAAGTCGGCGATGTCATACCCGCCGTCACGCAGCGGCGACTCGTACAGCGGCAGCAGCCACAGGCAGTCGACGCCGAGCCACTGGAGATAGTCGAGCTTGCTGATCAGGCCCTTGATGTCGCCCGTGCCGTCCCCGTTGGAGTCGGAGAAGCCTCGGATCAGGACCTCGTAGAAGACCGCGCGCTTGTACCAGTACGGGTCGCGAGGCTTTTCCTCGTCGTAGGGGTTGGGTATGGGTGTGGAGCTCATGAGTCCTCCCTTGGAGGGCTCATGAGGGAGGCGCTAACACACACGTTGAAGACTCCCCGCTGAATTCTGGTCTACCGTGGCGCGGCTCGAACGGTGAAGATGTGGGCAGGACGGATATGGGGATCGAGGCGGACATAATTCCTCTGTCGCCAACGATACGACTCGCCGGACAGTTCGTCGTCCACCACGAACTCCGCGTTCCAGTCGAGGCCGAGCGCGGGCATGTCGAGCTCGACCGTCGCCTCGTGGGTGTGGTGCGGATCGAGGTTGACGACGGCCAGGACGACGTCGCCCAGCCCGTGCCTTCGTGTGGCGGGGTCGTAGGCGCCCGGGAGCCGCTTGGAGAAGCAGACGGTGTCCGGCTGGTCGACCCGATGGAACCGTAGGTTACGCAATTCCTGCAGTGCCGGATGGGCTCTTCGGAACAAATTAAGATGCGTGATGAACGGGGCGAGAGTGCGACCTTCGCGCTCCGCCGCATCCCAATCGCGAGGTCTGTACTGATATTTCTCGCTATTGAGATATTCTTCACTTCCCGGGCGAACTGGACTATTTTCTCCGAGCTCGTACCCGGAATACACGCCCCAGGTCGGCGAGGTCAGCGCGGCCAGCACGGCCCGGATCCTGAAGGCGGGAAGCCCTCCGTGCTGGAGGTACTCGTGCAGGATGTCCGGCGTGTTGACGAACAGGTTCGGCCGCAGGAAGTAGGACGTGTCCTGGGCCAGCTCCGACAGGTAGGACTCCACGTCCGGCTTGGAGTTCTTCCACGTGAAGTACGTGTACGACTGGTGGAAGCCCACCTTGGCCAGCGTCTGGAGCATCGCCGGCCGGGTGAACGCCTCGGCCAGGAACAGCACGTCCGGGTCGGTCTGATGGATGTCGGCCAGCAGCCGCTCCCAGAAGCCCACCGGCTTGGTGTGCGGGTTGTCCACCCGGAAGATCCGCACGCCGTGGTTCATCCAGTGCCGGACCACCCGGTTGACCTCGGCGAAGATGCCCTCGGGGTCCTTGTCGAAGTTGATCGGGTAGATGTCCTGGTACTTCTTCGGCGGGTTCTCGGCGTACGCGATCGTGCCGTCGGCGCGGATCGTGAACCACTCCGGATGCTCCTTGACCCACGGGTGGTCGGGGGAGCACTGGAGCGCCAGGTCGAGCGCCACCTCCATGCCGAGCTCGCGGGTGCGGGCGACGAACGCGTCGAAGTCCTCCAGCGTGCCGAGGTCCGGGTGGACAGCGTCGTGCCCGCCCTCCTCCGAGCCGATCGCCCATGGCGAGCCCGGCTCGTCGGGCTCCGGGCTGAGCGAGTTGTTGCGCCCCTTGCGGAACGTCCGGCCGATCGGGTGGATCGGCGGCAGGTAGACGACGTCGAAGCCCATCTTGGCGACGGCCGGCAGCCGCTTGGCCGCCGTCAGGAAGTTCCCGGACTGGCTGACGCCGGACTCGTCGGCGACCGCGCCCTCCGACCGCGGGAAGAACTCGTACCACGAGCCGTACAGGGCCCTGCGCCGATCGACTCTGATCTTCCTCGGCCGTGACCGGGTGACCATGTCGCGCAGCGGGTGCGCCTCCAGCAGCGCCGCCGTCTCGGGGAGCTGGGCGATCGCCAACCGGGCCCGCGGGTCCAGCTCGTCGTCGCGCAGCGTGGACGCGACGGCGAGCAGCGCCGCCCGGTGCCCGCACGCGCTCGCGCGCGTCCCCTGCTCCCGGGACGCCTCCTTGAGTGATCCCTGCCTGGCCGCCGCGCGCGCGGCGGCTCTGGCCGGGTCGGCCGGGATGTGCCCGTTCCTGGCCTGCGGCGCCGTGCGCCCGCCGGCAACCGGACAGTCGGCCTGCCGCACGCCGCGGGCGGCCCGCTCGAACAGCCGGGCGCCCTCCTCGCACATCAGATCGGCGTCCAGGCCGCGCGGGATCTTGATGTCCGCGTCGTGCAGCCACGTCGCGATGGGGTCGCTCCACGCCTCCAGGCGGAAGAGCCACTCGCCCTCGGTGGGCAGACTCACCTCGACCCCCCACCGGTCGGTGCCGGGGGCCAGCTCGTGCATCGGTCTCAGGCGGTCACGCTGCCCGTCGGGCGCGGTGAACACCACGCCCGCGGCCACGGCATCGTGACCTTCTCGGAACACGGTCGCCGAGACCTGGAAGGTCTCGCCGGCGACCGCCTTGGCGGGCCACTGCCCGCAGTCGACGACGGGGTGGATGTCCGTGATGGGAATTCTTCCGATCATCGCGCATTTCGAGGTTGCGACGGCACACTCGGTACCGCCGGAGGCTTCCGTGGCAAGAACGATCCTTGCATGTAAATTGTGGGCAGCAGCGGATAGACCTCCCGTGTCCCCGGGAGAACTGACAATGGTGGAAGTTGCCCCAATCGTCGCGCTTCATGCTTCTTCCCGGAAGGGGTTTGAACGTCCTTGCTGAGGGTGAGGGACTGAGAGGTCCCTCCTAGCCCATAGGGTGCACAAACGTGAGAGCTATCCGCCGGTTTACCGTACGCACAGTCCTGCCCCGGGAGCTGGCCGCACTCGGCGAGCTGGTCCACAACCTCCGATGGTCGTGGCACCCCGAGACCACAGACCTGTTCGCCGAGGTCGACCCGCGCCTGTGGGAACAGGTGGGCCACGACCCGGTGGCCCTCCTCGGCGCCGTGGACCCCTCCAGGCTTTCCGAGCTGGCGGCCGACCGCCGCTTCCTGCGCCGCCTGGCCGACGCCGCCGACGACCTGCGCGAGTACATGACCGCCCCGCGGTGGTACCAGACGCTGCCCGACGCCGCGCATGCCATCGCCTACTTCTCCCCCGAGTACGGCATCGCCGCCGCGCTCCCGCAGTACTCAGGCGGGCTCGGGATCCTGGCCGGAGACCACCTCAAGGCCGCCAGCGACCTCGGCGTCCCCATCCTGGCCGTGGGCCTGCTCTATCGCCACGGCTACTTCACCCAGTCGCTGTCGCCCGAGGGCTGGCAGCTTGAGCACTACCCGTCGCTCGACGCGGGCGGCCTGCCGCTGACCCTCCTGAAGGAGGAGGACGGCACCCCCGTCAAGATCCGCGTCGGCCTGCCGGAGGGCCGGGCGCTGCACGCCCAGCTCTGGGTGGCCCAGGTCGGCCGGGTGCCGCTGCTGCTGCTCGACTCCGACGTGGCCGACAACGACAACGCGGCCCGCGACGTCACCGACCGCCTCTACGGCGGCGGCACCGACCACCGGCTCATGCAGGAGCTGCTGCTCGGCGTGGGCGGCGTGCGCGCCATCCGCGCCTACTGCCGCATCACCGGCCACCCGGAGCCCGAGGTGTTCCACACCAACGAGGGCCACGCCGGGTTCCTCGGCCTGGAGCGCATCCGCGAGCTCACCGAGGCGCGGCTGTCGTTCGACGAGGCGCTGGAGGCCGTGCGGGCCGGCACGGTGTTCACCACGCACACGCCCGTCCCCGCGGGCATCGACCGGTTCCCCGTCGAGATGATCGAGCGGCACTTCGGCGGCGACAACGCCTGGCCGACCGTGCCCGTGGAGCGCATCCTCGCCCTGGGCGCCGAGGCCGACCCCGGCCGGTTCAACATGGCGGTCATGGGCATGCGGCTGGCCCAGCGCGTCAACGGCGTGTCGGTGCTGCACGGCGAGGTCAGCCGGGAGATGTTCAAGAGCCTCTGGCCGGGCTTCGACGTGGCCGAGGTGCCGATCGGCTCGATCACCAACGGCGTCCACGCCCCCACCTGGGTCGGCCGTGAGCTGATGGAGCTGGCTGGGCGCGAGCTGCCCTCGCTGATCGAGCGGGCGCGCGGCTGGGAGGGTGTGCAGAAGATCGCCGATGGCGACCTCTGGGACATCCGCGGCATCCTGCGGCGCCGCCTGGTCGAGGGGGCGCGGGTCCGGCTGCGCCGCTCCTGGCGCGACCGCGGCGCCTCCGACGCCGAGCTCGGCTGGATCGACGACGCGCTCGACCCGGACGTGCTGACGATCGGCTTCGCCCGGCGGGTGCCGTCGTACAAGCGGCTCACGCTCATGCTGCGCGACCCCGAACGGCTGAAGAGCCTGCTGCTCGACCCGGACAAGCCGGTGCAGATCGTGATCGCCGGCAAGGCCCACCCGGCCGACGAGGGCGGCAAGAAGCTGATCCAGCAGATCGTCAAGTTCGCCGACCAGCCCGAGGTGCGGCACCGGATCGTGTTCCTGCCCGACTACGACATGGCGCTCGGCCAGCTCATGACGCAGGGCTGCGACGTGTGGCTGAACAACCCGCTGCGCCCGCTGGAGGCGTCCGGCACGTCCGGCATGAAGTCGGCGCTGAACGGCGGGCTCAACCTGTCCATCCGCGACGGCTGGTGGGACGAGTGGTACGACGGCACCAACGGCTGGGCGATCCCCACGGCCGACGGCGTCGCCGACACCGACCGGCGTGACGAGCTGGAGGCCGCCGCCCTCTACGACCTGATCGAGCACGAGGTGTCCGACCGGTTCTACGACCGGGCCGCGGACGGGCTGCCGCGCCGCTGGATGGAGATGGTCAAGCACACGCTGACCTCGCTCGGGCCCAAGGTGCTCGCGGGGCGGATGCTGCGCGACTACGTCGTCGGCCTCTACACGCCGGCGGCCAAGGCGGGCCGCGCGCTGTCGGCCGACTCCTCCGCCGGGGCCCGCGCCTTCGCCGCCTGGCGGCTGCGCGTGGCCAAGGCGTGGCCGGGGGTCCGGGTCGAGCACGTGGAGGGCTCGGGCATCGGCGACACCCCGGAGGTGGGGGCCGCGCTGGAGCTGCGGGCCACGATCGCGCTCGGCGACCTGACCCCGGACGACGTGCTCGTCCAGGCCGCCTACGGCAAGGTGGGGCCGCACGACGAGCTGATCCGCCCGAGCTACCTGGCGCTCACGCCCGTCGACGCGGACGACGACGGCCGCGCCCACTACACGGGCGTGGTGCCGCTGGACCGCACGGGACCGTTCGGCTACACGGTCCGGGTGGTGCCCCATCACGCGCTGGCGGCCTCGCCGGCCGAGCTGGGGCTGGTCACCGTGCCGGAGGAGCCGGTCGGGATGACCAACGGCACCCTCCGGTGACGACAGGGTCTCCGCCCGGCCGGGGCGGAGGGCCTTGACGGCGCTGGATAATCGGGATGTGGACGACAGCGGGAACGGCGTGCGAGCCGACACTCTGGTGGCCACGGTCCGCGGCGTGCTTCCCTCGTTGACGCCCGCCGCGCAGACCGTCGCACGCCTCATCCTGGAGGATCCCGCGACGGTGGCGCGGAGCACCATCACCGAGCTGTCCGCCGCCTCCGGCACCAGCGAGGCCACGATCGTGCGCACGGCCAGGCTGCTGGGCTTCGCGGGCTACCCGCAGCTCCGCCTGGCCCTGGCCGCCGCGGCCGCCCAGCCCGACCGGCTGGTGCCCGGCGACCTCGCGCCCGACGATCCGCTGTCGGAGGTCATCGTCAAGGTGGCCAGGGCCGAGTCCGAGGCGATCAACGACACGGTCGCCCAGCTCACCTCGGAGCGGCTCGGCCTGGTCATCGACGCCATCGTGGGGGCGCGCAGGGTCGACGCCTACGGCGTGGGCGCCTCGGGCCTGGTCGCGGCGGACGTCGCGCAGAAGCTGCTGCGCATCGGCCTGTCCAGCCACGCCTTCCAGGACGCCCACCTGGCGCTGACCAGCGCCGTCCTGCTCAAGCCCGGCGACGTGGCCATCGGCATCAGCACGTCGGGCGAGACGCCCGACGTGCTGGAGCCGCTGGGCCGGGCGAAGGAGGCCGGCGCCACCACCGTGGCGATCACCAACAACCCCCGCTCGACCATCGCGGAGCTGGCCGAGCACGTGCTCATCTCGGCCGGGCGCGAGACGGAGTTCCGTCCCGGCGCGCTGGCCAGCCGCATCAGCCAGCTCCTCGTCATCGACTGCGTGTTCGTCGGCGTCGCCCAGCGCACGTTCGACTCCTCCCAGGAGGCGTGGAACAGCACCAGGCGCGCCATTCAGGAGTTCACCCGGAGAACGACACCCGGACGTCGTCAGCCTTGACGAACATGACGCGGTGCCCGAACTGGATCTCCAGGTACTTCGTCTTGCCCTTGACCACGCTGTGCGGCTCCGGCTCGAAGGTGACCGCGCGGTAGTACTCGGTCGCCGCCGGGCCGGCCAGCGTGTACTTCTCGCCGGCCGAGAAGGTGTACTGCAGCGGGGTGACCGCCTGGTACGGGATGTCCGCCGGGTACGCCTCCTTCTCCGGGTAGGCCCTGCCGTACACCGGGACCGTGGCGAGGCCCGGCTTGGGCGTCACCACGAGGCCCATGGAGGGCACGGCGGTCGGCGCCGAGGCGGGGTTGTGGAACCACGCCTTCTGGCCGAGGTACCAGATGGCCGTCCAGTCGCCCTGCCGGTCGGCCACGGCGAAGCGCTGGCCGGTGGTGGCGCGGGCGCTGTGGTCGTACACGCTGTAGAGCGACTCGCCGGTGGGGTGCTTGCCGATGTCCTTGACCAGCGGCGCGTCGGCGCGCGGCTCGGTGCGCAGCCAGACCGTGGAGGCGGGCAGCGGCGGGCAGGCGTTCTCCGGGTTCTTGCGGTCGCAGCCGTAGAAGTACGGCTTGTTCGTCGCGAAGTCCGGCTTGATCATGATGGAGCCGGCCCTGGGGCCGCCGAACTGGTGCAGCGGGGCGCCGATCAGCTGGAAGTAGTGCGTCCAGTCCCAGAACGGGCCCGGGTCCTCGTGCATGCCCTTCACCGTGGTCGGCAGCGTGCCGGGCACGTTGTCGTGGCCGAGGATGTGCGCGCGGTCGAGCGGCACGCCGTGGCGCAGCGCGAGGTAGCGCACCAGCTTGGCCGACGACCGGTACATCGCCTCGGTGTACCAGGTGCTGCCCTCGGCCAGGAAGCCCTCGTGCTCGATGCCGATGGACTTGGCGTTGATGTACCAGTTGCCGGCCTGCCAGCCGACGTCCTTGGTCTTGATCTGCTGGGCGATGTGGCCGTCACTGGAGCGGACGGAGTAGTGCCAGCTGCCGGGCCAGGTCGGGTCCTGGTTCAGCTTGACCGAGGGGCCCCAGTAGCCCTCCATGTCGTGGATGACGATGTAGTCGATCTTCTGGCTGGCGGGGCGGTCGGCCAGGTCGTAGTGGCCGTAGTCGTCGCCGGGGAGCTGGGCGTAGGCGGCCGGGATCCACTCGCAGGAGATCGTGGGCGGGCACTCGACGCCGTCGCGGCGCGGCGGGCGCAGGCCGAGCTTCTCCAGCCACTTCTCGACGGCCTCCAGGCCGGGGATCGGCCTGAGGGTGACACGGTCGCCGTCGTCGGTGACCCGGTCGGCGCCCTCCTTGATGGTCGCGTACACCTCGTCGGCGAAGACCTTGGCGGCCTGCGACTCCTCGGCGCCGGAGTACTTCGCGACCGCGCCGTACCACTCGGCCGGGTCGCCGCTCAGCGGCGCGCCGATCGACTTCTGGTAGTCGGCGAGCAGGGCGGCGCCGCCCCTGATGTTGGCGGCGTCGTCGGCGCGCAGCTTCTCGCGGCTCTCGCCGGTGAGCTCGGCGGCCTTCTCGATGGTGCGCAGCGAGGCGGGGATCTCGGCGGGGGCGGGGGTCGCGGTGGGCGCCGCCAGTGGCCGGGCCTCGTCGCCGCGGGGGTCCTCCGCGCCGTCCGCGTGGTGGTTGGAGCCGGCGAAGGAGGCGGCGTCGGTCAGGTGCATCGGGCCGAACCCGGCGTTGTTGCTGGGCTGGCCGGCGTGGGCGTCCCAGCGCGACTCCAGGTAGGAGACGCCGAGCAGGACGCTCTCGGGGACCTTGAACTCCTCGGCGGCGGCGGTGAACGCCTGCTGCCGGTCGTCGGGCTCGGCGGCGTGGGCCGCCGTGGGAATGCTCGCTAAGGGAAGGAAGGCGACAGCGGCGATCGCCAGCGCTCTGCGCATGGGCGCTCCTAGACTGCTGGGGGCGTGGTGCAGGCACAGCGTCTCAACATTTTCTTTCTTCGGCGAGAGCTTTGCGAAGGTTTTTTTCAGCAGTTCACGGCGGCCGATCTTCCGCAGGGTGCTCTTGTAGGGTCGGGGCATGGCTGAGTTCGTACGCGTAGAGGTCGCCGGGCAGACCGCCACCATCAGGCTCGACCGCCCCAAGATGAACGCACTCAACGGCCAGGTGCAGAGGGAGATCGCCGAGGCGGCCCGCGCCGTCGACGCCGACCCCGACGTCCACGCGGTCGTGCTCTACGGCGGCGAGCGCGTCTTCGCCGCCGGCGCCGACATCAAGGAGATGGCCGGCATGTCCTACGCCGACATGGCCCTGCACTCCAGGACGCTGCAGGACTGCTTCACCGCCGTCGCGCGCGTCGGCAAGCCCGTCATCGCCGCGATCACCGGCTACGCCCTCGGCGGCGGGTGCGAGCTGGCGCTGTGCGCGGACTTCCGCGTCGCGGGGGAGTCGGCCAAGCTCGGCCAGCCGGAGATCCAGCTCGGCATCATCCCCGGCGCCGGCGGCACGCAGCGGCTGCCGCGGCTGGTCGGGCCGGCGCGGGCCAAGGACCTCATCTTCAGCGGCCGGCACGTCCCGGCCGCCGAGGCCCTCGCGATGGGGCTGGTGGACCGGGTGGTGCCGGACGCGGACGTCCACACGGCGGCGCTGGAGTGGGCGGCCACGTTCGCCGGCGGCCCCACGGTGGCGCTGCGGGCCGCCAAGCAGGCGATCGACCAGGGCCTGGAGACCGACCTGGACACGGGGCTGGAGATCGAGCGCCTCCAGTTCTCCGGCCTGTTCGCCACCGACGACGCGCATGCCGGGATGACGGCCTTCGCCGAGAAGACGCGCCCCAAGTTCTCCGGACGCTGACTTCCTTCCGTCACGGCACAGCCCGGCAGCCCCCAGTCGCCGCACGCGGCTGAGGGCCTCCAGGGACACGGCCGCTGAGCCCGCACGGGGCCGGGCGCCGTTACGGCCGCCAGGTCACCGGGGCCGTGGTCACCCGTCGACCACCACCGTGGTGAGGGCTCGTGGGGCCAGGGTCACCGTGCGGTTCCTGACCGGGGACGGGGTCAGGTTGTTGGTCTCGTCCGTGAGGTATGCCGTCGCCCGGCCGCGTACGTCGCTCCACGTGACCGGGGCGGTCCCCGTGTTGAGGACCTCCACCACCCGGGAGCCGTCCGCGTTGCGGAACGCCGAAACTTTCAGCGCGGGGTCGGCGGCGGAGGCGTCCACCCGCACCGCACCCGGCCGGATGAACCGGCTGTAGGCCGCCAGCGCCCACAGCCGCTTGGACACGTGGTACGTCCTGGCCGTCTCGTCGATCTGGAGCAGCGCCCGGGTGGCTCCGCGCGAGGCGCCCAGCCAGTAGACGTAGCCGCTGACGTTCCCGAGGGTGAGCGCGTCGTGCACGGCGGAGGCGATCGTCATGCCGTCGGAGCCGCCGCCGTCGTCCCAGCGCTCGTCCCAGGTGCTGCCGTTGGGGTTCCACTCCGACATCCACGTCCGGCGGGCGGTGGGCAGGGGGCCGTCCACGGGGCTGGCGTAGGTGTGGCCGGTGTGGGTCTTCACCCAGCGGCGGGCCTGCGGGTCGGCCTCGATGGCCGCCGTGTACGCCTTGGCCTCGTTCCAGCCGAAGGAGTCGCAGCACACCACGTCCACGCTCTTGGCGATGGGCCCGAGGACCTTGGCGAACTCCGCGGCCTCGGCCGGGGTGAACCGCATGGAGGCGTACGTGGCGGTCCAGTCGGGCTCGTTGGTGAAGCCGAGGTCGGTGATCCTGATGCCCTCGCGGGCGTAGAAGCGGGTGTACTGCGCCAGGTAGCGGGCGTAGGCGGCGCGCCATTCGGGCTTGAGCGAGCCGCCGTTCTTGTCGTCGCCGTTGTCCTTCATGTAGCCGGGGGCGCTCCAGGCGTCGGCGAAGAAGCGGCGCACTCCGTACTCTTTGGCCGCCTTGGCGACCCAGACCTGGCTGTTGTCGTCGCCGTCCCACACGTAGCGGGGCGGCGCGTCGGGGCCGCCCGGGTCCTCGGGCTGGATCGACACCATGTGGTCGTACGGACTGCCGGCGGGGGAGGAGCCGATGCCGAGGCGCAGGATGCTCAGCCCGGCCCCCTTGCCGCGGTCGAACCACAGGTCGAGGATCTCCCGCTGCTGGGCCTCGGGCAGGGCGCGGACCAGCTCGTTGCGGCGGAACGCCTGGGAGATGCCGAAGCCGTCGATCGCCTGGTGGCGGACGTGCTCGCGCACCGTGATCGCGACGGCCCCGGCCGCGGACGGGCCGGGGGCCGGGCCAGTGAATGGGTCAGTGGGCGGACCGGTGGATGGACCGGCGGATGGGACGTGGACGGCCGGCAGGCCGAGCAGGGTGATCGCGACAACGCCTCGCCACATGGCGCCCTCCGAAACTTTCGGAACTTCAACGATATATTTCGCGCGCGTCCCGGAAACGTAAGCGCCGGCCGGGCATCCGTCAACACCCCTGTCAGTGCCGGGAGGCGTGAGCTGGGCGGCCTTCCCGCTCCGGGGCGCGGGTCCGCGAGGGCACGAGTAAGAGATGGTGTTGCCATTCGGGCACGGCGCGATGGCGGGTGGCGATTTCCCACTATGGTGGCGTTTCATGATGCGCGTCCTGGTCCCCGCGCGGCTCCGTCAGGCCGTGCGCACGTGGTTCGATGCCCGGTACATCTCCATCGCCGACCACCGCCAGGACATCCGGGACGCCCTCTGGGAGGTCCAGACCCTGCGCCGCGAGATGGCGACGCTCCAGGCCGAGGTCGAGCGCCTGCGCAACGCCAGGCCCGCGACGGCGGGGGCGGACCGCGCCAAGCTGGACGAGACCCGCCGCCTCGCCCAGGACGCCCAGCGCCTGGCGCAGGAGACGGCCAAGGCGATGGACGGCGTGCTGCAGAACGAGGTCCTGGTCTGGCAGGCCATCGACGACCTGAGGTCCCACGCCGGCGCCCAGGAGCGGTCGTGAGGGTCGTCTGGTCGGGCGGTCACCTGACCTTCCGGCTGGACCCCGAGGACGAGATCACCGGCCACGCCTCCGACGGTCACCCCGTCAAGCTCGCGATCAACTCCTGCACCGTCTCGGGCGTTCCGGACGACGCGCACCCCGACCTGTTCGCCGTGGCCGCGTGGACCGTCGCCGCCCCGTGGACGCGCAGACGGATCACCTTCGACCGGGCCGTGTCGGCCGAGGTCGCCGCCGCGCTGCACGACGGGTGGGGCGTCGAGGCCGGGCCCGTGGGCGCCGAGCCCCGCCGCGCGGGCAGCACGCTCGCGATCTCCTACAGCGGCGGCGCGGACTCCGTGGCCGCGGCCACCGTCTACCCGGATGCCCCCTTCGTCCACTTCCGGCGGGTGCCGCACTCCCGCGTGCCGAACCGGTGGCCCCACTACCGCTCGGATGTGCTCGCCAAGCTGGCCAAGGGCACCGGGCGCGAGCTCACGGTCTTCGAGTCCGACCTGGAGTACACGCTCGCCGAGCCCCGCCCCGGCTACCCCGAGCACCAGGCCGTCGCCGCGGGCGCGCTGCTGTCGGCCGACCGGCTGGACCTCGGCGGCCTCGGCTTCGGGTACGAGATGGGCTCCCGGTGGCTCGGCGGCGGCCGTTACCTGCTGCGCTACACGCCCGACAACGACCTGTGGGCGCCGCACGGCAAGTGGGGGCGGCTGTGCGCCGCGGTGGGCGTGCACATCGTGCTGCCGGTCGGCGGCGTCAGCGAGGCCGTCACCATGCGGCTGGCGCTGGGCTCGGACCTCAAGGACCACGTCCGCTGGTGCCTGCGCGGCACCGACGGCCCCTGCCGCACCTGCGGCAAGTGCCTGTACAAGGAGCTCATCCAGGCCGCCGTCGAGCGGCGGCCCCTCGACACGCCCATCACCGCCGACCGGGCCGTGGCCCGCAAGTGGATGCGCCCGCCGCCCTACGGCGGCCAGGAGATGATCCAGTACGGCCTGGCGCGCGTGCCCGGCATCGAGAACACCGTGTTCGCCAAGGCTCTGGAGTACTTCGACGTCACCGAGGAGTCGACGAGCTGGCTCGACCACTGCTACCCGCCGGCGATCGAGGAGATCCCGCGGGCGTGGCGCGAGCGGGCGGCGGCGTTCATGGCCGCCGAGGTCGGGTTCATGACGGACGACGAGGTGCGCCGGGTGGAGACCTGGGGCTCGTGAAGGAGGAGCGGCGGATGAAGGTGTACCTGTCGGTCGACATGGAGGGCGTCACCGGGCTCACCGACCCGGAGGAGATGCACGCCGGCAAGCGCGGCTACGAGCGCGGGTGCGAGCTGATGACGGCCGACGCCAACGCGGCCGTCGCGGGCGCCTGCGCCGCCGGCGCCACGTCGGTGCTGGTCAACGACGCGCACGGCTCCACCAAGAACCTCCGCATCGACATGCTCGACCCGCGCGCCACCCTCGTCCGCGGCCCCGGCAAGGCGCAGCGGATGGCGCAGGGCCTGGACGGCTCGTACCAGGCGGCGGGCTTCGTCGGCTACCACGCCCGCGCCGGCGTCCAGCACGGCGTGCTCAACCACACGTGGATGGGCAAGGAGATCCAGAACGTCTACCTCAACGGCGAGGTGTGCGGCGAGACCCGGCTGGTGGCCGCGTGCGCCGGGTTCCACGGCGTCCCGGTCGTGCTGGTGACCGGTGACGAGGCCGTCGGTGAGGAGGCGCGCGAGCTGCTCGGCGACGTCGAGACGGTCGCGGTGAAGAAGGGGATCGACAAGTTCTCGGCCGAGTTGCTGCCGCCGGGCGTCGCCCAGTCCCTCATCCGTGAGGCCATGGAGCGGGCCCTCAACCGGTTGACGGACTTCACGCCGTACCAGCCGGCTCCGCCGTACACGCTGGGGGTGGAGTGGAACTCCACGGCCATCGCCGCCGCGGTGGGGCTGATCCCGGGGGTGAAGGCGGTGGGGTCGCGGCACGTCGAGTTCACGACGGACGACTTCACGCAGATCATGGCGCTGTTCGGCATCTTCGCCACGATCGGCGGCCAGATCGCCTGCGGCAGCGGCCCCTACGGCTGACACGGCCCGGCCGGACCCGCCGCGACCGACGCGGGGTGTACGGTGCGGAGCGGCCGTCGCCCCGCCGAGGGGGACGGCCTTCTGGATGTCCGGAGACCTGCCTGGAGAGAGGTACGGCGTGGAGGGTGCGGCGCTGACGCGGCGGGGGCTGCTCGTCGGCATCGGGGCGGCCGGCGGCGCGGGCGCGATGTACGCCGCCATGGGTGCTCTGGGCCTGGCGCCGTCCGCTCAGGACAAGGCGTTCGCGGCTCCGCGCCCCGGCGACTTCTCCCTCAGCGGCAGGGCCGCGGCCAAGGTGGTGATCCTGGGCGCCGGGGTCGCCGGGCTCACCGTGGCGTACGAGCTGGGCAAGGCCGGCTACGACTGCACGCTGCTGGAGGCGCGCGGGCGCGCGGGCGGGCGCAACCTCACGCTGCGCGCCGGCGACCGGCTGACCGAGATGGGCGGCGGCTCGCAGGAGGCGAGGTTCGGGGAGGGCGTCTACTTCAACGCCGGCCCCGGCCGCATCGCGCAGTGGATGGTCACGCTCGACTACTGCCGCGAGCTGGGCGTGCCGATCGAGACGTTCGTGAACAGCAACGCCCAGGCGTACGTCCACACGAACGGCGGCACCGTGCGGGCCCGCACCGCAAAGGCCGATATGTACGGATATATAGCGGAGCTACTGGCCAAGGCGACGAACGCCGGAGCCCTCGACCGGCGGATGACCAAGGACGACCAGGAGCGCCTGCTGGACTTCCTGCGCAGGTTCGGCGACCTCGGCCCCAAGCTGGACTACGAGGGCTCGCCGCGGCGCGGTTACCTGACGTACCCGGCCCTGGACGGCGGGACCCCCGTCACCGGCCCCGGCACGCTCCACGACGTCCTCGCCGCCGGCACCGGCCGCGCCATACTCAACGACTTCGGCTACGACCAGGCCACACCGATGTTCCAGCCGGTCGGCGGCATGGACGCCATCGTCGCGCGGCTGACGGAGGCCGTGGGCGCCGACCGGATCAGGACCGGCGCCCGCGTCACGAAGATCACGAACCTGGCCGACGGCGTCGAGGTCACCTGGGACGGCGGCAGCCTCAAGGCCGACTACTGCGTCGCCACCCTGCCGCCCCATCTGCTCGCCCGGGTCCCGCACAACCTGGGCGCCCAGGTCACCGCCGCGCTGAGGACGCCCGTCCCCGTCGCCGCCGGCAAGATCGGCATGGAGTACGGCCGGCGCTGGTGGGAGCTGGAGGACCGCGTCTACGGCGGCATCACCGAGACCGACCTCGACATCGCCCACATCTGGTACCCGTCGTACGGCTACCACGCCGAGCGCGGCCTGATCGTCGGCTACTACAACACCGAGCGCGACGCCGAGCTGTACGGAGCCCTCACCCCCGAGGACCGCCGCCGCCGCGCCCTCACCCAGGGCCGCAAGATCCACGGCGACAAGTACGGCAAGGACCTGCTGTCCAGCGTCTCCATCGCCTGGGAACGCCAGGAGCACATCCAGGGCGGCTGGGTCCGCTGGCCGGCCTTTGATTCGTCGTTCACTCTTCTGCAACGTCCCAGCGGAAGGGTCTACTTCGCGGGCGACTGGCTCACCCACCTGATCGCCTGGCAGGCGGGGGCCATGGAGTCGGCCCGCGCCGCCGTCACGCAGCTGCACCAGAGGGTGCTGCGCGCGCAGTGACGGCGCCGCTGTCACCGGGACCGCGTAGGGTCCTGGGAGAGCGAACGAGGAGATGGGATGACGTTGCACTGGGTGCCCGCGACCGAGCGGACCGACCTGCTGGCCGACCCGGTGGCCCGCGCCGTGCGCGAGCTGGCCGAGGCCGCCGAGGTGGCCGAGATCGACCCCGAGCTGGCCGACACGGCGGCGTTCTGCGAGCGCTACGGCGTCGGCATGGACGAGTCGGCCAACTGCGTCGTCGTCGCGGCCAAGCGCGGCGGCGAGACCCGCTACGCGGCCTGCATGGTGCTGGCCACGATGCGGGTCGACGTCAACGGAGTGGTGCGCAAGCACCTCGACGCCCGCAAGACGAGCTTCGCGCCGATGGCGCAGGCGGTCGAGCTGACCGGCATGGAGTACGGCGGCATCACGCCGCTGGGCCTGCCGGCCGACTGGCCGATCCTGGTCGACGCGCGCGTGGCCGAGCATCCGAAGGTGGTCATCGGCAGTGGCCTGCGCCGCAGCAAGCTGGCCGTCGCCGGCTCCACCCTGGCCGGGCTGAAGGGGGCGGAGGTGCTCGCCCTGGCCACCGACGCCTCATAGGACAACAGCCAGCAGAAAAAGCACTAAGTAGAACAACACCCAGCAAAACAATACAAAGCAGACGGTCGCCGCGGCCCGCGAATGTCGTGGCCGATTCGATACCGACGGATCGGAAACCGATGGCCCCGATCCGGACGTTGTACGAGTGGGAATGTGGCCTCATGGTTCATCTCGTGGGCGGGGATTAAGCCGGTATGGTGCTTCATGCCATGAACGATGACCGACTTGGCCCTTACCGGCTGCTCAGGCGGCTCGGTGAAGGCGGAATGGGCGTTGTCCACCTCGCTGCCGACCCCCAGGGCCGGCAGGTGGCGGTCAAGGTCCTGCGGGGCGAGGTCGCCGGCGACGAGGTCGCCAGGCGACGGCTGTCGCGCGAGGTCGAGACCATGCGCCGCGCGCGCAGCAAGTACATCGCCGAGGTCGTCGACGCCGACGTGACCGGTCATCGTCCGTACATCGTCACGCGCTACGTCGCCGGACGCTCGCTGGACGAGATCGTCAAGGACGACGGCCCGCTGGACCTGCCCGCGCTGGTGCGCATCGCGCACGGCGTGGCGACGGCGCTGGCCGCCGTCCACTCCGTCGGCGTGATCCACCGCGACCTGAAGCCGGGCAACGTGCTCATCCTCGACGGCGAGCCGGTGCTCATCGACTTCGGCATCGCGCAGGCTGTCGACGCGACGCGGCTGACCCAGACCGGCATGTTCATCGGCACGCCCGGCTACCTCGCCCCGGAGATCATCGAGGGTCAGGAGGCGGGGCCGGAGGTCGACGTCCACGCGTGGGCCGGCACGCTGCTGTACGCCAGCACCGGCCAGCCGCCCTTCGGCAAGGGCACGCTGGAGATGGTCTTCTACAACATCACCGCCGGCAAGGCCGAGATCGGCGCCGCCCCGGCCGAGCTCCAGCCGCTGCTCAAGGCCGCCTTCCAGCGCAACCCGGCCAAGCGGCCGAAGGCGGCCGAGCTGGCCGAGCAGACCGCGCGCATGCTGCCCCGGACACCGGGCCGGGCGCCTGACGAGATCTCCACCGTGCCGGGGCCCGACCGGTCGCAGTTCGACCTGGCGGCGCCGCGGCCCGTCACGGAGCGGCCGTCGTGGGAGATCTCCACGCCGCCGGTCACGCCCCGGCAGCTCCTCGACGGCCAGGACGCCCGCTTCGGCCGGCCCGGCGGGCCCGTTCCCGGGGTTCCCGGCGTCTTGGGGGTCTCCGGCGTCTCCGGGCAGATGCCGTCGCACCAGGACCTCGCGCAGACGGACCAGCCGTTCGTGTCGCTGCTTCCCGGCCAGGCAGGCGCGCCCGCGGTCGGCGGCCCGGCCGCCGGCGGTGACCAGGACGACCCGTGGGCGAGCGACGAGGGCGACCCGTGGCCGACCCGCCGCGTGACGCCCGAGGAGCTGCGCCGCATGCAGCAGGAGGCCGGCTCGCAGCCGTGGCGCAACGCGCCGCGGCCGGGCGACGACGCCTTCTCCGCGCGCCCCGGCGAGCACGTCCCGCCGCCGTCGCACGACGGCGACCTGCCGACCCGGCGCGTACGCCCCGACACGCCCGACTACGGCCGTCCGAACGTCGACTACGGCCGCCCCAACGCCTCACCCGCCCCCGGCACGGGACCGAACGCCGGCCCCGCGCCGTACCCAGGATCGGGCCCGCACGCCGCCTCGGCGCCGCCCCACGGACCGGCCGTGTCCCACGGACCGGCCCAGTCCCACGGATCGGTCCCGTACCCCGGACCGGGCCCGCACGCCGGGCCCGCCGCGTTCTCCGGGCCGCACGCCGCGCCCGGCGCCGGCCACCAGGCGAGCCATCAGGGCGGGCACCCGGCGGGACATCCGGCCGGGCACGGGTTCGGCATGGGCGGACCCGCCGGACCCGGCGGACCGTCCGGCCCCGCGCCGGTGCCGCAGCCGCGCCCCGTCCAGCAGCAGCCGCCGCCCTACATCCCCGCACAGCCCCAGTACCCCCCGGACCCGAGGACCAAGCGGGAGCTGTTCATCCCGGGCGCCGTGCCCGGCCAGGCGCTCCAGCGCTCCCGGGCGTACGGCGTGGCGGGCGCGATGCTGCTCCTCATCATGATCGTGTCGGCGGTCATGGCGCCCGTGCTGGTGGCCGTGGTCGTCGTACCCGTCGCGGTGCTGCTGCGCGCCGCCGACCTGGCCCAGCCCGAGCTGATCGCCCGCCGCTCGACCGGCGCGGCGGCGCTGGACGTGGTCAGGGTGTTCGGGCATCCGCGAGCCCTGGCCAAGTCCGTGGGCATCACGCTCGCCCTCGTGCTTTACGCGCTCATCCTCGGGCTACCGGTTACGCTGCTGCTCACCGTGGTGCTCGGGACGGACCCGTACAACGCGCTGGCCTGGGGGGCGGCGGTCGCCCTCTGGACCCTGTGCGCGGGGCCGGGAGTGGAGGGTCCGGGGCGCCAGATGCGCAGGACGCTCGCTTCCCTCGTACCCTCGAGAACAGCGGCGGTGGTCGTCGCGGGCGTCCTGGCGGCGGCCGCGGCGCTGTCGCTGGTCCTCGCCTACGGCACGTTCAGGGACGACGCGAGGAGGGCCGTATGGACTCCGGTGGACGTGGGACCTGTGGTGAAGCAGCTCGACGGACTGAAGGGGGACGCGGGGGGATGACGGGGGGAAGACGGCGATGAGCACGGGCAACACCCAGGCGCCAGAGCGACTCGGCCCCTACCGGGTGGTACGGAAGATCGGCGAAGGCGGCATGGGGGTTGTCCACCTCGGCGTCGACTCCGAGG
Source organism: Nonomuraea sp. 3-1Str (assembly GCF_031570565.1). NCBI lineage: Bacteria > Bacillati > Actinomycetota > Actinomycetes > Streptosporangiales > Streptosporangiaceae > Nonomuraea > Nonomuraea sp. 3-1Str. Next base: position 187,085 of record NZ_JALHBK010000004.1, read on the forward strand.
GCCGCGAGGTCGCCATCAAGGTCCTGCACCCGCACGTGGCCGCCGACCTCAAGGCCCGCGACCGGCTCACCCGTGAGGTCGAGACCATGCGCCGCGTGCGCAGCCCGCACGTGGCCGAGGTGCTCGACGCCGAGCTCGTCGGGGGCCAGCCGTACGTGGTGACCCGCTTCGCGCCGGGCCGCACGCTGGAGGAGACCGTGCTCAACGACGGTCCGCTGGCGGCGGGCGAGGTGATCAAACTCGCCCGCGGGCTCTGCCAGGCGCTCGTGGCCATCCACGCCGCCGACGTGATCCACCGCGACTTCAAGCCGTCCAACGTCATGCTGGTCGACGGTGAGCCGCTGGTCATCGACTTCGGCATCGCCCACCTGGTCAACGCCACCCGGCTGACCCAGACGGGCATGTTCGTCGGCACGCCGGGCTACCTCGCCCCGGAGATCATCCGCGACTCGGAGATCACCCAGGCGGCCGACGTCCACGCGCTGGCCTCGACGGTGTTCTTCGCCGCGACGGGCGCGCCGCCGTTCGGGACCGGCACGTTCGAGGTGGTCTGCTTCAACATCATGGAGGGGCGGGCCCAGCTCGACAAGGCGCCCGCGTGGCTGCGCGGCTGGCTCACCCGCGCCCTCGACGTCGAACCCGCCTCCCGGCCCAGCGCCCAGCAGCTGCTGCGGATGGCCAGGGCGCTCGACCCGTCGGTCACGACCTTCCACGAGACGACGCCGGACACCGGGCCCGGCGGCACCAAGAAGCTGTCCAGCCGCACCCGGGTCCTCGACTCGTACGCCGACCTGCTGCCGCCCGTCGAGTACGGCACGCCGCCGCCCCGGCAGGAGCCGCCCAGGCCGCGGCAGGAGGAGCGCCCGCCGCCCTACGTACCGGCGCCCATGCCGGCCCGCGCGCCCGCGCCGCGGCCGGACCAGCGGGTCGCCGGCCATCCCGGCCGCGCCCCCGGCTACCCGGCTCCCGGATACCGGCCGCCCACGGCACCCGCGAGCGCGCCCGCGACCCAGGGCGGTCGCCGCCCGGCCACTCCGCCCCCGTACACGCCGCCCGCCGAGCGCAAGCGCTACCTCGTGGGCAGCCAGCTCATCGGCGGGCTGCTGCTGGTCATGCTCGTCGCGCTGACCGTCATGATGCCCGTCGCCGTGGGGGCGGTCGCCATCGCGCTCGCGGTGGTGCTGCGGGTGGGCGACTACCTGTTCGGCGACATGGTCAAGCGCCGCCAGATCCGCGGCTCCAGCGCCGCCGACCCGCTGCTCGTGCTCGTCGGCACCCCGTGGGCGCTGGTCAAGGCGGCGCTCGTGTCGCTGGTCCACGTGCCGCTGTCGATCCTGTTCGGCCTCTGCGCGTACGGCGTGCTCCGCTGGGGCGGCAGCATGGGCGTCAACGAGGCCGCCGCGTGGGCGGCCGGCGTCTTCTCGGCCGGCCTGTTCGTGCTGCCGGGCGGCGGACCGCCCCGCCGGACCGTCACCCGCGCGATCACCGGCATGCTGCGCAGCCCCGGAGCCGCCACGGTCGCGCTGCTGGCGGTGGGCACCCTGACGCTGGTCGTCGCGATGTTCGCGCTGGGCCAGGAGACGGTGTGGAGCCCGTGGCGCGCTCCCGAGACCGTGATCAGGGAGCTGACGCGCAACGCCCAGGACAGCGCGATGGGGCTCTTCACCGGCCTTGTCGACGACCTCCTGCGAAGGGTGGGACTGGGCTTCCTGTCGCCCTGGTCGTGAGTGTCCCGACGCGCCCCTGAGGGGAAGGAAGCGGTATGAGCGAGCATCTCGGCCCGTACCACCTGCTCTCCAGGCTCGGCTCCGGCGGTTTCGGCGAGGTGCATCTCGCGCTCGACCCCGAAGGGCGCACGGTCGCGGTCAAGGTGCTGCATCCGCACGTCGTGGCCGACACCGTCGCGCTGGCGCGGCTGGCGCGCGAGGTCGAGACGATGCGCCGGGTCGGCGGTCCGTACGTGGCGGAGGTGCTCGACGCCTCGCTGGACGTGGCGCGGCCGTACCTGGTGACCCGGTACGTCCAGGGCAGGCCGCTCAGCGCGGTGCCCGTACCGGTGGCCGACCTGCCGCGGCTCGCGGCCGGGCTGGCCGCGGCGCTGCTCGCCATGCACGAGGCCGGGGTCATCCATCGCGACCTCAAGCCGGCCAACGTGATGATGGCCGAAGGGCGGGCCGTGGTCATCGACTTCGGCATCGCGAGCGCGCTCGACTCGCTGTCGGTGACGGCCTCGGGGGCGGTGGTGGGCACGCCGGGCTACCTGGCGCCTGAGGTGCTCGAAGGGCATGAGGCGGGCATGGCGGCCGACGTGTTCTCCTTCGGCGCCACGCTGGCGTACGCGGCCACCGGACGGCAGCCGTACGGGCAGGGCCCGGCTTCGGCGGTGGCCTACCGGGTCGTCCACCACGAGCCGGACCTGGAGGGGACACCGGAGTGGCTGGAGCCGCTGCTGCGCCGCTGTCTGTCCACGGATCCCGCGGACCGCCCGACGGCCGCCGAGCTGTGCACGCACCTGGGCGCCCTCGCCGGTCCCGCGCGAGCCGGGGCGGTGGAGGCGCACGACGGGCAGCAGCCGCCCGCCACCTCGCCCGCTGTCACTTCCACCGCCGCCTCGGCCGCGTTCTGCCCTTCGCCGGGAGAGTCCGTGCCGGGAGCGTCCGTGCCGGGCGACTCCGTGCCGGGCGAGTCCGTGCAGGGAAAGTCCTTGCTGGGCGAGTCCGTGCCGGGCGGTTCAGCCGGGGGCGCTCTCGCGGCGGGCGTTCCTCCGTTGGGTGGCGCGGCGGCCGGAGGTCCGGCCGTCCGGCCGCGGCCCGCCGACCTGCCGCGGCCCGCCGACCTGCCGCGTGAGCGCCGCCGATCGCGGGCCGAGCGTCGCCGCGAGGGGCTGCACGATCTGGAGACGCGCGAGTGGCGGCCCGGCGACGACCCGCGGCGCCGCTCCGCCGAGGAGTCCATGGCGCGGCACCGGGAGAAGGTGCGCAGGCGCTGGGTGATCGGCTCCGCCCTGTTCGTGGCGCTGCTGGCCGCCGCGGCGCGCGAGCCGCTGCCGGAGGTGGCGCTGTTCCTGCTGGCCGGCTACACGCTGGCGGTGGTGGCCGACGCGGGCGTGGCACTGTTCTCCCGCAGGCCGTACCGGACGAGCCGGATCGTCGTGGACTTCGCGAGCATCGCGGGCGCGGCGGGGCTGTGCCTGGGGCTGAGCGCGGCGTTCAGCACGTTCACGCTCGCGCTCTTCGCGGGCACCGCGCTGGTCGTCGGGATCGTGTTCCTGCTGTCCGCCTGACCGGTGGCCCCTCGCCGCGTACCGAACAAAGTTCGGTAGGGTGGCCTGGTGAAGCCGGGACGCGAGTACGGAAGGTCGTGTTTGCGGCTAAGCTACCCATGGGTAACATGTCGGCGGGGGGCCGGGAACGACTCGTGCCACCCGCTGTCACGGAGCCCACGCGACACCTGGCAGTCTGGACAGCATCCAGCGCCCGCCGCACCGACGCGGTGGCGCACGCGAGCACGGGAGGTCGGCCACCGGCCATGAACATCGTCGTCTGCGTGAAGCAGGTCCCCGACACGGCGACCGAGCGCAAGCTGCGGTCCGATGACAAGACGCTCGACCGTGACGCCGTAGACGGCGTGGTCAACGAGCTGGACGAGTACGCGGTCGAGGAGGCCCTCAAGCTCAAGGAGGCCCACGGCGGTGAGGTCACCGTCCTCACCATGGGCCCCGGCAAGGCCACCGAGACCATCCGCAAGGCCCTGGCCATGGGCGCCGACAAGGCGGTCCACCTCAGCGACGACGCCCTGCGCGGCTCCGACGCGCTGTCCACCTCCTATGCGATGGCGCAGGTGCTGAAGCGGATCGGCTTCGACCTGGTCATCCTCGGCTCCGAGTCCACCGACGCCCGCACCGGCGTGCTCGCCGCGATGCTGGCCGAGCGGCTCGGCACCCCGCAGCTCACCCTCGCCAACAAGGTCGAGGTCGACGGGTCGTCCATCACGATCCAGCGGCTGACCGACTACGGGTTCGACCGGGTCGAGGCCACCCTGCCCGCCGTCGTCTCCGTGGTGGAGAAGATCAACGAGCCGCGCTACCCGTCCTTCAAGGGCATCATGGCGGCCAAGAAGAAGCCGGTCGAGACGCTCGGCATCGCCGACGCGGAGATCGCCGCGGACCAGGTGGGCCTCGGCGCGGCCTGGTCCGAGGTCGTGGACTTCGCCGCGGCCCCGCCGCGCGCGGCCGGCACCATCGTCAAGGACGAGGGCGACGGCGGCGTGAAGGCCGCCGAGTTCCTCGCCTCCAAGAAGTTCATCTGAGAACGGGGGTTTTGCTGATATGTCGGAGATTCTCGTTCTCGTCGAGCAGGTCGACGGCGAGGTCAAGAAGGTCACGCTGGAGCTGCTGACGCTGGCCCGCTCCCTCGGCACGCCGGCCGCCGTCTGGGCCGGCCCCGGCATCACCGACGGGGCCAAGGCCAGGCTGGCCGAGTACGGCGCCGAGAAGATCTACGTCGCCTCCTCCGGCGACGTGGTCGACTACGTGGTGGCCCCCAAGGCCGAGCTGCTCGCCCAGCTCGTGGCCGAGAAGTCGCCCGCCGCGGTGCTGGTGGCGGCCACGGCCGAGGGCAAGGAGGTCGCCGGCCGCCTCGCGGTCAAGACCGACTCGGGCGTCATCACCGACGCCGTGGGTCTCGGCGAGGGCTTCGTGGCCGACCAGTCGATCTTCGGTGGCGGCGTGAACGTCCGCTCCCGGGTGCGCAGGGGCACGCCCATCGTCGCCGTACGCCCCAACTCGACCGCCCCCGAGCCCGCCGCCGGCGCCGGCACGGAGGAGGAGGTGTCGCTCTCCCTGAGCGACACCGCCAGGGCCGCCCGCATCGTCGAGCGGGTCAAGCAGGAGAAGGGCGCGCGTCCGGAGCTCACCGAGGCCGCGATCGTGGTCTCCGGCGGGCGCGGCGTCGGCTCGGCCGAGAACTTCTCGGTCATCGAGGGCCTGGCCGACGCGCTCGGCGCGGCCGTGGGCGCCTCCCGCGCCGCCACGGACGCCGGCTGGTACCCGCACCAGTTCCAGGTCGGGCAGACCGGCAAGACCGTGTCGCCGCAGCTCTACATCGCGGCCGGCATCTCCGGCGCCATCCAGCACCGGGCCGGCATGCAGACCGCGAAGACGATCGTGGCGATCAACAAGGACCCGGAGGCGCCGATCTTCGAGCTCGCCGACTACGGCGTGGTGGGCGACCTGCACCAGGTCGTGCCGCAGCTCGCCGACGAGGTCGCCAAGCGCAAGTAGCCGCAGGGGGGAGCACGGTCTTCGCTGAATGGCGCTTCGCGCCGGGAGCTCAGGCTGTGACATTGGGGGGCGCAGCCCCCCAAACCCCCGCGCAAGAGCCGCTTCGCGCCGGGAGCTCAGGCTGTGACATTGGGGGGCGCGGCCCCCCAAACCCCCGCGCAAGAGCCGCTTCGCCGATTCGCTGGCCGATCACGTCGGATCGGCGTCATATGGCGGGGAACGCCCTGGATCAGCGAATGACGCCACCTCCGGGTCACTAGTCGTGGGCTGCGTGCCGGAAGACGTCAGTGGTGGTGGCGCGGGGCGGGCGGAGGCCTCCGGAAACGGCGAGCTAGGACCGCCATTTTCCGTAACTCCATGTGCTTGACGTGTGACAATAAGTGCCATGCCGTCCCCCCGTCATGACGCCCTCATCCGGCTGTTCAGCAACCGTCCCCAGTTGGCGGTCGAGGTTCTGCGTGATCTTCTGGGAATGCACCTGCCTGCCACTCCGCTGATCCGGCTGGAGGAGTGCACCTTCAACACTCGACCTTCCGACGACATCGAGGCCGACCTGGTCCTCGTCCTGGGGCCTCCGCAGGCGCCCGCACACGCCATCATCGTGGAGATCCAGCAGGACAAGTCCAAGGCCCCCCGGCAACTGGCGCGCTATGCCGCCGCGTTGTGGTTGATACTGCGCTGTGATGTCACGGTCCTGATCGTCTGTCCCGATCGTGGGGTTGCCGCCCATTATGCGGTGCCGATCGATTCCGGGCTGACCGGTTATCGCTTGCAGGCCCGGGTGCTGGGCCCGGACGGCATACCGGCCATCATCGATCCTCAGGAGGCTGCGGCCAACCTGGCGTTGTCGGTCATGGCGGTGATGGTTCACGGCCGTGACCGCAAGGTGGTGGAGGCTTTCGCCACGGCGTTGACCGCGCTGCGTGATGAACACGCTCCGAAGTACTATGAATACGCCTACAGCATGTCGGCGCCCGAAGTGCGGCACCTCCTGGAGGAGATCATGACGTCCACAGACTGGCCCGTCTACAGCCCCTTCGCCCGCGAACACTACGGTCGCGGTCTCGACGAAGGCAAAGCCGAAGAGGCCGCCAGGATGCTCCTGCTCGTGCTGGGCGCCCGTGGCTTCGACGTTCCGGACGACATACGCGCCCAGATCTCCACCTGCGCTGATCTTGCCCGGCTGGAAAGCTGGACCACTCGCGCGGTGACCGTCCAGACTCTGCGGGATCTGTTCGACCAGAGCGACGGATAGTCATCAGCGCGGACACCAGCAGCTCGTCGAACTGGAGGAGGCTGGGGACCGCCGGGATCGCGAAGACCACGGCTGTGGTGTACGGCTTCACCATGGCGTTCAGCCTCGCACGGCGGCTCTCGACGGAGCAGCGGCCCAGGTGCGAGGCTGAACGGTGACAACTGTCAGGCGGCGACCTCGACGCGCTCGCGCGCCGGCAGCACCCGGACAGCCGCGGGCTCCTCGCGCGGCAGCAGGCGGGACGCCAGCGCGATCAGCACGCCGAGCACCACCGCGATCCCGAGCGCGGTACGCAGTGAGGTGGCGTCCGACAGGAAGCCGATGACGACCGGCCCGAGCAGCAGCCCCGCGTACCCCATGGCCCCTGCCTGCGCGATGGCCGGACCCGGGTTGTCCGTGGCGGTCCCCGCGAGCGAGAGCGTCATCGGCGAGATCGTCGCCACGCCCAGCCCGACGAAGAACATCGCGAGCACCGCCATCAGCGGCGCGGGCGACGCCAGCACGACCGTGAAGAACCCGGCCGTGGCCAGCCCCGACACGGTCAGCATGCCGCGCACCCCGAACCGGGACCGCAGCCGGTCGCCGGTCAGCCGCGCGAGCAGCATGCCCGCCTCGAACACGGGATAGCCGAGCGCCGCCAGCGCCTCAGGCGCGCCCAGCGTGTCGCGCATGAACAGGCCGTTCCAGTCGGCGACCGTGCCCTCGACCATGAACGCGAAGAACATCAGCGCGCCCAGCAGGTAGACGATCGGCGGCATGCGGCGCCGCGCGGCCGTGCCGGCCTCGGAGGCGGGGGCCTCGGGCAGGTAGGCGCGGCCGGCCAGGATCATCACCGGCAGGGAGAGCAGGCCGACGAGCGCCAGGTTGGCGGTGAACGACATGCCCAGCGCGATGGCCACGCTGCCCAGGGCGCCGGCGGAGATGGCGCCGACGCACCAGCCCGCGTGCATACCGTTCATGAGGGGACGTCCGTAGGCGCGCTCGACCGTGGAGCCCTGGGCGTTCATGGCGATGTCCACCATGCCGAACGCCATGCCGAAGAACGCGGCGGCGGCCAGGAGGACGGGCAGGTTGGGCGCGTACGCCACGGCGGCCAGGCCGACCGCCGTCAGCGGCCCGCCGACGCGCAGGACCGACCTGCTGCCGAACCGGGCCATGGCGCGGCGCATCGACTGCATGGTGACGAGGGCGCCGAGGCCCCAGACGAGCAGGATCGTGCCCACGACGGACTCCGACAGGCCCAGCTTGTCGGTCAGCGCCGGGATGCGCACGGTCATCGTGCCCACCATCAAGCCGGCCATCACAAATGTCAGGATTGCCCCGTATCGGGCCATCCGCAGGTCCTTCGCCATCAGCACACCTCTCAGAGCGTCACGCAAGGTCAGTCAGTCGGAATGTCGGGGGAACGGGCGCCGGCGGGGGACCGGCACCCCTTCGGGGGCGGGCGCCGGCGGGGTCGGCACCCAGGGGGAGCGGGCGCCGTGGGGTGCCGGCGCCCGTTCGGGGCGGGTGCCGGCCGGGGCCGGCGCCCTTCAGGGGCTGGGGTGGGAATTCCTCATCCCTTGGGGCAGCCGGGCGCCTCGGGGCACGCGGCCGCCGTCCTGCGGGCAGGAGGCGGGGCGGCATGCGGCTGGGCCGTGGGGGGGCTGGGACGAGGTCCGCGCCTTCGCGCGTCCACCCTTCGGGACCCGCCGAGCCGGACACGGCGCCTCCGACTCGGCCGGGAGTCCCGCCGAAGCTCTCGGACGGGGGCGTTCCGCTCGGCGTGGAGCGTTCCGGTCGGGCCAGGCGTCCCGGCCTGGACGGCGGGTCACGTCGCGACCGCCGAGCCGCGCGCAGGCCGCCGTGACCAGGAACGATTCCCGAGCCAGAGCCTCCAACACCGCCCCGCGCCGCCTTATTTCCGCCGCGCGCCGCGTTCACGGCCCGCCCGGAAACCGCGCCCGAAGCCTGCCCGTAAACGGCGCCCGAAACCCGCGCGGAAACCCCGCGCCCGGGACCCGGAGCGGCCGTCTCACACGCGGACGGACCGCGGCGGAGGGAAACCCCAGCGCGCTAGGACATGGGGGGAGGTTTCAGCAGGGAGCGGAGGCGGGCCTCCAGGGCCTGCAGGTCGCTCTCCGTGTTGAGCTCCGGGTCGTGGCTGGCCACGTCCCAGAGCCCCTCACACGCGAGCCGTACGACCTGCGACGCCAGCGGGTCGGGCTCCCCGCGCAACTCGTCGCGGTGCCAGCGGGTCATGGCCTCGCGCAGCGGCGCCAGCAGGAACAGGTTGCCCGAGGCGCCGGTCACGACGGCCCATCTTCGCAGCCGGCCCGAGCGTACGGCGGCCAGCGTGGCCGTGAGGTAGCGCTCGGTGTAGGTGTCGCCCGACTGGGCGGCCATGAGCTGGTCGAAGTCGTCGATGAGGCGCTCGACCATGGCTTTGATCAGGGTCTCCTTGCTACTGAAGTGGTAGAGGAGACCGCCCTTGCTCACTCCCGCGCGGTCGGCGACGGCGGAGAGCGTGAGCGCGGCCGAGCCCTGATCGCACAGCAGATCCTCCGCGGCGTCCAGCAGCTCATCCCGTCTCATGCCTCCACTGTACCGTCCGGACGGTACAGTGGCAAACGAGATACCCTTGCCGGGTGAACAGACCCTCGGTCTACCTCGATCACGCCGCGACCACGCCCATGCTCCCCGAGGCGATCGAGGCCATGACGGAGCAGCTCGGCCAGGTCGGCAACGCCTCGTCGCTGCACGCGGCCGGGCGGCGGGCGCGCAGGGTCGTCGAGGAGGCGCGCGAGACCATCGCCGACGCGCTCGGCGCCCGGCCGAGCGAGGTGGTGTTCACCTCCGGCGGCACCGAGGCCGACAACCTCGCCCTCAAGGGCCTCTACTGGGCGCGCGCCCCGCGCCGCCGCATCCTGATCAGCTCGATCGAGCACCACGCCGGCCTCGACCCCGTCCACTGGCTGGCCGACACGCAGGGCGCCCAGGTGGAGCCGCTGCCCGTCGACGAGGTCGGCCGCGTCCACCCCGACACGCTGCGCGCCGCCATCGCCCGCGACCCCGGCGGCGTCGCCCTGGTCAGTGTGATGTGGGCCAACAACGAGGTCGGCACCGTCCAGCCGGTCCAGGCGCTGGCGGCGGTGGCGCACGAGCACGACATCCCGTTCCACACCGACGCGGTGCAGGCGGTCGGCCAGCTCCCCGTGTCGTTCGCCGGGTCGGGCGCCGACGCGATCACCGTCAGCGGCCACAAGACAGGCGGCCCGGTCGGCGTCGGCGCGCTGCTGCTGGCGCGCGGCCTGACGCCCGTTCCCGTGCAGCACGGCGGCGGGCAGGAGCGCGACGTGCGCTCGGGCACGCTGGACGTGCCCGCCGTCGCGGGCTTCGCCGCCGCGGTGCGGGTCGCGGTCAAGGAGCAGGAGAGCCAGCGGCTACGGCTGACGGAGCTGCGCGACGACCTCATCCGGCGCGTACGGCAGGCGGTGCCCGACGTCGTGCTCAACGGCGACCCGGAGGGGCGGCTGCCGGGCAACGCCCACTTCTCCTTCCCCGGCTGCGAGGGCGACGCGCTGCTCATGCTGCTGGACGCCAAGGGCGTGGAGTGCTCGACCGGCTCGGCCTGCTCGGCCGGGGTGGCCCAGCCGTCCCACGTGCTGCTGGCCATGGGGGCCGACACGGTGGCGGCGCGCGGGTCGCTCAGGTTCTCGCTGGGCCACACCTCGACGCGGGAGGACGTGGACCGGCTCATCGAGGTGCTCCCGGCGGCCGTCGAGCGCGCCCGCCGCGCCGGCCTCGGCTGACCCGGCTGACCCGCCGCCCAAGACGGAGAAGCCAGGACGGAGAAGTCAGGTGAGGAAGGGGGCGACCGCCGTCCAGGCGGGGTCGTCCGACACCTGCACCCGCGCCTTGCCCTCGTTCCACTCCTTGACCAGCTCCCCGGCCCAGGTGTGGGCGTCGCCGTCCCGGTCGGCGTACAGGTGGAAGATCCGCAACCCCTCGGCGCTCAGCCGGACGGCCAGCAGGGCCGTCTCCCGGCGGTCGAGCAGCCCGGCGGTGAGCCGATCCTCGAAGGACTGCAGCGAGGTCAGCGAGCCGACGGCGGGCAGGCCGCCCTCGTCGCGGTGCCGGTACGGCAGCGTGATCTCGATGTGCCGGTCGAGCAGGGGATGGTCCACCGGCCGCAGCGGATGGCGGGCGCTCGCGTGCAGCGGCGCACCGCTGACCGTCTGCCCCTCCAGCAGCGCCCACTGCTCCTCACCGGGGCCGGGGGCGAGGTCCGAGGCCAGGTCGGCCACCACGGCCGGCAGGTGCGCGGCGGCCACCGCGTCGATCGGCTCGAACGTCACCGGCGTGATCTCGCCCACCCACCGGGCCACGTCGTCCTCGCCCAGCAGCCAGTCGAGGGCGAGCAGCGTCGCCTCCATCCGGATGTCCTCGTCGAGCTCGCCGAAGATCGGGTGGTAGGCCGACACGTCCACGCGCGAGCCGTCGCGCGGCACGCGCAGCCCCAGCGTCAGCTTGTCCAGCTCGACCGTGCGCCCGTCCATGTCGAAGGTCCGCTCCGAGGCGCGCGGGTCGGCCTGCCGCGACGGGTGGAACTCCCACAGCAGGTCGCCCTGCGGCGCAGCCCTGGCCCAGCGGTGGGCCAGCGGCCGCAGCTCGGCGTCGCCGGCGGCGGTCACCACCAGGGCGTGCGCCGCCTCCTTGCCCGGGGCCAGCTCCCAGACCAGGCCGGGATGCAGCGCGCTCACGGCGGGGTCGAGCAGCTCCGCCAGGCCGTTCGCGTCGCCGGCCGCCACCACGGCTTCGACGCGGGGCCGCGCCTCCTGCCACCACGCCCAGAACACGGGCACGCCGGCGCCCGGCCCGCCCGTCCCGTGCCCGCCGGTGCCGTCCTCGCCGTCCTTGCGCCCGAACAGTCGCATAGTCGTGCATCCTTTCAGACCCCGCGCGTCCTCGCCTCCTCACCCCGGGGGGCGTCATCAGGCGTCACCGGCTCGCGGCGGCCCGCCATCGGCGCGAGGCGCACTCTCCACGGGACAGTACGCTTGGAACGTCATGGGATTGCGTGTGCTTGCCGCCATGTCGGGCGGCGTCGACTCAGCCGTAGCCGCGGCCCGGATCGCCGAGGCCGGCCACGAGGTGACCGGTGTCCATCTCGCCCTGTCGGCCAACCCTCAATCCCACCGTACGGGAGCCAGGGGCTGCTGCACGATCGAGGACTCGCGGGACGCGCGCCGCGCCGCCGACGTGATCGGCATCCCGTTCTACATCTGGGACATGGCCGAGCGCTTCCAGCGTGACGTGGTCGAGGACTTCGTGGCCGAGTACGCGGCGGGCCGCACGCCCAACCCGTGCCTGCGCTGCAACGAGAAGATCAAGTTCGCGGCGGTGCTCGACCGGGCGCTGGCGCTCGGCTTCGACGCCGTGGCGACCGGCCATCACGCCAGGCTCGTGGACGGCGTGCTGTCCCGCAGCGTCGACCAGGGCAAGGACCAGTCGTACGTGCTGGGCGTGCTCACCCGCGAGCAGCTCAGCCACGCGATCTTCCCGCTGGGCGACTCCACCAAGGCCGAGGTGCGCGAGGAGGCCGCCCGGCGCGGCCTGACCGTCGCCGACAAGCCCGACAGCCACGACATCTGCTTCATCGCCGACGGCGACACGCGGGGCTTCCTGGCGAAGCGGCTGGGCGAGGCCGAGGGGCCGATCGTCGACGAGTCGGGCGAGGTGGTGGGCAGTCACCAGGGGGCCCACGGGTTCACGGTGGGGCAGCGCAAGGGCCTGCGCATCGACCGGCCGGCCTCCGACGGCAGGCCGCGCTACGTGCTGTCGATCGAGCCGGTGTCCAACACGGTCACCGTGGGGCCGCGGTCGGCGCTGGAGGTCACGACGATCACGTGCGGCCGCCCGGTCTGGAACGGGCCGGCCGTCCACGACGACCCGCCCGGCCGGCTCCGCGACCTCACCGTCCAGCTCCGCGCGCACGGCGAGGTGTACGGGTGCCGCTTCGAGGAGACCGGCGACGGGCTGCGCATCGAGCTGGACCGCCCGGCCACGGGCGTCGCCGCGGGCCAGGCGGCGGTGCTCTACTCCGGCGCGACCGTCATCGGCAGCGCCACGATCAGCCACGCCGTCTGACCCGAGGCCCGCGCTCCCGCGCGCGGGCAAGGCCGAGGGTGGCGCTGTCAGCCGAGGGTGACCGACTCGCCGACGGGGATCCGCCGGATGTCGGCGCCCTGCTTGTCCGACTCGAGCTTGAGCCAGCTGTCCAGCAGGCCCAGCCCCACGTCGCTGTACAGCGCGTCGTGCGTGGAGTACGCCCGCGCCGGCCGTACCGTGCGCAGGTACTCGACCATGTCCGGCAACCTGAGCCACGGCGCGGAGGTGGGCACCAGGAGGGTCGGCACGTCGGCTTCGGGCACCGTGAGCGCGTCGCCCGGGTAGAACACCTCGTCGTCGATCATGAAGCCGACGTTCTGCACGATCGGCATGTCGGGGTGGTTGGCCGCGTGCCACTCGCCGAACGCCTTCACCCCGAACCCCGCCACCTCGAACGTGTCGCCGTGGCGCACCGTCCGGACCTTGGCGGGCACGCCTTCCGCCGCGGCCAGCTCCTCGGCGACCGCCTCGCACGTCCAGATCTCCAGCTCCGCCGGGGCGGCCCTCAGCCGGTCGGGGACGACGTGGTCGGCGTGCTGGTGGGTGATCAGCACCGCGTCGGCGCCGTCCAGGGCCTCGGCCTCGCTGAACATCCCCGGGTCGATGACGAGGACCTTGCCGTCCTTCTCCAGCCGCACGCAGGCGTGGCCATATTTGGTGAGTCTCATCTTGGAGAGCCTACGCTTGTCCCATGTTGACGTGGGAAGCCACCGGGGTCGGGTCGCAGCCGGGGCAGGATCACCTGGAGGCGGCGCGGCTGGTGTTCGGCGAGCTGCCGGACCTGCCCTACCTTCCGGAGCTCCCCGCCCGGGGAGTGGGCGCGGACATGATCGGCCGTACGGCGGGGCTGCTGGTGGAGCTCCCGGTGGAGGTGCAGCCGTCGGGCTGGCGGCTGACCGGCCGGCCGGGGCGCGACCACCAGCGGGCCGTGGACCACCTCCGGCGCGACCTCGACGGCCTGGAGGAGGTGGGCCACGCCTACGAGGGGCCGTTGAAGGTGCAGGTGTGCGGCCCGTGGACGCTGGCGGGCGCGCTGGAGCTGCGCCACGGCGACAAGGTGCTGTCCGACCACGGGGCCGTGCGCGACCTGGCCGACTCCCTCGCGCAGGGCGTCGCCGAGCACATCGCGGAGGTGCGGCGGCGCCTGCCCGGCGTCACCGAGGTGGTGCTCCAGCTCGACGAGCCCGGCCTGCCGGGGGTGCTGGCCGGCACCGTGCCGACCGCCTCGGGCTTCGGCCGGCTGGCCGCCGTGGAGGAGTGGCGGGTGGAGGCGTCGCTGCGCGGGTTCCCCGCGCCGATCGTCCACTGCTGCGCGCCGTCCGTCCCGTACGACCTGCTGCGCCGCGCGGGCGTGCGCGGCGTCTCCGTGGACGCCTCCCTGGTCAGGCGGCGTGACGAGGAGGCGGTCGGCGAGGCGGTGGAGGCCGGGCTGCTGCTGTTCCTCGGCGTGGTGCCCGGCACCGACACGCGGCTGCCGGACGTGGGCGTCGTCGCCAAGCCCGCCGTGGAGCTGTGGCGGCGACTCGGGTTCCCGGCGGAGCGGCTGGCCGGGCAGGTGGTGCTCACACCGTCGTGCGGGCTGGCCGGGGCCTCGCCCGCCTACGCGAGGGCGGCATTGGCGGCCTGCCGGAAGGCGGCCCGGGTGCTCCGTGATGATCCGGAGGCGGGGGGCGCCGAATGACGCCCCCACCTGGCCAATCTTGTCGGTGCCCGGCGATAGCGTTCTCCCAGGGGTCGAGGAAGGAAGGGGTGCCGGCGTGAGCGAGCTGAACACCGAGGCCGGGGGCGTGCCGGTGGAGGCGCTGAAGCGGCATGCCGAGGTGTCGGAGCTGGTGGAGGAGGCCCGCTGGCGCTACTACGTGCTCGACCAGCCCACGGTCAGCGACGCCCAGTTCGACGCCTGGTTCAACGAGCTGCTGGCGCTGGAGGAGGCGCACCCCTCGCTCCAGACGCCCGACTCGCCGACCCAGAAGGTGGGCGCGCCGGTCTCGGGCGACTTCGCCAAGGTCGATCACCTCGCCCGCATGGAGAGCCTCGACAACGCGTTCAACGCCGCCGACATGGCCGCCTGGCAGGCGCGCGCCGAGCGGCTCGCCGAGCGCGACCCCGGCCCCTACCTCGTGGAGCTCAAGATCGACGGGCTCGCGATCGCGCTCGTCTACCGAGACGGCAGGCTGGAGCGCGGCGCGACCCGGGGCGACGGCCGCACCGGCGACGACGTGACGGCCAACGTCCGCACCATCAGGGGCGTGCCCCACCGGCTGACGGGCGATGACGTGCCCAGCCTGGTCGAGGTGCGCGGCGAGGTCTACATCCCGGTCGCCGACTTCAAGACGCTCAACGAGCAGCTCGTCGAGCAGGGCAAGCCCCCCTTCGCCAACCCGCGCAACTCCGCGGCCGGCACCCTGCGGCAGAAGGACCCGCGCATCACCGCGCAGCGGCCGCTCCGCATGATCGTCCACGGGGTCGGCGTCTGGGAGGGCGCCACCCCGCCGCGCACCCAGTCCGAGATGTACGAGCGGCTGCGCGCCTTCGGGCTGCCGGTGAGCGACCTGTACCAGGTCGTGGGCAGCGCGGCCGAGGTCAACGAGTTCATCGAGCACTACCACGTCCACCGGCACGACCCCGCGTACGAGATCGACGGCGTGGTGGTCAAGGTGGACGACTTCCGCCTCCAGAGGGAGCTGGGCTCCACCTCGCGGGCGCCGCGCTGGGCGATCGCCTACAAGTACCCGCCGGAGGAGGTCAACACCAAGCTCCTCGACATCCAGGTGGGCGTCGGCCGCACCGGCCGCGTCACGCCGTTCGCGGTGATGGAGCCGGTGACCGTGGCCGGGTCCACGGTGGAGCGGGCCACCCTGCACAACGCCGCGATCGTGGTCAAGAAGGGCGTGCTGATCGGCGACACCGTGGTGCTGCGCAAGGCCGGCGACGTCATCCCTGAGGTCGTCGGGCCGGTGACGGCGCTGCGCGACGGCTCCGAGCGGGAGTTCGTCATGCCGACGCATTGCCCCGAGTGCGGCACCGAGCTGGCCTACGAGCGTGAGGGCGACGCCGACCTGCGCTGCCCCAACGCCCGCGGCTGCCCCGCGCAGATCCGCGAGCGCCTCTACTTCGCGGCCGGGCGCAGCGCCCTCGACATCGACGGCCTGGGTTACGTCGCGGCCACCGCGCTCAGCCAGCCGCTGCCGCCGCAGGAGCCGGTGGTGCGCACCGAGGCCGACCTGTTCGACCTGACGCTCGACCAGCTCATCCCGATCCGGTCCGTGGTGCGCGACATGGACAGCGGCCTGCCCAAGATCGACTCGAAGACGGGCGAGGAGAAGGTCGTCTCGTTCTTCTCCAACCTCAACGGCGAGGCCAGCCAGAACGCGCTCAAGCTCATGGAGTCGCTGGAGCAGGCCAAGCAGGTGCCGCTCTGGCGTGTCCTGGTGGCGCTGTCGATCCGTCACATCGGCCCGCCCACGGCCAGGCTGCTCGCCGGCGAGCTGCGTTCGATGGACGCCATCATGAACGCCTCGGAGGAGGAGCTGGCCGCGGTCAAGGACATCGGGCCCCGTACGGCGGCCACGATCCGCGAGTGGTTCCAGGTCGACTGGCACCACGAGATCGTCGAGCGCTGGCGCGCGGCCGGGGTGCGCATGGAGGACGAGCCGGCGCCGGAGAAGGGGCCGCAGATCCTCGACGGGCTCACGTTCGTGGTGACGGGCACGCTGGAGGGCTACACGCGCGACTCCGCGGCCGAGGCGCTCACCAGCCGGGGCGGCAAGGTGTCGGGGTCGGTGTCGAAGAAGACCTCGTTCGTGGTCGTCGGGGAGAACGCCGGGTCCAAGTACGACAAGGCGGTCAGCCTGGGGGTGCCGATCCTGGACGAGGCGGGCTTCGAGGTCCTGCTCAAGGACGGGCCGGAGGCGGCGGCCAAGGCGGCGGTGACGCCGGAGGGGTGACCGGGCCCGATCGCCGCCCCGCCCGGCCGGGCGCCAGGAGGCAGGGGCGAGGTCCTGTGTGACACGTCGCGGGGAGACGGCCGGCTTCTTGTGTGCCAGGACGTGGGCAACAGGCCGGTTTCCTGTGTGACACGACGTGGGGAGCAGGCCGGTCCCCTGCGTGACACGACGTGGGGAGCGGGGCGGGGCGCTGGGCGACACGCCCGGGGAGCGAACGGATCACATCGGCGGGGAGCAAAAGGGCCGAAAGCCATCGCGCAGGTACAGAGCGTCGATATGCTGTCTACACAGTGTGCTTTCCGGGCATATGTCCGAAAGGAGAAGTGACGGAACGTACGCGCTTGGTTTCGCGAAGTGGGGTAAAGGTCGTACCCTCCCATAGTGACCTGATGGGGGTTCTGTTTACCGATGACTGACCCAACCGACACCCGCGACACAGGACCACGCGTCGGCACGCCCCTGTGGGCGTACCTCGCGGGCATCACCGTGATCGGCTTCACCGCCCTGATCGTGGCCCTGCTGAGGCTGGATCCCGCGCCCCTGGTGGAGCTCGCCCGCACGCCCCTGTTCTGGGTGCTGGCCGTCCTGGTCATCCTGGGAGAGCTGCGGCCCGTGATGGTGTCCTCCGCGGCCGTGGTGGGCGGCACCTACCCCTCCACGATGTTCACCTTCGCCGTGCTGCTGCACTTCGGCCTGCCCGTGGCGGTGCTCATGCAGTGCGTGGCCGTCGTGATCAACGGTGTGGTGACGCGCCGGGCGTGGCACCGGGTGATGTTCAACACCGCGCAGTCGACGCTGGCGCTGACCGCCGCCGCCGTGGTGCTGGGCGTGTTCGGCATCATGCCGAGCCCGGCGCGGCCGTGGGTGCCCGACGGGAGCGACCTGGCCGCGCTCGGCATCGCCGGCGTCGCCTACTTCGCCATCCGGGCCGCGCTGGTCAGCGGCGCCGTCGCCCTGCACGAGCGCCGCTCGATCGTGCGGGTGCTCAGGGCCTCTGCCGGGCCGCAGAGCCTCGTGTACGCGGGCCTGCTCGGTCTCGCGCCGCTGGTCGTGGTCGTCATGAGCCAGGCGCCGGAGATGGTGCCGCTGTTCGTGGCGCCGCTGGCCGCCGTCTACTTCACCGCCACGCTGTCGATGCGCCGCGACCACCAGGCCATGCACGACGAGCTGACCGGCCTGCCCAACCGCAAGATGCTCATCGTCAGCACCGAGGAGGCGCTGGCCGAGGCCCGCCAGGACGAGCGGGTCGGCCTGTTCCTGCTGGACCTCGACCGGTTCAAGGAGGTCAACGACACGATGGGGCACCCGGTGGGCGACCGGCTGCTGCAGATGGTCGCCCACCGGCTCACCCACTCCGTGCGTCCCGGTGACGTCGTGGCCCGGCTGGGCGGCGACGAGTTCGCCGTGCTCCTGCCCTCCATCCGCGACGCCCACGCGGCACGCGAGGTGGCGGCCCGGTTGCGGGCGGCCCTGACCGAGCCCGTGCGCCTGGAGGGCATGACGTTCGATCTCGACGGCTCGGTCGGCATCGCCCTCTACCCCGACCACGCCCCCGACTTCGAGCTGCTGCTGCAACGCGCCGACGTGGCCATGTACCTCGCCAAGGAGAGCCGCACGGGCGTGGAGCTCTACCAGCCGAACAAGGACCGCAACTCGCCCGAGCGTCTCAACCTCCTCGGCGACCTGCGCCGCGCCGTCGACAACGGCGAGCTGCGGCTGCACTACCAGCCCAAGGTGAGTCTCACCGACGCGGCCGTCCACGGGGTGGAGGCGCTGCTGCGCTGGCGCCACCCGGTGCACGGGCCGATCGCGCCGTCGGAGTTCATCCCGCTGGCCGAGCAGTCCTACCTGATGCGCCAGCTCACCGCGTACGTCATCGACAGCGCGCTGGAGCAGGCGGCCCGCTGGTGGCACACGGGCCTGCGGGTGCGGATCTCGGTCAACATCTCGGCCCGCGACCTGCTCGACTCCGCGCTGCCGGAGCAGCTGGAGATGGGGCTGGCCAAGTACCAGCTCCCGCCGGCCGCCATCCAGCTGGAGGTCACCGAGCGCATCCTCATGGGCGACCAGGTCTACCAGCACGAGGCGATCAAGGCGCTGGCCGCGCTCGGGGTGCCGCTCGCGCTGGACGACTTCGGCACCGGCTACTCCTCGCTCATCCGGCTCCAGCGGCTGGCCATCTCCGAGGTCAAGATCGACGCGTCGTTCGTGCGGCGGATCGCCGAGTCCGAGGACGACGCGCGCATCGTGCGCTCGATCGTCGACCTGGTCCGCTCGATCGGGCTGCGCTCGGTCGCCGAGGGCGTCGAGACGGACGCGGTCGCCCTGCGCCTGGCGGAGATGGGCTGCGACCTCGGCCAGGGCTGGCTGTTCGGCAAGCCGATGCCCCCGGCCGACGCCACGGCCTGGCTCCGCGACCGCTTCGACCCCTCCACCTCGGACATCGAGTACGGCTACCGCCCGGAGGTCACCCAGACGGCGTAGGAGATAGGAGTACACTTCGTCGAAGTACACTCCTACATCCTTGGGTGGCTGTGCTCACCTCCTACCAGGTGGTGATGGCGCCGAGCTGGTGGCTGCTGGTGAGGGCCGAAGGAGACCCACCCGGGTCCGCGAGATGTCAAGCACCCATTCCACAGCACGGGCCGCCATGCGGCACGAGCTGCCGCATAGCGGTACGGGAATCTCCGTCCCTTCAGGGCGGGGAGCAGGTCAGAGCGGCCTGGGGTTCGACGGCGCGCTGCTGGGGGAGCGGGACGTCAGGACCGTCGGCCTCGCGGAGCTGTACGGGTGAGTGCGGGCGGGGCGCGTGTTTCCAGGTGGTTAATGGTTCGGAGGCGATCCGTCAAGGCCCCTAGGATGTGAGTGTCCAAACTCCATCCACGAAACGGGTTCAACGACTCATGTCCGCCATAACCCGCGACGAGGTCGCACACCTGGCCCGGTTGTCCAGGCTGGCGCTCACCGACGACGAGCTCGACCACTACGCCACGCAGCTCGATGCCATCATCGAGTCGGTCGCGAAGGTAGCCGAGGTCGCCGCCGAGGACGTGCCGCCGTCGTCGCACGCGCTCCCGCTGACCAATGTCTTCCGTGCCGACGAGGTGCGACCGTCCCTGACGCCCGAGCAGGCGCTCTCCGGCGCTCCCGCCGTCGAGGACGACCGCTTCCGGGTGCCGCGCATCCTCGGGGAGGAGGCATGAGCTTGATTCGTAAGACCGCCGCCGAGCTCGGCGCGATGATCGCGGCCGGCGAGGTGTCGGCCGTCGAGGTGGCCGAGGCGCACCTCGACCGCATCGCCGAGGTCGAGCCGAAGGTCAACGCGTTCCTGCACGTCGACCGGGAGGTGACGCTCGGCCAGGCGCGCGCCGTCGACGAGCGGCTGCGCGCCGGTGAGCGGCTCGGCCCGCTGGCCGGCGTGCCCATCGCGCACAAGGACATCTTCGCCACCGAGGACATGCCGACCACGGCCGCGTCCAAGATCCTCGAAGGCTGGCACCCGCCGTACGACGCGACCGTCACGCGCCGCCTGCGCGAGGCCGGGCTGGTCATCCTGGGCAAGACCAACCTGGACGAGTTCGCGATGGGCTCCTCCACCGAGAACTCCGCCTACGGCCCGACCCGCAACCCGTGGGACCTGGACAGGATCCCGGGTGGCTCGTCGGGTGGTTCGAGCGCGGCCGTCGCCGCGTACGAGGCGCCGCTGTCGACCGGTACCGACACGGGCGGCTCGATCCGGCAGCCCGCGGCGGTCACCGGCATCGTCGGCATGAAGCCGACCTACGGTGGTTCGTCCCGCTATGGCCTGATCGCGTTCGCCAGCTCGCTCGACACGCCGGGCCCGTTCGCCCGCAACGTGCTGGACGCGGCGCTGCTGCACGAGGCGTTCTCCGGGCACGACCCGATGGACTCGACCTCGATCGACGCGCCGGTGCCCTCCGTGGTGGAGGCGGCCCGGCAGGGCGACGTGGCGGGCCTGCGGGTCGGCGTGGTCAAGGAGTTCGGCGGCGACGGCTACCAGCCCGGCGTGCTGGCCCGCTTCCACGAGGCCGTGGCGGTGCTGGAGTCGCTCGGCGCCAAGGTCGTCGAGGTGTCCTGCCCGTCGTTCGCGACCGCGCTGCCCGCGTACTACCTGATCGCGCCGTCGGAGTGCTCCTCCAACCTGGCGCGCTTCGACGCCATGCGGTACGGCCTGCGCGTCGGCGACGACGGCACCCGCAGCGCCGAGGAGGTCATGGCGCTGACCCGGGCCGCCGGCTTCGGCCCCGAGGTCAAGCGGCGCATCATGCTGGGCACCTACGCCCTGTCGAGCGGCTACTACGACGCCTACTACGGCCAGGCGCAGAAGGTGCGCACGGTCATCTCGCGCGAGTTCGAGGCCGCCTACCACCAGGTGGACGTGCTGGTCTCGCCGACGACGCCCACGACGGCGTTCCCGATCGGCGAGCGCGCCGACGACCCGATGGCGATGTACCTCGCCGACCTGTGCACGATCCCGACCAACCTGGCCGGCAACGCGGCGATCTCGGTGCCGTGCGGCCTGGCCGACGAGGACGGCCTGCCGGTCGGCCTGCAGATCATGGCCCCGGTGCTGGGCGACGACCGCTGCTACCGGGTCGGCGCCGCGGTCGAGAAGGCCCTGGAGAGCCGCTGGGGCGGCCCGCTGCTGAAGGAGGCTCCGGCACTGTGACGGACACCGGTACGACCACGAAGATGCCCTACGACGAGGCGCTCGACCGGTTCGAGCCGGTGCTCGGCCTGGAGACGCACGTCGAGATGGGCACCGCGTCGAAGATGTTCTGCAGCTGCCCGACCACGTTCGGCGCGCCGCCCAACACGCACGTGTGCCCGACCTGCCTGGCGCTGCCCGGCTCGCTGCCGGTGGCCAACGCGAAGGCGATCGAGTCGACGATCCGCATCGGCCTGGCGCTCAACTGCTCGATCGCCGAGTGGTGCCGCTTCGCCCGGAAGAACTACTTCTATCCGGACATGCCGAAGAACTACCAGATCTCCCAGTACGACGAGCCGCTCTGCTTCGACGGCTACGTCGACATCGAGGTCGAGGGCAAGACGGTGCGCATCGAGATCGAGCGGGTCCACCTGGAGGAGGACACCGGCAAGTCCACCCACATGGGCGGCGCGACCGGTCGCATCCACGGCGCCGACTACTCGATCGTCGACTACAACCGGGCCGGCATCCCGCTGGTCGAGATCGTCACCAAGCCCATCCCGGGCACCGACCGGCTGGCGCCGGAGGTGGCCAAGGCGTACGTCACCGAGCTGCGCGAGATCATGCGCTCCCTCGGCGTCTCCGACGTGCGCATGGAGGAGGGGTCGCTGCGCTGCGACGTCAACGTCTCGCTCATGCCGCGCGGCTCGTCGGAGTGGGGCACCCGCACCGAGACCAAGAACGTCAACTCCCTGCGCAGCGTCGAGCGGGCGGTGCGCAGCGAGATCGAGCGGCAGGCCGCGGTCCTGGCCGGCGGCGGCCGGATCGTGCAGGAGACCCGCCACTTCCACGAGGACACCGGCACGACCACGTCCGGCCGGTCCAAGGAGGAGGCGCAGGACTACCGCTACTTCCCCGAGCCCGACCTGGTGCCGATCGCGCCCGACCCGGCGTGGGTGGCCGAGCTGAAGGCGGCCCTGCCGGAGCTGCCGTCGGTCAAGCGCCAGCGGTTGCAGGCCGAGTGGGGGCTGTCCGACCTGGACATGCAGGCCATGCACAACGCCGACGCGATCGACCTGGTCGAGGCGACGGTGGCGGCGGGCGCTCCGGCGGCCGACGCGCGCAAGTGGTGGATGGGCGAGCTGGCCCGCCGCGCCAACGAGACCGGCGTCGCGCTCGCCGAGCTGCCGATCACGCCGGCCCAGATCGCCCGCGTCACCGAGCTGGTGGCCTCCGGCGCGCTCAACGACAAGCTCGCCCGCGAGGTGCTCGAAGGCGTGCTGAACGGCGAGGGCACGGCGGACGAGGTGGTCGACAAGCGCGGCCTCAAGATCGTCAATGACGAGGGCGAGCTGTCGGCGATCATCGACGAGGTCCTCGCCGGCAACGCCGACGCGGTCGAGAAGGTCCGCTCCGGCAAGATCGCGGCGGTGGGCGCGCTGGTCGGCGGCGTGATGAAGGCCAGCCGCGGCAAGGCCGACGCGGCCCGGGCACGGGTGCTGATCCTGGAGAAGCTGGGCGTCTCCGAGTAGGCGCGCACCGACGTGGGCGCGCACCGAAGTAAGTGCGCTCAGGACGCGCGAAAGGTCCCGCCGGCACCTGAACGGCGGGACCTTTCGCACATCCCCTTGACGCCTCCCCTGAAGAAGCACTGACGCCAGTGCCCCCCAGGACGGCGGCTAATCCTCTTCGTGGATGACGGCCGGCGCCAGGTCCTTACGCATGGCCAGCTTGCGCACCACCGGCGTGAGCAGCGCCGCCAGCGCGAGCACCAGCAGCACCACGGCGACCGGGCTCTTGACCAGCACGGTGACGTCCCCCGCGCCGATGGCCAGGGCCCGGCGGAGCTGGATCTCCGCCATCGGGCCGAGGATCATGCCGATGACGGCCGGCGCGACGGGCAGCCCGAAGCGGCGCATCGCGAACCCGAGCAGTCCCAGCACGAACAGCACGACCAGGTCCACCACGGTCCCGTTCAGGGCGTAGACGCCGAGGGCGGCGAACACCACGATCCCGGCGTACAGGTAGGGCCGGGGGATCCGCAGCACCCGCGCCCACAGCGGGGCGAGGGGCAGGTTCAGCACCAGCAGCATCGTGTTGCCGATGAACAGCGACGCGATCATGCCCCACACCAGCGCGGGGTTGTGGTCGAACAGCTGCGGACCGGGCTGCAGGCCGTACTGCTGGAAGGCGGCCAGCAGGATCGCGGCCGTCGCCGAGGTCGGCAGGCCGAGCGTCAGCAGCGGCACGAGCGTGCCGGCCGCGGAGGCGTTGTTGGCCGCCTCCGGCCCGGCCACGCCCTCGATGGCGCCCTTGCCGTACTCCTCGCGGGCGACGCCGCGGGCCAGGCGCTTCTCGGCGGCGTACGACAGGAAGGTGGGGATCTCCGCGCCGCCGCCCGGCAGCGCGCCGAACGGGAAGCCCAGCGCGGTGCCGCGCAGCCACGGCGCCCAGGAGCGGGCCCAGTCGGCGCGGCCCATCCAGGCCCGGCCCAGGGGCACCACCTCGGGCGTGGAGTGACGCAGCCGCGAGGCCACGTACAGCGCCTCGCCGAGCGCGAAGAGCCCGACCGCGACGATCACCACGTCGATGCCGTCGAGCAGTTGCGGGATGCCGAGAGTGAGGCGCGCCTGCCCGGTCTGCTGGTCGATGCCGATGAGCCCGATCACCAGGCCGAGCCCGAGCGAGGCGAGGCCGCGCACGAGCGAGCGCGACAGCACGGCCGACACGGCGGTGAACGCGAGGATCGCCAGCGCGAAGTAGTCCTCCGGCCCGAACGAGATGGCGAAGGCCACCACCGCGGGGGCGGCGACGACGAGCAGCGCGGTCGCGATCGTCCCGGCCACGAACGAGCCGATGGCGGCCGTGGCCAGGGCCTGGGCGGCACGCCCGCGCCGGGCCATCTTGTTGCCCTCCAGCGCGGTGATCATCGACGACGACTCGCCGGGCGTGTTGAGCAGGATCGACGTGGTCGAGCCGCCGTACATGCCGCCGTAGTAGATGCCGGCGAACATGATGAACGCGCTCGCGGGCGGCACCGTGAACGTGATCGGCAGCAGCAGCGCCACGGTCATGGCCGGGCCGATGCCGGGCAGCACGCCGACGAGCGTGCCGAGCGTGACGCCGACCAGCGCGTACATGAGGTTGACCGGGGTCAGCGCGGCGCCGAACCCGTCGAGCAGGAGCTGGAGCGAGTCCACCTACAGCACCCCCCTCAGCCAGCCGCCCGGCAGCGTGACGCCGAGCCCCCTGACGAACAGCAGGTACGTGACGAGCCCGATGACCACCCCGACGACCGCCGCGCGCACCTTGTGCTCGGCGCCGAGCGCCACGGACAGCCCGAAGAACAGCAGGGCCGAGCCGATGACCCACCCCACGACGTTGAGCACGGTGACGAACGCCAGGAAGATCCCGCTCACCAGCGCGACGCTGCGCCAGTCGGCGGGCGCCCCGGCGTCGACGTCCTCGCTCTCCTCGGGGTCACCCTGGCCGCCTCGCAGCACGTCGGCCACGTAGAAGACGCCCACGACGATCATCGCGCCGCCGACCAGGGTCGGGAAGAACCGCGGGCCGAGACCGAGCTGCGAGGCCGCCGCCGACACGCCGAGCGTGCCGACGATGACGAACACGCCCAGCCCCAGCACCACGAGGGCCAGCACCAGCTCGGGCCGCCACCACCGGCGCGGCGCCTCCCCGGACGAGGGCTCGCCTGAGGGGGCGCGCACGGGTGTGTCTGGGGAGGACATCAGGACACGAGCCCCATCTCGGCGATGATGCCCTTGACCCGGGCCTGCTCGGCGTTGAGGTAGCCGGCGAACTCCTGGCCCGTCTGGAACGAGTCGATCCAGCCGTTCTTGGCGACCGCGTCCTTCCACGCCTGCGAGTCGTGCATCTTGGTCACCAGGTCGGTCAGGGCCTGCTTGTCGCCGTCGCTGATCCCGCCGGGCGCCACGAAGCCGCGCCAGTTGGCCAGCTCGACGTCCAGGCCGCCCTCCTTGAGGGTGGGCGCGTCGAGGCCGGGGATCCGCTGCCCGGAGGTGATGCCGAGGGCGCGCAGCTTGCCGGACTTCACGTGCTCGGCGAACTCGCCGATGCCCGAGACGCCGATCGTGACCTTGCCGCCGAGCAGCGCGTTGAGCGCCTCACCGCCGCCGGAGTGGGCGATGTAGTTGACCTGCTTGGGGTCCACGCCCGCGGCCTTGGCCATGAGGCCGGCCACGATGTGGTCGGTGCCGCCGGCCGAGCCGCCGGCCACGGAGACCTTGGCCGGGTCCGCCTTCCAGGCCGCGACCAGGTCGGAGAGCTGCTTGAGCGGGGAGTCGGCCGGGACCACGACGATCTCGTACTCCTCGGTCAGCTTGGCGACGGGCGTCGTCTCGGCCAGCGTGACCTTGGACTTGTTCTGCTCGATCGCGCCGAGCATGACCAGGCCCATGGTCATCAGCAGGTTGCCGTTGCCCTTCTCGCCGGCGAGCTGGGACAGCCCGATGGTGCCGCCGGCGCCGGGGACGTTGTAGACCTCGACCCTGCGCTTGGGGTCGGCGGACTTGATCGCCTGCTCGGCGACGCGGGACGTCTGGTCCCAGCCGCCTCCGGGGGAGGCGGGCGCCATGATCCGAAGGGCGCTGGTGCCGCCGGAGGCGGCGCCGCCACCGGCGTTCTCTCCGCAGCCGGTCAGGGCCGCGACGGAGATCGCCGTCAGGGCGGCGAGTATACGCAGACGCATGAGAACTCCAAGGGGGGATTTCACGGTATGAAATCTGGATGGTGAAGTCCGTCCCAGGCAGAGTCGAGCTTTATCCGATAGTCGTCGTTTAGGTCTTTTTGGTCGCTACCCGCCTGTGACCTGCGGGTGTTTCCATGAGTCGGGTGAGACGGGTACGCGACGCGTCCCTGGGGACGCAGCTCTTCGTGCTCCAGATGGTGATCGTGCTGCTCGCCGTCGGGGGCACCGCCGGCGTGTGGGCCGAGCACACGCGCGACCAGCTCGACGCGCTGCACCAGCAGCGGGCGCTGGCCATCGCCCAGTCCGTGGCCGCGCTCCCGCAGGTGCGCGACGCCTTCGACCTCAAGAACCCCGAGACGGTGCTCCAGCCGCTCGCGGCCAGCGTCCAGCACTCCACCGGCGCCGACTACGTGGTGATCGCCAACCGCGAGCAGACCCGCTACGCCCACCCCAACACCGCGCTCATCGGCCGCAAGCTGTCCACCGACGGCACCGCCGTGCTCACCACGGGCCGCAGCTGGGTCGGCACCGAGACGGGCACCATCGGCACCACGGTGCGCGGCAAGGCGCCGGTCTTCGACGAGTACGGCGAGGTCATCGGCCTGGTGTCGGTGGGGGTGCTGGAGACCACGGTCACCGGCCAGCTCGCCGGCGCGCTGCCGCCGCTGCTGTGGACCGCGCTGGCCGTCATGGTGGCGGGACTCGCCCTGGCGGGGCTGATCACCGCGCGGGTGCGCAGGCAGACGTTCGGGCTGGAGCCCGCCGAGATCGCCGCGCTGCTGGAGCAGCGCGAGGGCGTCCTGCACGGCGTGAAGGAGGGCGTGCTCGCCCTCGACCTCACCGGCAGGGTGACGCTGGTCAACGACGCCGCCCGCGAGCTGCTCGGCGACGTGGGGGAGGACCTGGGGAGCATGCCGGTCTCCGACCGCATGCGCGACGTGCTCGGCGGCGCCGACCCCGGCGAGGACCGGATCGTGCTGCACGGCGACCGCGTGCTCGTGCTCAACCGCACCCCCGTGTCCGTACGCGGCCAGCACCGCGGCTGGGTGGTGACCCTGCGCGACCGCACCGAGCTGGTGCGCCTGGCCCGCGAGCTGGACGACACCAGCAGCGCGACCGAGGCGCTGCGGGCCCAGGCGCACGAGTTCGCCAACCGCATGCACACGGTCGTCGGGCTGCTGGAGCTGGGAGAGCACGACGCCGCGATCGGCTTCATCACCCGCGGCACCGGCGCCGCCTACGCCGCCGACCTGCGCGAGCGGGTCCAGGAGCCGACGCTCGCGGCGCTGCTGCTGGCCAAGTCGGCCGAGGCGGGCGAGCGCGGAGCACGGCTGGTGCTGTCCGACGACTCGGCGGTGCCCGAGGGATCGCTCGGCGACCCGCGGGACGCCGTCCTGGTGGTCGGCAACCTGGTGGGCAACGCGATCGACGCGCTCGACGGAGCGCCCGGCACGATCGAGGTGTCGGTACGGGCCGACGCGGACGGTCTGCGGGTGCGGGTGGGCGACTCCGGCCCCGGCATCGCGCCGGACCTGGTGGAGGAGGTGTTCCGGGAGGGGTTCACCACCAAGGCCGCCCACTCGGGGCCGCGCGGGCTGGGCCTGGCGCTGACCCGGCAGGCATGTCTGCGCAGGGGCGGCTGGGTGAAGGTGCGCAACGAGCGGGGCGCGGTCTTCACGGCCCTGCTGCCGCCCCAGGTGGAGGCGGTGGCGCGATGACACGCGGCGGCGAGGACCGGCGGGACGCCGGCACGGCCGGGACCGGCGACGGCGGGGCGGAGCTGCGGGTGCTGGTCGTGGACGACGACTTCATGGTGGCGCGCATCCACAGCGGCTACGTGGCGCGGATCCCCGGCTTCCGGGTGGTCGCGACCGCGCACACCGGCGCGGACGCGCTGGCCGAGGCCGCCCGGCACCGGCCCGACCTCGTCCTGCTCGACATCTATCTGCCCGACATGTCCGGCCTGGACGTGCTCAAGGACCTGCGCGACACCGACGCGCTGGTGATCAGCGCCGCCCGCGACGTGCCGACCGTCAAGGAGTCCATGCGCCGCGGCGCGGTCAACTACCTGATCAAGCCGTTCACCGCGGACGCCCTGGCCGAGCGGCTCCGGCAGTACGCCGAGACCCGCAGGCGGCTCACCTCCATCGGCCCCGAGGCGCGGCAGGACGACGTGGACCGGCTCTTCGGCACGCCGACCTCGGCAGCGTCCCTGCCCAAGGGCCTGTCGCCGGCCACCTGCGCCCTGGTCGCCGAGACGTTGCGCGAGGCGGGCGGCGACCTGTCGGCGGCCGAGGCCGCCGAGCTGGCGGGCCTGTCGCGGGTCAGCGCCCGTCGTTACCTGGAGTTCCTGTGCGCGGAGGGCCGGGCCGAGCTGAGACCCCGGTACGGCAGCGCCGGTCGCCCCGAACATCGCTACCAGTGGAGAGGATGACACCCTTCCGTAGCCGTATTCCGCGACATATCCCCATGCTCGTGCCTTACTGTTGCCTGAAGATGTGGCTGCGGAGCGGGAGGAGATTGAGGCGTGCGTAACGCCGGGCCGATCGACTCGCCGACCGATCCCTTCTCCTCGGTGCCCCTGCCCAGTTCGGGCACCACGAGCAGGAAACCGCGGATCGAGGGCCTGCCCCCCGGGGTGTCCCGGGACATCTTCGGCCCCACCGGACCGCCCGTGCCGCCGGAGCCCCGCACCGCGCCGGCCCCCGGACCTGGCGGCCCCGCGAACGGCTCGCCGGACGGCGCCCCCAATGGCGACGGCACCCCCGGCGGCAAGAGCGCGCTGCCTCCGATGGCGGCCCCCGTGCAGCCGTGGCCGGTGAGCCGTACCCGGGTGGACCCGCCGCGCGGCCCCGTCTTCGGCATGCCCGAGCTGCCGGAACAGCCCGAGCGGCCACCCTCCCTCCTCGACCCCGAGCCGCCCCGCCGCGGCCGCCTGCTGCCCGCCCTCCTGCTGGTCGTCGTGGCGCTGGCCGTGCTCGCGTACCTGGTGCCCGCCGTGCTGATGTCGGGCTCCGTCTTACGCGGCACCCGCGTCGGCGGCGTGGACATCGGCGGCCTGACCGTCACCCAGGCGGCCGACAGGCTCCGCGACCGGCTGGCCGTCAAGCTCAACAAGCCCGTCACCGTGGACATCGGCGGCCAGAAGGAGATCATCCAGGCCGACGAGGCCGGGCTGGAGCTCGACGTGGTCGGCACGATCGGCCAGGCGCGCAGCGGCTTCCCCAGCCCCGTCGACGTGTGGCGGGGCCTGACCGGGACCGTCGACCTGGAGCCGAAGGTCACCATCGACGTCGCCCAGCTCACCCGGACCGTCGAGGGGCTCGCCGAGAGCCACGACAAGGTGCCGCGCGAGGGCCGGGTCACCTTCGACGGGCTGCGGCCGGTCGCGACGGAGCCGCGCGACGGCGTGCTCCTCGACCGGGACGACGCGGTCCGCGCCATCGACGCCGCCTTCCGCGCCGGCCGCGAGCTGGCCCCCCTCACCCTGCGGCCCGCCAAGCCCGAGAGCACGCCCGAGACCGTCGCCAAGGCCAAGGCCCTGGCCGAGCAGGCCGTCGCGGCCCCCATCACCCTCGCCCTGAACGGCAGGCAGGCCCAGATCCCACCCGCGATGATCGCCGCCAACCTCACCTTCGCCGTCGGCGAGGACTCCGAGGACGGCGAGCTGACCCCCCGCTTCGACGCCGAGAAGGCCCTCGCCACCGTGGAGAGCGGCCTCATCGACGAGGCGCAGGCGCCCCGCGACGCCACCTACGACATCGTGAACGGCAAGCCCGTCCTCGTCCCGGCCCGCACCGGCAGGGGAGTGGACCCCGACCGCCTCGCCGCCGACGTGGCCCGGGTCGTCGCCGGACAGGGCAGCCGCGTCGTCCCGGTGAAGCTCGCCACGGTCAAGCCCGAGGTGGCGACGAGCCAGGTGAGCGGCCTCGGCATCAAGGAGAACGTCGGCGAGTTCACCACCACGTTCGAGTGCTGCCAGCCCCGGGCCACCAACATCCAGCGGATGGCCGCCCAGCTCGACGGCCGCGTGGTCCGGCCGGGCCAGACGTTCTCGCTGAACGACGCCACGGGGGAGCGCACCCGCGAGGGCGGCTACGTGGAGGCGGGGCAGATCGTCGGCGGCCGGCTCGTCAACATCGTCGGCGGCGGCGTCTCCCAGTTCGCCACGACCCTCTACAACGCGGCGTACTTCGCCGGGTTCGAGGACGTCGAGCGCACGCCGATGGACTACTACGCCGTGCGGTACCCCGCCGGCCGCGACGCGGCGCTGCTCTACCCGGACCGGGACCTGAAGTGGCGCAACGACTCCGACCACGGGGTGCTCATCAAGGCCGCCACCACGGGCACGTCCGTCACGGTCACGCTGTGGAGCACCCGGCGCTACGACAAGATCCAGGCGATCGAGTCGGAGAAGCGGGACTTCACCCCGTTCCGCATCCAGACCAGCAGCGACCCGGCGTGCGTGCCGGCCGCCGGCGTGCAGGGCTTCACCGTCGACGTCACGCGGGTGTTCTTCAAGGACGGCAAAGAGGTCAAGCGCGACCGCAAGCAGACCACCAAGTACCGCCCCCAGGCCCAGGTGATCTGCGCCGCCGAGTGACGGGACCCGCCCGGCTCTACGGGATGCGGAGCGGCACCGACAGGATGCGGTCGTCGCCCCGCCGGGGCGAGCCGCGCCCGTCCTTGTTGCTGGTCGACACCCACAGCCCTCCACCGGGGGCCGCCGCCACCCCGCGCAGCCGGCCGTACCTGTCCGTGAAGCGGGCCACCGGCCGCCCCACCGAGCCGTCGGCGCCCAGCGGCACCTGCCAGAGCCGCTGCCCGCGCAGCGCGCCCATCCACAGCGACCCGCCGGCGTAGGCGAGGCCCGACGGCGAGGCGTCGGAGGTGGGCCAGACCAGCACCGGATTGGTGAAGCGCGGGTCGTCGCCGCGGCCCTCCACCTCCGGCCAGCCGTAGTTGGCGCCCGGCTTGATGAGGTTGAGCTCGTCCCAGGTGTTCTGCCCGAACTCCGAGGCGTACAGACGGCCCGAGGGTTCCCAGGCGAGGCCCTGCACGTTGCGGTGGCCGAGGCTGTACACGAGCGTGCCGAACGGGTTGCCCGGCGCGGGCGCGCCGTCCGTGGTCATGCGCAGGATCTTGCCGCCGAGGGAGTCGCGCCGCTGGGCGAGGCCGCGGTCGCCGGTCTCTCCCGTGGTGGCGTACAGGTAGCCGTCGGGGCCGAACGCGAGCCGGCCGCCGTTGTGGATGGCGCCCTTCGGGATGCCCTGGACGATCACCTTCGGCTCACTCAGCCGGCCGCCGGCGAAGCCGTAGCGGACGATCCGGTTGTCCTCGGCCGCGGTGTAGTACAGGAACACCTGCTCGCCCTTCACCGCCACACCCATCAGCCCGCCCTCGCCGTCGGGCTCCACGCCCCGCACGGTGGCCACCTCGGTGACGCGGCCCTGCGGCGTGACCCGCACCAGCCGCGCCGAGTCCCGCTCGGTGACCAGGGCGTCGCCGCCCGGCAGGAACGCCATCCCCCACGGCACCGCCAGGTCGCGGGCGACCGTGCGCGGCTCGCCCGGCACGGCCGCGCCGCCCGGCGGAGAGGCGGCCCCCGGCGGCGCCGCCACGCCGGACTCCGCCGCCCCGCCCGTGCCCGAGCAGGCTCCTACGGCCGCCGCCAGGCCCGCCACCAGAAGGATCTTCCTGAGCTTCCTCATGTGGTTCATACTTCCCCCCGGGTCGTAAGGTTCTCGGCATGAGGATCTGGGTTCCTTCCGACGCGGTGGCCGATGTCCTGTCCGACCTGCCCGGCGTGGAGTGCGCCGTGTTCGACGGCTCGGGACCGCTGCCGGAGGGCGTCGAGGAGGTCGAGGTCTGGATCCCGCCCCTCGTCACGGTGGCCGACGTGCCGGGGATCCTGGCGCGGATGACGTCCCTGCGCCTGCTGCAGACGGTGACCGCCGGCGTGGAGCCGTACCGGCCGCACGTGCCGGAGGGTGCGGTGCTGTGCAACGCGCGCGGCGTCCACGACGCGGGCACGGCCGAGTGGGCGGTCGGCGCGATGATCGCGGTGCTGCGGGAGTTCCCCGGGTTCGTGGACGCGCAGCGGCGCGGCGAGTGGACCTACCACCACACGGGCGTGCTGGCCGACGCTACCGTGCTGATCGTCGGCTACGGCTCCATCGGCGCCGCCCTGGAGCGGCGCCTCGACGGCTTCGAGGTGGACGTCGTCCGCGTGGCCCGCACTGCCCGCGACGGCGCCCGGGGCAGGGTCCACGGCATGGACGAGCTGCCCGCGCTGCTCCCCGAGGCGGACGTGGTCGTCCTGCTCGTGCCCGCCACCCCTGACACGGCGGGCATGGTCGACCCGGCGTTCCTGGCCCGGATGAAGGACGGCGCCGTGCTGGTCAACGCGGCCCGCGGCGGGGTCGTCGACACCGGCGCGCTGGTGGCCGAGCTGAAGACCGGGCGGCTGCGCGCCGCGCTGGACGTGACCGCGCCGGAGCCGCTGCCCGCCGGCCATCCCCTGTGGAGCGCTCCCGGCGTGCTGATCACCCCGCACGTCGCGGGCAGCACCCCCGCCTCCGGGCGGCGGCTGCTGCGCCTGCTCCGCTCCCAGCTCCTGCGTCATCTCGCAGGTGAGCCCCTCAACAACGTCATCACCGACGCGTACTGAGAGGAATCCGGAAAGTGGCTGCACCGTGACCTTCGGTGCGTACGGTTGCTTCTACCTAAGATTCCTGACTCACTGTCAAGTAAGTTCTCGGAGCAGATTGGTCCGCGCGGTTATCAGATCGGTGACGACATCGGCGTTGTCACCACCCGGGCCCGCGCGAGCGCACACACTGGCGATGTGGCCGGCGGCCTTCGGCGGTCACTGAGCGAGTTCGAGACGGGATGGGCGACGACTGTGATCCGCTGGCGTGATCCACGTGCACCGCTGACCGCCGCCGCGGCGACCGGTGCCGCTGGTTTCGCGGCTGCGCTCCTTGCGGGCGGTCCGGCCTCGGTGACCGGCGCGGTCGCCGGTGTCCTCGCGGCGCTGCTCGCCGCCGTCTCCCTGCTCACCACCTCGGCACGGCTGAACGACCACCGCCTCGCGGCGACGGGCACCCGCTGGATGGGCGGCGGCGCCGTCGTCTGGGCCGGGGGCGTGGCCCTGCGTCCGGTCGCCGAGAACACCGGCCTCATGGTGAGCTTCGCGGACCTGCTGGTCCTGCTCGGCACCGTCCTGCTGGCCGGCGGCGCGCTCATCGCGAGCGGCCGCTCCCTGCCGGGGACCGTCGTGTTACGGCTCGTCACGGACTCCTACCTGTGCGCCGTCTCGCTGTTCCTGATCGGCTGGGTGGTCGCCCTGCGCAGGGTGTACGAGCAGGCCGATCCCGCGACGTTCACCTTCACCATGCTCCCCCCGATGCTGGCGCTGCTCGTGACCTGCGCCGCGGTGCCGTCGGCGTGCAGGGGCCGGTCGGCGCCGCTGGCGGCGGCCGGGGTGGGGGTGCTGGCCACGACCACGATCGCCGGGATCGCCGAGGCCGTCGCCCGGCTGACCGACGCCGCGCCGCCCCTGTGGAGCGTCATGCCGGCGCCCATGGCGTTCCTGCTGCTGGCCGCCGTGCCCTGGGCCGCGCGCGAGCAGGACCCGCCGCCCGCCGGCGCGTCCTTCGGCAACGTGATCGCGCTCGTGCCGCTCGTGCTCGTCGGCGTGGCCACCTGCACGCTGCTCGCCCACCTGGCGGGCGTGCGCCAGCTCGCGCCCGTGACCGGCGTCGTGGTGCTCGCCGGCTCCGCCGTCCTGCTGCTGCTCTTCCGCGTGTTCGTGCTGTCGGGCGCCAACGGCCGGCTGCGCCGCCTGGCCGCCCTCGGCGACCGCCAGCTGCGCGAGCTGGCCGAGAGCACCGGCGACGTGGTGCTGGTCTGCGACTACGAGGGCATCGTGCGGGAGATCGGCGCCGGCGTCGAGGTCACCTACGGTTACCGCCCCGACGAGCTGGTGGGCGGCACGATCTTCGAGTACATCCACCCCGAGGACGTCCCCGGCATCCAGGCGGCGCTGCGCGCCATGGGCCTCGACGACGACGGCGCGAGCCCCGGCGCCTGCCTCATCGCCTGCCGGGTACGGGCCGCCGACGGCACCTGGCGGCCCACCGAGTCGGTCGCCACCCGCCACGTGGGCGGCGAGGACCTGCTGCTCGTCACCACCCGCGACGTGAGCGACGAGGAGGCCCTGCGCAACCAGGTCGCGCACCTGACCTTCCACGACGGCGTCACCGGGCTGCCCAACCGCGCCTACTTCGAGGAGCGCACCCGGGAGGTGCTCTCCGGGCGCGCCGGCCAGGTCGCGGTCATCTTCCTCGACCTCGACGGGTTCACCTCGGTCAACGACTCCGTGGGCCACGCCAGCGGCGACTACCTGCTCGGTCAGGCCGCCCGGCGGCTGCGCGGCGCCGTACGGCCCGACGACACGCTCGCCCGGTGGGGCGGCGACGAGTTCGCGGTGCTCGTGGAGACCGGGGGAGAGGCGCAGCTCGCCGTCGACCTGGCCGAGCGGCTGCTGCGGGAGGTCTCCCAGGAGCCGTTCCGGGTGGCCGACCGCGACGTGGCGCTGACCGCCAGCGTGGGCGTCGCCTTCGCCGAGGACGAGATGCCCTCCGGCGACCTGATCCGCAACGCCGACGTGGCGATGGCGCGGGCCAAGGAGCTGGGCGGGCGCCGGGTCGAGGTGTTCGCCGCGCAGATGCACACCGACGTGGTGCGCCGGCTGGAGCTGGCCGCCGACCTTCAGCGGGCGCTCATCGAGCAGCAGTTCGCGATCGAGTACCAGCCGGTCGTCGACCTCGCCACCTCCCGCGTGACCGCCGTCGAGGCGCTGGTGCGCTGGTGGCGCGGCTCGGTGTTCGTGCCGCCCGAGCAGTTCCTCGGCCCCGCCGAGGACACCGGGCTGATCGTGCCGCTCAGCGAGTGGATCCTGCGCGAGGCGTGCCGCGAGGTGGCCGCCTGGCGGGCCTCCTCCTGGGACATCGGCCTGTCGGTCAACCTGTCGGCCCGGCAGATCACCGCGCCGCGCTTCGTGGAGACCGTCGAGGAGGCGCTGACCGAGAGCGGGCTGCCCGCCTCGGCGCTCACCCTCGAAGTCATCGAGGAGATGCTCGTCGAGGACGCCGACGAGACCATCCGGCGCCTGTCGGAGCTGCGCGCCCTCGGCGTGCGCCTGGCGATCGACGACTTCGGCACCGGGTACGCGTCGCTGGCGTTCCTCCGGCAGCTCCCGGTGGACATGATCAAGATCGACCCGTCCTTCGTGTCCGGCCTGGGCCGCGACGACACGCTCACCCTGCTCACCCGGACCATCGTCCGGCTCGGCCACGACCTCGGCCTCATCGTGGTGGCCGAGGGCATCGAGCGGCCGGAGCAGCTCGAACTGCTGCGTGAGATGGGCTGCACCCGTGGCCAGGGCTTCCTCGTGGCCAGGCCGATGGCCGCCCGCGGAGTGGACTCGCTGATGAGGACCAGTCTCACTGTTTGAGACACGCGTCCCATCAAGTTGACATGAACCCGCGATGGGCGGCTATGGTGAGGCCATGCTTCGCATGCAGATCCTCGTAGTACTTCGCCGGCGCGCAGGCCGTTAGCGAAGCACGACGACCTGCGCGCCGCCCCTTGGTCCCGCCTGACGGTGGGGCAGGGGCATTTTTTATGTCCTCAAGAGACAGCCACGCAAGGAACGAGCCGATGACCGAACGGATGACAGGTGCACAGGCCCTCGTCAGGGCTCTGGAGCACGTCGGAGTCGACACCGTGTTCGGGATCCCGGGCGGCGCCATCCTCCCGGCCTACGATCCCCTCTACGACTCGACCAAGGTCCGGCACGTGCTCGTACGGCACGAGCAGGGCGCCGGTCACGCCGCCGAGGGCTACGCCCAGGCGACCGGCCGCGTCGGCGTCTGCATGGCGACCAGCGGCCCCGGCGCCACCAACCTGGTGACCCCGCTGGCCGACGCCTACATGGACTCCGTGCCGATCGTGGCGATCACCGGGCAGGTGGCCAGCAAGGCGATCGGGACCGACGCCTTCCAGGAGGCCGACATCTCCGGCATCACGATGCCGATCACCAAGCACAACTTCCTGGTGACCGACCCGGCCGAGATCGGCCGCACGATCATGGAGGCGTTCCACATCGCCTCCACCGGCCGTCCCGGCCCCGTGCTGGTGGACATCTCCAAGGACGCCCTGCAGGCCGAGACCACGTTCTCGTGGCCGCCGGTCATGCAGCTGCCCGGCTACCGCCCCGTCACCCGTCCCCACTCCAAGCAGATCCGCGAGGCCGCCAAGCTGATCGCCGAGGCCCGGCGTCCGGTGCTGTACGTGGGCGGCGGCGTCCACAAGGCGGGGGCCGCGGCCGAGCTGCGCCGGCTGGCCGAGCTGACCGAGATCCCCGTGGTGACCACGCTGATGGCGCGCGGCACGTTCCCCGACAGCCACCCGCAGCACATGGGCATGCCCGGCATGCACGGCACCGTGGCCGCGGTGGGCGCGCTGCAGAAGTCGGACCTGATCATCGGCCTCGGTGTGCGCTTCGACGACCGGGTGACCGGCGACCTTGCGTCGTTCGCCCCCGACGCCAAGGTGGTCCACGCCGACATCGACCCGGCCGAGATCTCCAAGAACCGCCACGCCGACGTCCCGATCGTCGGCGACTGCAAGGAGGTCATCGGCGACCTCGTCGCCGCCATCGAGGCGTCCGGCCAGCAGGGCGACTACGCCGCCTGGTGGGCGCTGCTCAACGGCTACAAGAAGACCTACCCGCTGGGCTACGACGAGTACGAGGACGGCTCGCTGGCGCCGCAGTACGTCATCGAGCGGCTGAGCGCGATCGTCGGGCCCGACGCCTTCTACGTGGCGGGTGTCGGCCAGCACCAGATGTGGGCCTCGCAGTTCGTCCAGTACGAGAACCCGGGGACGTTCATCAACTCGGGCGGCGCCGGCACGATGGGCTTCGCCGTCCCGGCGGCGATGGGCGCCAAGATGGGCCGGCCCGACGCCACGGTGTGGGCCATCGACGGCGACGGCTGCTTCCAGATGACCAACCAGGAGCTGGCCACCTGCGCCCTGGAAGGCGTCCCGATCAAGATCGCCGTCATCAACAACGGCAACCTGGGCATGGTCCGCCAGTGGCAGACCCTGTTCTACGACAAGCGCTACTCCAACACCGACCTGCAGTCCGTCCGCCGCATCCCGGACTTCGTCAAGCTGGCGGAGGCCTATGGTTGTGTGGGGCTGCGGTGCGAGCGGCCCGAGGACGTCGATGCCATCATCGAGAAGGCCATGGAGATCAACGACGTGCCCGTCGTGATCGACTTCGTCGTCCACGCGGACGCGATGGTGTGGCCGATGGTGGCGGCCGGCACCAGCAACGACGACATCAAGATCGCCCGTGACATGGCGCCGACGTGGGAGAACGAGGATGAGTAGGAGCGAACCCGACGCACTGAGTGGAGTGGTCGCGACGCAGGAGCGCCCGCGGAGCGAAGGAGGAGCGGTGAGCGACCAATGAGCAGGCACACGTTGTCCGTGCTTGTGGAGAACAAGCCCGGTGTCCTGGCCAGGGTGTCGGCGCTGTTCAGCCGGCGGGGGTTCAACATCGACTCGCTGGCCGTCGGCCAGACGGAGCACGACGACATCTCCCGCATGACCATCGTGGTCAACGTGGAGGAGCTCCCGCTGGAGCAGGTCACCAAGCAGCTCAACAAGCTGGTGAACGTGCTCAAGATCGTCGAGCTCGACCCGGCCCAGTGCGTCCAGCGCGAGCTGATGCTGATCAAGGTCAAGGCCGACGCCGACAACCGCTCCTCCGTGCTGGAGCTCGTCCAGCTCTTCCGCGCCCGCTGCGTCGACGTGTCGGCCGACGCCGTGACCATCGAGGTCACCGGCACCACCGACAAGCTCGAGGCCTTCGTCAGGGTGCTTGAGCCGTTCGGCATCAAGGAGCTCGTCCAGTCGGGCATGGTGGCCATCGGCCGCGGAGCCCGTTCCATCACCGACCGGTCCCTCAGGGCACTGGACCGTACCGCCTGAAAGGTTTTATGCAAGTGACCGAGATCTTCTACGACGACCAGGCCGACCTCTCGATCATCCAGGGGCGTCATGTGGCCGTGCTGGGGTACGGCAGCCAGGGCCACGCCCACGCGCTCTCCCTGCGTGACTCGGGCGTCGACGTGCGCGTCGGCCTTCCCGAGGGCTCCAAGAGCCGCGAGAAGGCGGAGAACGACGGCCTGCGCGTCCTCACCCCGTCCGAGGCCGTCGAAGAGGCCAACCTGACGATGATCCTGGCGCCGGACCACATCCAGCGCCACCTGTACGCCGAGCACGTCGCGCCCAACCTCGTCGAGGGTGACGCGCTGTTCTTCGGCCACGGCCTGAACATCCGCTACGGCCTCATCGAGGCCCCCGAGGGCGTCGACGTGTGCATGGTGGCCCCCAAGGGCCCCGGCCACCTCGTGCGCCGCCAGTTCGAGGCGGGCCGCGGCGTGCCGTGTCTCGTCGCCGTCGAGAAGGACGCCTCCGGCAAGGCGCTCGACCTCGCCCTGTCGTACGCCAAGGGCATCGGCGGCACCCGCGCCGGCGCGCTGAAGACGACCTTCACCGAGGAGACCGAGACCGACCTGTTCGGCGAGCAGGCCGTGCTGTGCGGCGGCGTGTCCGAGCTGATCAAGGCGGGCTTCGAGACGCTGATCGAGGCCGGCTACCAGCCGGAGGTCGCCTACTTCGAGTGCCTGCACGAGATGAAGCTCATCGTCGACCTCATGTACGAGGGCGGCATCTCGAAGATGTACTGGTCGGTGTCCGACACCGCCGAGTACGGCGGCTACACCCGCGGCCCGCGCGTCATCACCGACGAGACCCGTCAGGAGATGCGCCGCATCCTCGGTGAGATCCAGGACGGCACGTTCGCCCGGCAGCTCGTCGAGGAGTTCGACGGCGGCCAGAAGGACTTCTCGCGCTACCGCGAGGAGCTGGCGGACAACCCGATCGAGAAGACGGGCGCCAAGCTGCGCCCGATGATGAGCTGGCTCAAGGCCTGACATCAGGGACGCCGGCGCGGGACGCACCCCGCGCCGGCGGGCTCTCAGGAGGCGGGGACGTCCACGGGGACGAACGACGCCTCGAAGGAGTTGCGGGCGATCCGGTCGAGCTGGTCGTCCGTCATGCCCAGCTCGTCACGCAGCGCCCGGTAGTTGTCCTCCACGTACCCGCCGAAGTAGGCCGGGTCGTCGGAGTTGACCGTCACCAGCAGTCCCTCGTCCAGCATCGCGGGCAGGATGTGGTCGCGCAGCGTGGGCACGACCCGCAGCCGCACGTTCGACAGCGGGCACACCGTGAGCGGGATCCGCTCCTCACGCAGCCGCGCCACCAGCTTCGGGTCCTCCATCGCGCGGATGCCGTGGTCGACGCGCTCGACCTTGAGGACGTCCAGCGCCTCCCACACGTAGTCGGGGCCGCCCTCCTCCCCGGCGTGCGCGACGCGCCGCAGCCCCTCGCCGGCGGCGATGTCGAACACGCGCCGGAACAGCGACGGCGGATGGCCCACCTCCGCCGAGTCCAGCCCCACGCCGATGAACCGCTCCCGGTACGGCAGCGCCGCGCGCAGCACGGTCTCGGCCTCCTCGGCGCCCCGGTCGCGCAGGAAGCACAGGATGAGGGCGGTGGACACGGGGCTTTCGTCGAACGCCGCGGCCAGCCCGGAGAAGACCGCCTCCAGCGGGACGCCGCGCGTCAGGTGCGCCTGCGGGTCGAAGAAGATCTCCGCGTGCCGTACGCCCTGCTGCTCGGCGCGGCGCAGGTAGGCGGCGGCGAGGTCGTGGAAGTCCTGGTCGGTGCGGAGCACCGCGAGGTTGTCGTAGTAGACGTCCAGGAACGACTGGAGGTCGGCGAAGTCGTACCGGGAGCGGATCTCCTCGGTGTCGAAGGTGGGCAGCTCGACGCCGTTGCGCCGGGCGAGCTCGACGACGAGCTCCGGCTCCAGGGTGCCTTCGATGTGCAGGTGGAGTTCCGCTTTGGGGCGCATGGGACCGAGTAAACCGGACCGGGGGCCGTCGCGGTATCGTGCGAACCTCTGAACTGTTGCCCCCTGACCTGGCATAACATCAAATTTCGGGAAATCGGGGGTGTTGCATGAGGCTGGCGGACCTGCTGGCGCGTGACGACATGAGCCTCACCGTCGTGACCGGCCACGACGCGCTCGACCGGGAGGTGCGGCGGGCCTACCCGACCGACCTCCCCGACCCGCGACGCTACCTGCGCTCCGGCGACCTCGTGCTCACCAGCGGCGTCTGGTACGGCGAGCCGTCCGACTGCGACACCTTCGCCGACGCGCTGTGGGCCTGCGACGTGGCGGGGCTGGTCGTGGGGCTGATCGTGCTCGGCGAGCTGCCCGAGGCGCTGGTACGGGCCTGCGAGCGGCGCGGGCTGCCGCTGCTGCTGGCCGCGCCGGACCAGTCGTTCGGGGCGATCACCGAGGCGGTCAGCGCGGAGGGGTTCGCCGCCGAGCAGCACAGG
This sequence comes from Nonomuraea sp. 3-1Str, assembly GCF_031570565.1. Taxonomy (NCBI): domain Bacteria; kingdom Bacillati; phylum Actinomycetota; class Actinomycetes; order Streptosporangiales; family Streptosporangiaceae; genus Nonomuraea; species Nonomuraea sp. 3-1Str. The sequence continues at coordinate 227,663 of NZ_JALHBK010000004.1, forward strand.
GCCGAGCGGGCCCGCGCGCAGACGCTGCTCGACGTGCTGGGGACGCAGCAGCTCGCGCCCGGTGAGGTCTCGGCCCACCTGCGGCTGCTGGGCGCCGACCCCGGGCTGCCGACCACGGCCATGGTGGTGAGCTCACGGGTCGCCGGACACGACCTGCCGGCCATGCTGCACGAGGGCCTGGCCAGGAAGGGGCGGCACCTGGTCGTCGGCGGGCGGCCGGACGAGGCGGTGGTGCTGGTCAACGGCCGCGCGACGCGCAAGAGCCTGACCGAGGAGCTGCGCGCCCTCGCCGCCGCGCGGCCCGGACTGCGGATCGCGGCCGGGATCAGCGAGGCGGCCACCAGCGTGTCCCAGCTCGGTGAGGCGCTGGAGACGGCGCGGCGCGGCATGGAGTCGGCGCTCGACGGCGAGGGACCCGTCTCGGTGATGTCCGTGGCCGACGTCGCGAGCTTCGACCTGCTGCTCGCGGGACTGCCCGGCGGGGTGCGGCGCACGTTCCGCGAGCACGTGCTCGGGCCGGTGGAGGAGTACGACGCGCGGCACGGCTCGGAGCTCATGCGCACGCTGGACGTGTTCCTGGAGACGTGCGGGTCGTGGCAGCGGGCCGCGGACGAGCTGTACGTGCACGTCAACACGTTGCGCTACCGGATGCAGCGGATCGAGGAGCTGACCGGGCGGCGCATGTCGTCGATGCGTGACCGCACGGACCTGTACCTGGCGCTCAGGTCCGTGACGTCACGGCCGAGGGCCGGGGAGGGCGCCCGCGACGAGCCGGCCCCGTGACACCACGGCCACGATGTTCTCGGTGGTCAGGTCCTCGATGCGCTCCCACGGGCGGCCGCGCAGCACGACCAGGTCGGCCCCCAGCCCCGGCGCGATCCGGCCGACCGGCGCGCCGATCGCGTCGGCCGCGTCGGAGGTGGCCGCGCGCAGCGCCGACTCGGCGTCCATGCCGAGCACCTCGGTCATCCGCACGACCTCGGCGAGCTGGTCGCCGAACTGCACATGGTGCCCGTTGGCGTCGGTGCCGAGCACGAACCGCACGCCGAGCCGGGCGGCCTCGGCGAGCAGCACGTCCCGCCTGGCCACCAGCTCGGCGGCCTTGGCCATGGCCTCGGGCGTCACCGGGACGCGGCCGGCGGCGATGGCCTCGTTGATCAGCAGCGTGGGCGCGACCGGGGTGCGGCGCGCGGCCAGCGTCTCGGCCAGGTCGCGGCTCATCAGCGTGCCGTGCTCGATCGAGTCGACGCCCTCCTCGGCTGCGACGCGGATGCCGTCCTCGGAGTGCGCGTGCGAGGCGACGAGCATGCCGAGCGCGTGCGCCTCGTCGACGACGGCCCGGATCTCCTCGCGCGTGTAGTTGCGCCAGGCGTTCTTGTCGCCGATCGACAGCACGCCGCCGCTGGTGGTGAGCTTGATGCCGTCCATCCCGGCCCGCGCCCAGGTGCGTACGAGCTTGCGGCACTCGTCGGGACCGTCGGCCGTGGGCTTGCGCTGCGGGAACGCCGGGGGCACGAACAGGTCGTTGTGGCCGGCCGTCATGCCGACGACGCCGTGGACCTGGACGCGCGGGCCGGGCAGCACGCCGGTGTCGAACGCGCGGCGCAGCGCGATCTGCGCCTCGTCGCCGGCCAGGTCGCGCAGCGTCGTGACGCCGTTGCGCATGGCCCGCTGGGCGTGGGCGGCGCCGTGCAGCACCTGCTCGTCGCGGGTGGTGACGAGCGGCCAGGTCGCGAAGTCGGGCGGCGGCCGGTGCGGGCCCGCGTACCCGACGAGGTGGACGTGCGTGTCGACCAGGCCCGGGATGACGCACAGGTCGTCGTGCCGCTGAGCGGCGGGCCGTACCTCGCCGATGCGGTCGGGCTCCCAGTCGATGTCCACCGGGCCGCGCGCCTCGGTGCCGTCCCAGAGCAGGATTCCGTCAAGTCTCATTCTCGTCCCAGCCTCATCTCCTCGCCGACGCTACCGGAGCCCTTCAGCGGCTGGAGGGATCTACGGACCTGCCCGGACGCTCTCGTAGGGACCTACAGGGCACGGCACCGGGCGCGGAGCGGTTTCCCCTGCGTGCACGGCCGGAGCGGTCCGTAGCGGTCAAAGAGGGCCCGACGCACCACCGGATGACCGAAATTCCGTCACATGATGGTAATAATCGATGTATACCGTCCTGACCTGCGGATTCACCCGCCGCACCTCCCTCGCTCCAAGGAGAATCATGGCTCCCCTCGACCGTCGCGCGTTCCTGCGGACGACCGGTCTGGCCGGGTTGGCGCTCGGTCTGGCCGCCTGTGGCGACAACTCCGCCTCCACCGGCGGCGGTGGCGGCGAGGGTGGTCTCGGCTCGGTGAAGCTCCAGCTCTCGTGGAAGAAGAACGTCGAGTTCGCCGGCGAGTACTTCGCCGACAGCAAGGGCTACTTCAAGGCGGCCGGGTTCTCCCAGGTCGAGCTGCTGTCCGGTGGCGGCTCCGGCACCTCGGTCGAGTCGGGCCTGACCACCGGCCGGTGCTGGATCGGGCTGTCGGCCCCCACCATCACCGCGCCCGCCGTCCTCCAGGGCGCCCCCCTGAAGATCGTCGGTGCGACGTTCCAGAAGAACCCCTTCGCGGTCGTCTCCCTGTCCAAGAACCCCATCGAGGACCCCAAGGCGCTGGTCGGCAAGAGGATCGGCGTCCAGGACTCCAACGAGCTGGTCTGGAACGCGCTGCTCAAGGCCAACGGCATCGACCCGGCCAGTGTGACCCGCGTGCCGTTCCAGTCCGACCCCTCGATGCTCACCTCCGGCCAGCTCGACGGCTACGTCGGCTTCGTCACCAGCGGCCCCGTACGGCTGAAGATGCAGGGTGTGGACGCCGCCCACCTGCTGTTCGCCGACCACGGCCTGCCGCTCGTCGCCGAGACGTTCACCGTCACCCAGCAGACCATCGACACCGAGCGCGACAAGCTCAAGGCGTTCCTCACCGCGGAGATCAAGGGCTGGAAGGACGCCGTCGCCAACCCCGCCAAGTCCGCCGAGATGGCCGCCAAGACCTACGGCAAGGACCTCAACCTCGACGTCGCCGAGCAGACCGAGGAGGCCAAGATGCAGAACGAGCTGGTCGTCACCCCCGACGCCAAGGCCAACGGGCTGTTCACGATGACCCCCGAGCTGATCGAGCAGAACATCGCCTCGCTCGGCAAGGCCGGGCTCGCCGTCAAGGCCGAGCAGCTGTTCGACCTGACGATCCTGGACGAGGTCTACAAGGCCGACCCGAGCCTGAAGCTCTCATGACCGGAATCGCGATCTCGGGGCTGAGCAAGACGTTCGCCAAGGGCCTGACCGCCGTCGACGACGTCGACCTGAGCACGCCCAGGGGCTCGTTCCTGTCGCTGCTCGGCCCGTCCGGGTGCGGCAAGTCCACGGTGCTGCGCATCCTGGCCGGTCTGGAGAGGCCCACGACCGGGGAGATCCGCGTGAACGGCGAGACGCCCGAGGAGCTGCGCCGCGGCCACCACCTCGGCATCGCCTTCCAGGACTCGGCGCTGCTGCCGTGGCGCAGCGTCACCGCCAACATCCGGCTGCCCCTGGAGGTCGCCGGGATCCGGCCCGAGCCCGGGGCCGTCGAGGACCTGGTCAAGCTGGTCGGGCTCGAAGGCTTCGAGAAGGCCCGGCCGGCCGAGCTGTCCGGCGGCATGCGCCAGCGCGTGTCCATCGCCCGCGCCCTCGTGGTCAAGCCCAGCGTGCTGCTGCTCGACGAGCCGTTCGGCGCGCTGGACGACATGACCCGGCAGCGGCTCAACCTGGAGCTCCTGCGCATCTGGACCGAGAAGCCCGCCACCACGCTCATGGTCACCCACGGCATCGGCGAGGCGATCTTCCTGTCGGACGTCGTGGCCGTCATGAGCCCGCGCCCCGGCCGCGTCGTGGAGCTGGTGGAGATCGACCTGCCCCGGCCGCGCACGCCCGAGATGATGCGCACGCCGGAGTTCCACGCCATCCACGACCACCTCAGCGCCCTGCTGTTCGGCGGCGGCCGGACCGAGCCCCTCGGGCGCGGCACATGAGGCGGGTCCACGGGCCGGCCGGCGTCGTCGCCCTCATCGGCCTCTGGTGGCTGCTCGCCGCGACCCTCTTCGCGGACGGCGGCGCGGTGCCCACCCCGTGGCAGGTCCTCGCCGGCATGGCCCGCGACGGCTGGGCCTTCTACGGCCCCAACGTCACCGCCACCGTCGGCGCCGCCCTCCAGGGGTTCCTGTGGGGCAACGGCCTGGCCGTCGTGGTGGCCGTGCTCGTCCTGCTCGTCCCCCGGCTGGAAGCCGTGGCCACCCAGCTCGCGGTGATCAGCTACTGCATCCCGCTGCTCGCCATCGGGCCGATCATCCTGGTCGTCTTCGGCGGGCCCGCCACCGTGGTGTTCCTCGCCGCCGTCTCGGTGTTCTTCACCACGCTCATCGGCGCCCTGCTCGGGCTCCGCTCGGCCGACCGGGCCAGCCTCGACCTCGTCACCGTGTACGGGGGCGGGCGCCTGGCCAGGCTCCGGTACGTGCAGGTCATCGCGGCGCTGCCGAGCACGTTCGCCGGGCTGCGGATCTCGGCCCCGTCGGCGCTGCTGGGCGCGATCATCGGGGAGTACCTGGGCAGCAACGACCAGGGGCTCGGGGTGTCGCTCATGATCTCCCAGCAGCAGTTCCAGGTGCCCCGCACGTGGGGGCTGGCGCTGGTGGCCGGGCTGGTCGCCGGGCTCGGGTACGCCGTGGTCGCGCTGGTCGCGCGGGTGGTCACCCCGTGGTCGTCCGGCCGTACGGAATCGGGGTCGGCACTGTGACGGGACGTACCGGGCTGAGAAGCGGGCTGCGGACCGGGCTGCGGGTCGTCGGGCCGCTGGCGCCCGCCGTGCTCATCGTGGTCGCCGGGTGGTGGCTGTTCCTGGAGGCGTTCGGCATCAGCCCGCTCGTCGGCAAGCGGCCACCGCAGGTCTGGGACTATTTGTTCGCCCCGGACGCCGCCGCGCACCGCGACGCCGTGTTCGGGGCGCTCGGCGTCACGATCCGGGACGCGGCCATCGGCTTCACCGCCGGGATGGTCGCCGCCATGGCGGTGGCGGTCGCGTTCGTGCTGTTCAGGACCGTGGAGCAGACGTTCATGCCGGTCGCCATGCTGCTCCGGTCGGTGCCGCTGGTCGTCATGACACCGCTGATCACCCTCGTCTTCGGCCGGGACCTGGCCGGCGTGGCCGTCATCGGCGGGATCGTGGTGTTCTTCCCCGCCCTGGTCAACATCGCCTTCGGGCTGCGCTCCGCCTCACCGCAGGCCACGGACCTCGTCCTGGCGTACGGGGGCGGGCGGCTCACGGTGCTGCGCAAGGTCGCGGTGCCGACGGCCATGCCCTCCGTCTTCGCCTCGGCCCGGATCTCGGTGCCCGCCTCGATCATCGGCGCCCTCATCGCCGAGTGGCTGGCCACGGGCGAGGGCATCGGGGCCGGCATCCTGCGCGCCATCGGCGGCTTCCGGTACGACGAGGTGTGGGCGGACATCGTGGTGGTCACGGCGGTGTCGATCCTGGCGTACGCGGTGGTGGGCGTGGTGGAGTCGCTGGTCCTGGCCCGCTTCTCCGACCAGCGCCCCTGACCCGCGTCACCGGGTCTCCGGGCCCGCGGTCAGCCGCGGTGGGCGGCGGGGCGGCGGATCGGGCACGGATGCGCGGTGTGACGGTTCGGGCAGCAGATCATCGCGATGCTCGCGAACCGCCCGCCCGTCAGCCACTCGCCCCACACCACGTCCACCCCGCGCGGCAGCGCGTCGGCGGCGCCGTCGAGCCGGGCCCGCAGGCCCACCCGGTCCGGGCGGGGGAAGGACCTCGCGGCCCGGCGGTACCGGGCGGCCAGCCACTCCAGCGCCGGGCCGGGCTCGTGGAAGGTCGCGGCGATGCGGGAGGCCGGGCGGGCCAGCCAGTCGCCGGTCAGCATGGGCGGCAGGTCCGAGGCGCCGAACTCCGGCGAGCCGGGCCGCCGCTCCTCCTCCCGCTCGCGCTCCGCGCCGTCGCCGACCCAGGCGTAGGCATGCCAGTGCACCGGCCACCCCCCACGGTCATGGAACTCCCATCAGGGTTCCTTCCCCGCCCGGGTCCGGGTCGCTCACCTCCTGCCGGGGGAGCGACCCGCGACCCGGGCGGTCCGGTCGTCAGTGGTGGCCGGCCGCCGCGGCTCTCGGCAGCAGTGGCAGGCACAGCGCGCAGAGCACGATCACCCCGAGGACGCCGCACAGTGTGAGCAGCGCACCCGACCGCGCGTCGTGGCCGGTGCTGACGGTCAGGAAGACCGTGGAGACGCCGGCCGCGCCGAACGCGTTGGCGAGCTGCTGCACGGCGTTGAGCGCCCCGCCGGCGCTGCCGGACTCGTCGACGCCGACGTCGCCGAGCGCCACCGCGAAGATCGAGCCGAAGCAGCAGCCCATCCCCAGCCCGCACACGAACAGCGGCGCCGTCAGCGCCCACGTGGACAGCCCCGGAGCCACCACGACGGCCAGGTAGCAGAGCACCCCGGCGCCGGTCAGCGCGAGCCCGATCGCCACCAGCCGGCGGCCGAGCCGGGTGATGAGGCCGCGTGCCGAGAACGAGGCCACGATGATGCCGACGGACAGCGGCGCCATCGTCCCCGCGGTCGTCAGCGGTTCGAGCCGCTGCCCGTCCTGCAGGTACAGGGACGAGACGTACAGCAGGCCCGAGACGGCCGCGAAGAACAGCGCGCCGACCAGGACTCCGGCGACGAACCCGCGGTTGCGCAACAGCGACGGCTCCAGCAGCGGGTTGCCGCCGCGTACCTGGTGGACGGCCAACAGGGCCAGGCAGGCCGCGCCGCCGGCGACGGCGAGCAGCGTCGCCGGGCTCCAGCCGCCGTCGCCGCTCTGGACGAGGCCGCCCAGCACGCCGAGGACGCCCAGCATCAGCAGGACCGCGGCGAGCGGGTCGATCACCACGGCGCGGCGCTCCCGGTCGGGCGGCAGCTCCTTCGCGCCGGCGAGCAGCACGGCGAGGCCGAGCAGCACGTTCCCGGCGAAGATGCCGCGCCAGCCGAGCCCGAACGGGTTGGCCTGGATGACCAGCCCGGCCACGACCGGGCCGCTGATCGAGCCGACGGCCATGAGCGGCGCGAACAGCCCGAAGACGCGGCCCAGCTCCTCGCGCGGGAAGACGCGCAGCAGGATGCCGAAGCCCTGCGGGATGAGCAGGGCGCCGAACACGCCCTGGGCCAGGCGCGCGCCGATGATCGACTCGGGGCTCCAGGCGAGGGCGCACAGCAGGGACGCGGCCGCGAACCCGGCCGTGCCGGTCAGGAAGGCCCGTCGCTGTCCGTACCGGTCGCCGATCCGGCCGCCGATCACCAGGATCGAGCCGAGCGCCAGCGCGTAGGTGGAGCCGAGCCAGGGCGTCAGCGAGGGCGGGGCGTGCAGGTCGCGCACGACGGACGGGGCGGCGATGTTGGTGACCGTCGTGCTCAGCAGGTCGAGGACGTCGGCGACGAGAATGACGGCGAAGATCCGCCAGCGGGCGGAGACGCGGACGTCGGTGCCGGTTTGCGGCATGGCGAAGCACTCTCTGTTCTCGAGAGACTCAGACGTTCACCCGCTGTGGGGACGTCGTGCCGGCCGGAAGTCCCGGCACGAGACCACGCCCAGGCGTGCCTCGCCGCACCTTACGGATCAGCAGCATAGCGGAGGAAAGAGGGGCGGGGCCCGGCCGCGGTCCGTGTGCGGGGGGGGCGCGGCCGGGCCCGCCGGGCCGGCCGCCAGGGTTCATCGGCCGGCGAAATTCTGCGTCCGACCGGAATTACGACTGCCGCAGATTCATGAAAGCCATGTCGGCACACAGCGGCCGGCAGCCATTAGGATCAACGCCGTTTGGGGCTCATGACGCGGTTCTCACCGCCACCCCGATGTCTCGAAAAAGAGATGTGATGTGACGGAAAGGATTCATGACGTGGCATTAGCCGCCGGCATTCGGCGATTCATGGTGGATACGGGGGAACCCCGCGGATGGGTGTCCCCCCGGACAGACCTGGTGATGGCGCTGCTCGGGATCTGGTTCGGGGTCGGACTGATGATCGACGCCTGGGCGCACACCAACCTGGCAGGCCTGGAGACCTTCTTCACGCCATGGCACGCGGTGTTCTATTCCGGGTTCGCCGTGGTCTCCGGCTGGATAATCTGGCAGGTGTGGCGCAACATGCGCGCCGGCCGTCAGGGGCTGGCGGCCGTTCCCACCGGTTATCTCGCCGGGCTGGTGGCGATTCCCGCGTTCGCCGCCTTCGGATTCGCCGACATGATGTGGCACACCATCCTCGGCATCGAGACGACCATCAACATTCTTTTCAGCCCGTCACATCTCGGCCTCATCGTGACGATGATGCTCATCATCACGACACCGCTGCGCTCGGCGTGGAACGCCCCCGGCCTCGGCGCCCGGCCCTCGCTCGGCCGCCTGCTGCCCGCGCTGATCGGGCTCGCGTTCGCCACCACGCTGGTGTCGCTGTTCCTGTCGTACGGCGACGCCCTGCAGTACCGCCCCGAGCGGATCGTCCAGGCGTTCTCCATGCTGGAGGACTCGGGCGCCGAACGGGTGGCCGTCGCGATGGTCGTCACCAACGTCATCATGCTCAGCCCTGTGCTGTTCCTGGTGCGCCGCTGGATGTTGCCGTTCGGCTCGGTGACCGTCATGTACGCGATCATGGTGCTCATGCCGGGGGCCCAGACGGCGTTCCGCAACGTGCCGATCCTGTTGTCGTTCGTGGCCGCCGGGTTGGTGAGCGACCTGCTGATCCGCCGGCTGCGGCCGTCGGGTGAGCGGCGCGCCGCGTACTGGGCCTTCGCCGGGCTGTCGGCCTTCGCCACCTGGTCGCTGTACATCGGGGTCGCCTCGGCCACCGGGGGCGGCCTGCCCGCCGTGCCCGAGCTGTGGACCGGCGCGCCGATCATCGCCGGGCTGATCGGGCTGGCGCTCGGGGCGCTGTTCCTGCCCAACGCGGTCACCGCCGCGCCGGTACCGCCGAGCGCAGTCAGCGTCGAGGCGGTTCCGCCCGGCGCGGCCGACGCCGAGCGGGCATGATCCGAGTTCTGTGCCTCGCCGCCGCCTTCGTGCTGGCGATGGCCGCCCCCGCCGCGGCGCACAACGTCACGGCGGGGGCGGACCTGCGGATCGCCCAGACGATCGCCGGCGCCGAGGTCACCGTGGTGGTCAAAGGAACAACCCGGGTGCCGGGGCCGCTGCGGATCGGCGTCGTCGCCTACCAGCCGGTGTCCGGCCTGCGCGTCGGTCTCGAAGTCCGCTCCGTCGACGACGGCCACACGGTGACCGGCACCGCCCAGGCCACGGCGAACCCGCAGTTCACGCAGCTCCAGGTGGAGCGGGCCGGGCCGCACGAGCTGAGACTGAGCGCCGGGGACGAGGTCGCCGTCATCCCGTTCCGCGTCCTCGTCGAACGCCAGTCGGCGGGCGACTTCCTCATCTACGGCGGCCTGTTCGTGGCCGCGATCCTGCTGGTGGGCGGCCTGCTCACCGGGGCACTGGCCCGCCCCGGACCGGCGATGGCGCTGGCCGCGGGCGCCGCGGCCGGGGTGACGGTCGCCGCCATGGTCGTCGTGTTCGCCTCGCAGGTGCCGCCGCCCGCGCCCGCCGGCGCCGCGCCCACCTCCACGACCGCGCAGGGGCGGCCGTACGCGCAGGTCCGCATGGAGACGGTCCCGGCCCGGCCGCTGGCGGGGGAGGAGTTCACCCTGCGAGCCGATCTCATCGACGGCTCCACCGGGCGGCCCGTCGACGACCTCACCGCGCACCACGAGGCGCTCGCCCACGTGATCGTCACCAGCGAGGACGGACGCTACTTCCGCCACGTGCACCCCCTGCGCACGGCACCCGGGCACCTGGAGGTCAGACTGAGCGCCGACCGCCCCGGCCGGTACCTGGCGCACGCCGAGCTCGAACGGGAGGGCTCGGGCGGGCAACTCGTCGCCGCGGATTTCACCGTCGGAGGGACGGCCCAGGCACCGGTGAAGTCCGGCACAGCCACGGAGCCCGGCGGTGCCGGCGCACCCGCCGCGCAGGCCGGTACGACCGCCACGCCGCGGCTGCAACCCGTCGCGCCCGTCGCGGGCCGGCCCACGACGATCGAGCTGGACACCCCCGCCGGCGTGCGGACCTGGCTCGGCATGACCGGCCACCTGCTCATACGCAGCCAGGACGGCGACTTCTTCGGCCACGTGCACGAGATGGGCACCCCGGGGTCCCGGGTGCGCTTCACCTTCAGCTTCCCCGAGCCGGGCCGCTACCTCGCCTGGATCCAGTACGCCACCGCCGACCGCATCGTGACCGTACCTCTGACCGTGAACGTGACAGCATCGGAGACCCAGTGATCAGGAGGTGGCACGTGCTGGCCGCGGCCACGCTCGTGGTCGCGGCGGTGGCGCTGTTCGTCGTGGGCAGGAGCACGGCCGCCGAGCCGGTCGACGTGACGACCACGGGCACCCGCTACGCCGCCACCATCCTCATCGCGGACCCGGCTCCCGGCCGGGTCACCGTGGAGATCAAGGTGAGCAAGGGCGACGCCGACACCGTGGCCGTGTCGGCGGTGATGGCCGAGATGGGACACTCCACACCCGAGATCTCCGCCACCGAGCGGGAGCCCGGCCGCTTCGTGGCCGTGGGCGAGCTGTTCCCGATGAGCGGCGTCTGGGAGCTGGCGATCCGCCTCGACGGCCCCGCGGGGGAGGAGCAACTCGCCGTCAAAACACTGATCACCAGATAGCGATTTCCTGCGGTCTCGGGGAAAGCGTCCGAGGCGCTCCAGAACGCCTCGGCCCGAGCCTCGTCACGCGGACGGAGGCTCGGGCCGGGGTGGGTGACTACGTTCCGGGCCGGGTCAGCACTCGGCGGGCTTGAGCCAGGAGCACTCGAGGTCCGGGGCGTCCACCGCGGCCTGGCGGAGCTGCGCGGTGGCGTCCACCGTGGCGGTGCGGGAGAACTGGGCGAGGCGGATGGCGATCTTGTCCTCGATGTCCTTCGGCGAGCCGGACAGGAACTGGTTGAGCATGATCGAGAAGACCAGCGGCTCGCCCTCGGCACTGGTCACGTACCCCGACAGCGACGTGACGCCGGTCAGCGAGCCCGTCTTGGCGTGGACGTTGCCGGCGGCCGGGGTGTTGCGCATCCGGCTGCGCAGGGTGCCGCCGACGAAGCGCTCGGCGTTGCCGGCGATGGGCAGGGCCTCGTACCAGGTCTTGAACCACGGCTTGCCGCGTACGGCGGTCAGGAGCTGCGCGATCGAGCCGGGCGAGAAGCCGTCACGCCGCGACAGGCCGGAGCCGTCACGCATGTTGATCACCTGGACGCCGTTCGCCTTGGCGAAGTCCGTGGACACCTTGAGGCCGGCCGCCCAGGTGCCCTTGCCGGAGACCTTGCGGCCCATCGCCTTGGTGAGGATCTCGGCGTGCATGTTGTTGCTCAGCTTCAGGAACGGCACGAGCAGCTCGCCGAGCGGCATCGACTCGTGCTTGCCCAGCTCGGCCGCGCCGGACGGGGCGGCGCCGGTCACGGTGGGCCCGAGCACGCGCACGCCGTGCTTGGTCAGCGCCTTGCGGAACAGCGAGGAGACGTAGCTCGTCGGGTCGTCGACGGCCACCCACTCCTGGTACGGGTCCGCCACGGTGCCGGTGATGACGACGGTGCGGCCGGCGTGCTGCCGCTCGATGAGGACATCGGTGGACGAGCCGACCGTCGCCTTGTTGACGATCTTCAGGTAGTCGGTCTCGGGGGTGGTCGACACCTTGACCTTGTCACCGTCGGCGGCCACCGAGACGATCACCGAGCCGGCGTCGTAGTCGCGGTCGGGCGAGGCGGTCAGCGCCGAGATCGGCGCCGCGTAGTACGCCGTCTCGTCGTCCCACGCCCAGTCACTGCCGAGCCGCGTGGAGTCGAACCAGGTGTCGTCCGCGACCAGCTTGCCCCTGACGACCTTGATGCCCGCGGCGGCGACCTTGGCGGCCAGCGCGTCGTAGTCCTCGGCCAGCATGGTCGGGTCACCGGTGCCGCGCAGCACCAGGTCGCCGGTCAGCGCGGAGCCGATCTTGCGCCCGGCGGACAGGACCGTGGTGGGGAAGCGGTAGTCGAGGCCGAGCGTCTCGGCGGCGGCGGCCGAGGTGAACAGCTTGGTGTTGGAGGCGGGGATCATCTGCTTGCCGGCGTCGGTGGAGTAGAGCTCCTCGCCGGTGGTGGCGCTCTTGACCACCACGCCGGCCCGGGCGATGGTCAGCCGCGAGTCGGCGAGGATCTGGTTGATGTCCTGGGCCAGGTCGGCCACGCCGGGCGACGGTTCGAGCGCGATCGCGGACGTGCTGGGGCTGGACGCCCACGCGAGGGCCGCGACGAGCGCGCCCGCGACGAGGGAGGCTGAGGTGCGCCGCATGGAGTCTCCAAAGGGCTGGGGGTCTCGCCCTGGATCATCAAGCAGCGCAGACGCCGTGTAATCCGCAAATATCCGTATCTTTCGCCGCCGTACCGGAAGCGGCGGAACGCCGTACCGGAAGCGGAGGAGCGGTGGAGCGGCGGACAGCGGGTCAGGCGGCCGGGGGGCCGGAGGTGACCAGGAAGCCGCAGTCGCCGAAGGAGATCTCGTCGCCCGACGTGACCCGGGCCGGCCCGACGAGCCGCCAGCCGTTCAGCCGCGTGCCGTTGAGCGAGCCGAGGTCCACCAGCATCCACCCGCCGCCCTCCTCACGCCGCAGCTCGGCATGCACGCGCGAGACGGTGAGGTCGGACAGGACGAGATCGCACGCCGCGCCCCGGCCCACCACGTAGCGGGCGCGGTCGTCGTCGGGCAGCGCCAGCCGGGGCAGGCGCGGCTTGCGCCAGGCGGCGCGCAGGCCGGTGGTGAAGTCGGAAGCCGAGGACACCATGTCGGTCACGCGCTGCCGCAGCGACCGGCGCCGGGGCAGGTCGGCCACCAGGCGGTCGAGCTCGTCGCGACTGCGGGCGCGCAGGGCCTCGTCCACCCTGCCGACGAAGGTGTCGTGGGAGATGCGTCCCTCCACGGCCCGGTCGCGAAGCTCGCCGATCGCGCGATCGCGTTCCCCGTCGGACGCGCGAAACGGTGGATGCGTCGAGCTCATGCCCCGAGTATCGGCCTACTCCGCGTTCCGTGTCCAGAAACCGCGGATTCCACGGCAGTTCCGGCGTTCGCCTTGCGATGAGCATACTCGGTATGCATACTCAGTATTCATGTCGATCAGGCACGGACTGTTGGCACTGCTGAGCAAGGGGCCGCGATACGGCTACCAGCTCCGGGTGGAATTCGAGGCGTCGACAGGGGCGACCTGGCCGCTCAACATCGGCCAGGTCTACACGACGCTCTCCCGGATGGAACGCGACGGCCTGGTCGCCCCGGGCGGCGCCGACGACCAGGGCCGGGCCGTCTACACGATCACCGAGGCCGGTCGGGAGGAGCTGGAGCGATGGTTCGGCACCCCCGTCGACCAGGCCGACCGGCCTCGGGACGAGCTCGCCATCAAGCTCGCCATGGCCGTCGCCACGGGCAGCGTGGACGTCCACGCGGTCGTCCTGGCCCAGCGCATGGCCGCCATGGGGGCGCTGCAGAAACTCACGCGGGCCAAGCGGGCCGCGTCAGGCGGGCTCGCCGAACGGCTCGTCCTCGATTCGTTGATCTTCAAGGCCGAGGCGGAACAGCGCTGGCTGGACCACTGCGAGGCCGTTCTGAGGGAGAAGAAGGCATGACTGTGGTGAAGCTGCGGGACGTGACACGCGTCCACGGCGACGTGCACGCCCTGAAGGGGGTGAGCCTGGACGTCTCGCGCGGCGAGCTGGTCGCCGTGATGGGGCCGTCCGGCTCGGGCAAGTCCACGCTGCTCAATGTGGCGGGCGGCCTCGACCGTCCCACCTCCGGCACCGTGACCATCGGCGGCACCGATCTCGCCGCCGTGAAGGACCTGGCCGCGCTGCGCCGCCGCGAGGTCGGCTACGTCTTCCAGGACCTCAACCTCATCCCGTCGCTCACGGCGGCCGAGAACGTGATGCTGCCCCGGGAGCTCGACGGGGTGCGCACGGGCCAGGCGCGGGCCGAGGCGCTGGCCGTTCTGGAGGAGGTGGGCGTGGGGGACGTCGCCGACCGCTTCCCCGAGGAGCTGTCGGGCGGCCAGCGGCAGCGGGTCGCCATCGCGCGGGCGCTGGCGGGGGAGCGGAGCCTGCTGCTGGCCGACGAGCCGACCGGGGCGCTCGACACGGCGACCGGCGACGAGATCATGCGGCTGCTGCGGGAGCGCTGCGACGGGGGCGCGGCGGTCCTGCTGGTCACCCACGAGCCCAGGTACGCGGGCTGGGCCGACCGGGTCGTCTACCTGCGCGACGGCGCGATCGCGGACGCCGCCGCCGTACGGCTGGAGAGCGCCCGATGAGCTCCTTCACCGCCGCGCTGCGCATCTCCCGCAGGGACGCCCTGCGCTTCAAGGGACGCAGCGCCCTGGTCATGGTGATGATCGGCTTACCGGTGCTCGTCTTCAGCGCCCTGTTCACCGGCTTGCGCACGCTGGATGTGAGCCCGCTCGAAGGGCTGACCACGCGGCTCGGCGCGGCCGACGCGCGGATCTTCGCCGTGGGATCCGCCACCGCCATCACCCAGGACGCCTCCGGTGACAACTGGTCGGTCACCGACACGGCGGACGCGGAGGAGCGCGAGCCGAGGCAGTGGACGACGGACACGCTCCGCACCGTCGTCGGCGGCGCCCGGCTGGTCCCTCTCCGCGCCGACGAGGTGGAGGCGCGGCTGGCCGACGGCTACGACCGGGTGAGGCTCCTTGAGGGGGATCTGCGCGATCCGCTCACGCGAGGCATTCGCCTGCTCGTCGAGGGCAGGTTCGCCGCCACGCAGGACGAGATCGCCATCACGCCGCCGCTCGCGGATGCGGGGGTCCGGGTGGGCGACACCCTCAAGGTCACCCGATGGGACCGGCCCCGGCGGGTGGTCGGCATCGCCGAGAACCCGAACAGGCCCGGCGACATGGAGATCCTCGCCCTTCCCGGCGCTGTCCTGAGCCGGGACAACGCCCCCAACTCCTGGCTCGCCGACACGTCCGCGCCCTTACGGTGGGCCGACGTGCGCAGGCTGAACGCCGAGGGGCTGCGGGTGTCGTCCCGCGCCGTCATCGAGGCCCCCCAACCGCCCAGGGGAGCCTTCATGCGGGACCAGCGGCTGGAGGAGGAGACGCTGCTCTGGATCGCCACCGACGTGATCCTCGTCGTCATGGAGACCGTCCTGCTGGCCGGCCCGGCCTTCGCCGTGGGGCTGCGGCGGCGCAGGCGGGAGCTGGCCGTGATCGCCGCCCAGGGCGCGTCGGCCGCCCACCTCAGGACGATCGTGCTGGCGGACGGCCTGGTGCTCGGCGGCGCGGCCATCCTGCTCGGCGTCCCCGCCGGGATCGGCGGCGCCTGGCTCGCCACCCCCTTCGTCGCGCGGTCTGGGCTTTCGCTGGGGCCGTTGGACGTGCCGTGGGCGCAGGTGCTCGGCGTCGCGGCGCTGGGCCTGGTCAGCGCTCTGGTGGCGGCTGTGGTGCCGGCGGTGCATGCCGCCCGGCAGAGCCCGGCCCAGGTGCTGGCGGCCCGCGAAGGCGAGGTGGGCGAGATCCGCGGCCGTGGGGGCCGGCCCGTCCTGGGGCTCGTCCTGCTGCTGCTCGGTCTGGGGGCGACGGGGGCGGCGGCGTTGGTCGTGCACCGGGGCGCGCTGCCCATCGTGATGGCCTCGGTCCTGGTCGTGCTCGGGCTGGTCGCGCTGATGCCGTGGGTGGTCCGGTTCCTGGGGCGGCTCGCCCCGAGGCTGCCCCTGCCGGCGCGGCTGTCCGTGCGCGACGCCGTCCGCCACCGCATGCGAACGGCCTCGGCGGCGGCGGCGGTCATGGCCGCCACCATGGCGGCGGTCGCGGTGGGCGTCGGCGCCGCCAGCGCGGACGCGAGCAACGAGGCGCGCTACCGACCCCCCATGCCCGTCGGGACCACGCGGGTGGGCGTGTCCGAGCCGATCGACTACGTGGCCTGGGCCAGGATCAAGGACGCCCTCCACGAGCGGCTTCCAGGCGTGGAAGCGGTCCCCGGGCAGGAGGTGATCGACGCCAAGGGCAACGGTCTGACACCGCTGCTCATGTCGAGGCCGGAGCTGTGCCGGATCGGAGCATGCGGCGGAGAAGAGGTGATGATCGGAGACGAGCGGCTGCTCGCGCTCCAGATGGGGCGGCGCGACGCCCGCGCGGCGTCGGCACTGGCGCAGGGCAAGGCGGTGGTCTTCGACGAGCGGTTCGTTCGCGACGGCATGCTGGAGATCGGTGTACGCCAGGAAATGGACTCTGTCCGCATCAAGCCGCTCCGGGTGGCGGCCGTGGTGGCACGGGGCGCCCACGCGCGGCAGAGCGGCGCGGTCGTCCCCTCGGCGGTGCTCACCAAGGCGGGCTTCACGCTGAAGGAGCGGGAGCTGTACCTCCGTTACCGTCCGGCCGACGAGGAGCGGTTCCGGCGGGACCTGTCCGCGGTGGACCGGCGGGCGAGCGCATGGACCGAGACAGGCCGACTCAGCAGCTACACCTCCGTGCTCGTGCCCGCCCTCGGCCTGGCCCTGGTCCTGGTGCTCGGCGGCACCTTCGCCGCGACCGGGCTCGCGGCCGCCGACATGCGCCGCGACCTCGACACGCTGTCGGCCGTCGGCGCCGCGCCACGGACGCGCCGGCTCGTCGTGGCGGCCCAGGCCGGATTCATCGCGGGGACGGGGGCCCTCGTGGGTCTCGTGGCGGGCCTGGTCACCGGGCTGGCGGTGACCTTCCCCCGGACCTACGCCGCCTCCTCACGGAGTTGGACGATCGTGGGACCACCCGACGCCGTCGCGGTCCCGTGGCTCTACGTCGCCGCGATCGTGCTCGGGCTGCCGCTGCTGGCCGCCCTGGTGGCGGGCCTGTTCACCCGGACGCGCTGGACGCCGGCACGCCGCCTGGCCTGAGCCGGTACTTCAGCGTCATCAGCACCGCCAGGAAGAGCACCAGCGCCGGGACCGCGGTCTCCCCGATGAGGATCGCGGTCACGGCGCCGTCCGGCTGCCGGACCGGCCGGCTGGCGTCGGACTCCAGGAAGCCGCCCAGCGAGAGGACGCCGCCGAAGAGCAACGCCCCGAACGAGCTGACCCCGCTCTCGATCGCCGTCCACAGCCCGGTGAACACCCCCGCCCGCCGCTTGCCCGTCCGCTCGGCGTCGGCCGCGATCACGTCCGCCAGCATCGAGAACTCCAGGAGCTGGACGCCCGCGTACCCCATGCCCACGACCAGCATGGCCGCGTGCGCGTACCAGGACCCGAAGACCGGCGTGGCGGCGGCGGCCAGCGTGCCGCCGCCGAACAGCAGCCCGGCCAGGATCATCGCCCCCCGCTTGTCGTACCGCTTGGCGAGCCACACCCAGGCGGGCATGGCCAGCAGCATGGGGCCCACGATGACCGCGAACAGCGTGCTCGTCGCCTTGGGATCGCCCAGGATGTACGAGGCGAAGTACGGCGCGCCGGCCAGCAGCATGCTCACCGCGGCCATCTGCGCGCAGCTCAGCCCCAGCAGCCAGACGAACGCGGAGTCGCCCCGGGCCGCGGCGAACTGCTCGCGCAGGCTGCCCGCGTCGGGCGCCGGCGCCCCGGTCATGGGGGCGCGGGCCGTGCCGAAGAAGGAGCCGAGCATCGAGGCGAGCAGGACCACCGCGATGGTCACCGCCATCAGCCGGTAGCTGTCCAGGGTGCCCCTGGGGCCGTCGCTGTTGACGATCGCCGGGGCGACGATGCCGCTGATCACGGTGGCGGCGCCGATGAAGACCATCCGCCACTGCAGCAGCGAGGTCCGCTCGTGGTAGTCGCCGGTCATCTCGGCGGGCATCGCCTTGTACGGCACCTCGAACAGCGCGTATGCCGTCGCGGCGCCCATGAAGCAGGCCCCGACGTACAGGGCGGCCTGCAGCCCGGTCAGCGGCGGCCCGGCGAAGACCAGGAAGAACGCCACCGGCAGCGTGCAGGCGCCGGCCAGCAGCCACGGGCGCCGGGGGCCCAGCCGCGACGTGGTGCGGTCCGACCAACGGCCGACGAGCGGGTTGATCACCAGGTCCCAGACCTTGGGCGCGGCGACCACGGTCCCGGCCAGCCACGCGGGCACGGCCAGGAAGTTCGTCATGTAGTACAGCAGCAGCAGACCGGGCACGGCGTTGAACGTGGCCGTGCAGAACGAACCGACGCCGTAGCCGAGGCGCACACCCCTGGACACCGTGGGCACGCCCGAGGGCTTCGCGATCATGCCCTCATCTAAACCGAGCGAGCCCTTGTTCGGTAGGGCCCACTTCCACCGTGCCCGCCGAGCCGGAGGCGGCGCCCGTACGGCTAGTCGGTGACGCTCGCGCACACCACGTGCGCGCCGATCTCGATCATGCGGCGCTCGCTGCGCGCGTCGGCCACGCGGGCCATGAGGATCGGCGCCCCGCTGGCCGCGAACTGCGGCAGCCGGGCGCGCACCCCGCGGTGCAGGTCGCGCACGACGTCCTCGGCCGCCGACATGTGCACCTTCACGTGCAGCATGATGCCGGGGACGCCCGAGGCGGTGCGGGCCTCGGAGATCCAGACGTGGTGGACCAGCGGGTAGTCCATCAGCAGGTGCGCGATGGCGCGCCGCAGCGCGGGCAGGATGGGGTGCGTGCAGCGCCGGTAGCCGGGATCGACCTGCTGCATCGGGCCCGACAGGTGCGGGCGCGGCGCGGGGATCCACGGCATCTGCGGCGCCTCGGGAGCCGGCGGCGCCACCTGGGCGAGCGCGGGGGCACCGCGCGACACCATGGCCATGGCGCCGGTCGCGTAGGCGGCGGGGGCGGCGCCCGACAGGACGGGCGTCGGCCCGGTGCGCGTCGAGGTCAGGAACCGCTGGAGGTCGTCGATCGGCACGGCGGCCGCGGCCGGCCCGGCGGCGTCGATGACGATCTCCCGCACACCCGTGACGCGCTGGATGTCGAGAATGGTGTCGGCGTCGCAGGCCGACAGGGCATGGCAACCGCGGTGCCTGGCGTAGGTCCCAGGGCCGGTGTATCCGAGCAGGACCCGGTCGCCGGCCTGCGTGGTGCCCAGGACGACGGACCGGTCGGGTCGCACGGCCACCAGGACTCCGCCCTCGGCCAGGGCCGCGAGCAGGCGGTGCGGGGCACCATGCTGGACGAGCACGTCGGCGAGCGCAGGATTCCCGATGCTCATATGACGAACCATAGGTAGTGGGCCACGGCTTATCAGGCTAATGGCGAAGAAATCCCCCTATCAAGACAAAGATGGATGCGACGTGGATGACTTTGGCCGTCCGCGGGTAGGGCGGCGTCCGTCTCACATGCCGGGTCCCTCGTGAACGCGTTCACAAGCGCGGATACACTCTGTGGGACTCCGAGGGGCTCGCCGACGTGCCCCTAGCCCGCCGCTCGCCTTAAGGATCCATCCGTGACAAAGCCCGTCGTCCTGGTCGCAGAGGAGCTGTCCGAGGCCGGCCTCGCCGTGCTCGGCGCCGATTTCGAGGTCCGCCACACCGACGGCGCCGACCGCTCGCAGCTGCTGCCCGCGCTCGCCGACGTGGACGCGCTGATCGTCCGCTCCGCCACGCAGGTGGACGCCGAGGCGATCGCCGCCGCGCCCAAGCTGCGCGTCGTCGCCCGCGCCGGGGTGGGCCTCGACAACGTCGACGTCGAGGCGGCCACCAAGGCCGGAGTGATGGTCGTCAACGCGCCCACCTCCAACATCACCAGCGCCGCCGAGCAGACCATCGCCCTCATCCTGGCCAGCGCCCGCAACACGGCCCAGGCCCACGCCGCGCTGAAGAACGGCGAGTGGAAGCGGTCCAAGTACACCGGCGTCGAGCTCGACGAGAAGGTCGTCGGCATCCTGGGCCTCGGCAAGATCGGGCAGCTCGTGGCGCAGCGGCTCCAGCCGTTCGGCGTCGAGCTGATCGCCTACGACCCCTACCTGCCGCCGGCCCGCGCCGCGCAGATGGGCGTCAAGCTGCTCAGCCTCGAAGAGGTGCTCAAGCAGGCCGACTTCATCACCGTCCACCTGCCCAAGTCCAAGGAGACCGTCGGCCTCATCGGCGACAAGGAGCTGCACGAGGTCAAGCCCTCGGTGCGGATCGTCAACGTGGCCCGCGGCGGCATCGTCGACGAGGCGGCGCTCTACACCGCGATCAAGGAGGGTCGCGTGGCGGGCGCCGGCATCGACGTCTTCGCCAAGGAGCCCTGCACCGACAGCCCCCTGTTCGAGCTCGACCAGGTCGTCGTGACGCCGCACCTCGGCGCCTCCACGCACGAGGCCCAGGAGAAGGCCGGCACCCAGGTGGCGCGCAGCGTGAAGCTGGCGCTGGCGGGCGAGTTCGTGCCCGACGCGGTCAACGTCCAGGGCGGCGCCGTCGCCGAGGACGTCAAGCCGGGCCTGCCGCTCGCCGAGAAGCTCGGTCGCGTCTTCACCGCCCTGGCCGGCGAGGTGGCCACCAAGCTCGACGTCGAGGTGCGCGGCGAGATCGCCTCGCAGGACGTGCGGGTGCTGGAGCTGGCCGCGCTCAAGGGCGTCTTCACCGACGTGGTCGAGGACTCCGTGACGTACGTCAACGCGCCGCTGCTGGCCAAGGACCGCGGCGTCACGGTGGAGCTGGTGACCAGCTCCGAGAGCCCCGACTGGCGCAACGTCGTCACCGTGCGCGGCGTGCTGGCCGACGGCCGGCAGGTCTCCGTGTCCGGCACGCTGTCCGGCCCGCGGCAGATCACGAAGATCGTCGAGGTCAACGGCTACGAGATGGAGATCGAGCCGACCGAGCACCTTTCGTTCTTCACCTACACCGACCGGCCCGGCGTGGTCGGCGTCGTGGGCCGCCTCCTCGGCGAGCACGGCGTCAACATCGCCTCGATGCAGGTGGCCCGTGACGTCAAGGGCGGCAAGGCGCTGATCGCGCTGACCGTCGACACGGCCATCCCGGCCGACGTGGTCGAGCAGATCGTCGCCGAGATCGGCGCGGACAGCGGCCGCTCGGTCGACCTCGACGGCTGACGGACCGTCCCCTTCCCGAAGACCGCCGCCGGACAGCACCTGTCCGGCGGCGGTCGTTTTTGTCTCACGATGCGAGATATTAGGACGTCCTAGGAGACAGCCGGGAGACCGGAAGGTACATTGCTAGCAATGCGCCAGGTTCTCGTACTCATTACCTGCCGCGGCGGGGCCTGTTAGGGCAGGCCGGCGACCCGCCGCGGTGTGGCGTCGCGTCGGCCGTCAGTCCCATCGCCTGGTCCGTGTTCCCGTGCCGCGAGCTCATGCTCGGCCGGGATTCGACTCCCGTCTGTACGACGCCCCGCGAAACGAGATGAACCACATGTATGAGATGTACTCCTGGAACGGTGCCGAGGAGCGCGACGACGAGGCGGCCGAGGCCGTGCAGACCGCGCTGGACCGCCGCGACAACGGCGGCGCCCCGCAGGCCGCCGACCAGCGCTGACCTTCCCCGGCCGCTCCTGACTCGGCCGGCTGTTTCCTGACCCGGCCGGCCGGTCCCTGACCCTGTCCTGATCCCCGTCATGCCGGTGGGCCGGGCGCGAGCTCCGGCCGCGCCCGGCCCACCGGCAGTGGGTCACAGGACAGGTGTCACTTGATGGGCGTCACTTGATGGGTGTCACAGGATGGTGGCCGCGGGGATGTTGGCCGGGGCGGGGGTCTTGCGCTCGGCCTTCATGGCGGCCCACGCCTTGACGCCCTTGGGGTCGGGGCGGACGGCGCCGACGAAGGAGGCGCGGCGCCAGGCCGACAGGCGCTCCACCTTGACCACGTCACCCGTCTGCGGGGAGTGCACCATGTACCCGGGCTTGGAGATCATCCCGACGTGCCCGAGGTTGTGGAAGAAGACGAGGTCGCCGGGCTTGAGGTTCTTCCAGGAGATCTTCCGGGAGAACGCCCGGTACTGCTCCGCCGCGGTCCGGGGGAGCTGGATGCCGGCGTGCTGGTAGGCCTTCAAGGTCAGGCCGGAGCAGTCGTAGCCCTTGCGGGTGGTGCCGCCCCACACGTACGGGGTGCCGCGTTTGTCGAGGGCGAACTTGAGTGCCCGTTTCCAGGCGGGGAGAGGGGTCTTCTTGTCGCGGGCGGCTTGGACGTCCGCGGCGGTCAACATGACGATCGGCGAGGTCAGGCGGGCCGTCGTGGTCTCCTCCTTGGCGCTGCCCGGCAGCGAGGAGGACGCGTTCTGGAACGTTCCAGAAGTGATGGGGGGAAGGGGGGTGCTTTGCCGCGACGGCTGGGAGGAGGCGAGGGAGGCGCTGGCCGGGGCGGCGAGCGCGACCCCTGCGGTCGCGACGGCGGCGAGCATGGCGATGCGAGACACGAAGGTCCTTCCATACGGCCTACCGGGTTAGCTGACGGGCTCGGGCCTGGAAGTGGCCCTACGGCGGTGACCTGCCGATTCGCCCCGAAAAGGGGAATGGGTCCCCGGCTCCACGCAACTGCTGCGCGGATTCGGCTCGACGGACTCTAACGAAACGGTCAAACGACCGCAATACCTGGCAAAACGGATGTCCGGTACGTGAGATGGTGTGTTCGGCAGTCGAGACGAGCCGGTAGGGTACGGCCATGGATTCGCGCGACATTCGCCTGGCAGTGATCCCTGGGGACGGCATCGGCACCGAGGTCGTGACCGAAGGGCTCAAGGTGCTCGAAGCCGTCGGCACGAAGATCGAGGCCACCCACTACGATCTCGGCGCCGCCCGCTACCACCGCACCGGCGAGACCCTGCCCGACTCCGTCCTGGAGGAGCTGCGCGGCTACGACGCGATCCTGCTCGGCGCCGTCGGCGACCCCAGCGTGCCGCCGGGCATCCTGGAGCGCGACCTGCTGCTGCGCCTGCGCTTCGTCTTCGACCACTACGTCAACCTGCGCCCGGTCAAGCTCTACCCGGGAGTGGAGACGCCGCTGGCCCGCGCCGGCGCCGAGGACATCGACATGATCGTCATCCGCGAGGGCACCGAGGGCCTGTACGCGGGCACGGGCGGCGTGATGCGCGGCGGCACCCCGCACGAGATCGCCACCCAGGAGTCGCTCAACACCGCCCACGGCGTGGAGCGCGTGGTGCGCTACGCCTTCGCCAAGGCGCAGTCGAGGCCGCGCAAGAAGCTCACGCTCATCCACAAGACCAACGTGCTGACCTACGCCGGAGACCTCTGGCAGCGCACGGTCAACCGGGTGGCCGAGGAGTTCCCCGAGGTCACGACCGACTACAGTCACATCGACGCGGCCTCGATGTTCTTCGTCACGCAGCCCGAGCGGTTCGACGTGATCGTCACCGACAACCTCTTCGGTGACATCATCACCGACCTGGGCGCGGCGATCGCGGGCGGCATCGGCCTGGCCGCCAGCGGCAACATCAACCCCGAGCGCACCGCGCCCAGCATGTTCGAGCCGGTCCACGGCAGCGCGCCCGACATCGCGGGCCAGGGCAAGGCCGACCCGACCGCGACGATCCTGTCCGTCGCCATGCTCCTCGACCATCTCGGCCTGCACGCCGAGGCCACCAAGGTGGAGCAGGCCGTCGCCGACGACATCATCGAGCGGCTGAGCGGCGGGGCGAGCCGGACGACCGGCGAGATCGGTGACGACATCACCGCGCGAGTATCGGGCTAGGGCCGCCCCAGCTCCGTAAGCGCCTGGCGGTCCGAACCGGACCTGCCAGGCGCTTTTCGCATGTTCGGGGTCATACCATCCCAGTGACCCCTTGCCATCCCAAATAGCGAGACACTAGGAAGTACGTGGAGTGCCGGCGCGCAGTGCCGCCGGCATCACCGAGTCGTAGAGAGAAGGACCAATCGTCATGACCATCGCTCAGAAGCTCAGCTTCGACGTGCAGCTATCCGACCACGCTCGCACCGCGGCGGAGCGCGAGCAGGTACTGGCGAGTCCGGGCTTCGGGCAGACCTTCACCGACCACATGATCTCCATCCAGTACACCGAGGGCGAGGGCTGGCACGACGCGCGGCTCCAGCCGTACGGGCCGCTCTCCCTCGACCCGGCCACGGCGGTCTTCCACTACGCGCAGGAGCTGTTCGAGGGGCTCAAGGCGTACCGGCAGATCAACGGCTCCGTCGTGACGTTCCGGCCGTACGCCAACGCGGCCCGCTTCAACCAGTCGGCGGTGCGCATGGCGATGCCGGAGCTGCCCGAGGAGACGTTCGTCGAGTCGCTGGAGCAGCTCGTGCAGGCCGACCGCGAGTGGGTGCCGACCGCCGAGGGGCACAGCCTCTACCTGCGGCCCTTCATCATCGCCACCCAGGTCGGGCTGGGCGTCAACTACCCGTCGCGCACCTACACGTACATGGTGATCGCCTCGCCGGCGGCCTCGTACTTCAGCGGCGGCGTCAAGCCCGTCTCGGTGTGGCTGTCCACCGAGTACACCCGCGCCGCCCCCGGCGGCACCGGCTTCGCCAAGTGCGGCGGCAACTACGCCGCCGCGTTCGTCGCCCAGCGCCAGGCCGTGGAGAACGGCTGCGACCAGGTGGTGTGGCTCGACGCGGCCCAGCACGCGTACGTCGAGGAGATGGGCGGGATGAACCTGTTCTTCGTCATCGGCGGCAAGCTCGTCACTCCCTCCCTGACCGGCACCCTGCTGCCCGGCATCACCCGCGACTCGATCCTCGCGCTGGCCGACGACCTCGGCCTGGAGGCCGAGGAGCGCCTGGTCAGCGTCGAGGAGTGGCAGGAGGGGTGCGTGTCGGGCGAGGTCAGCGAGGTGTTCGCCTGCGGCACGGCGGCGGTCGTCACGCCGGTCGGCTCCGTCAAGGGCGCCGACCGCTCCTGGACGGTCGCCGACGGCACCCCCGGCCCCGTCACCCTGCGGGTCCGCGAGGAACTGCTCGGCATCCAGTACGGCTCCCGCCCCGACCAGCACGGCTGGATCCACAAGGTCCTCTAGCCCCCGCTCCCGCGCAGTCCTCTCCCGTGGCGGCGACGCGGCCCGTCTCCCGGCGGGCCGCGTCGCCGTGAAGCGGCCTCCCGGGATGCCCGGTTCGCGGCGTTCACAGGTGATTCCGGTAAGGTCGCCGCGACCGGATCGAGGGACGGGACGAATGACGAAGAGGGTGGCGGCCGTGCTGGCCGCCTTGGCGGTGCTGGCCGCGCTCGTGGTGTTCCAGACGAGCGGCGGCGACGGGTCGTCGCCGGGTGTGCGGCTGCTGCGGCAGGCCGACGGCAGCATGGTGCTGGCCGACACCAGTGCCACGGCGCCGGTGCTGGACCTGTACGAGGACTTCGACTGCCCGGTCTGCAAGGACCTGCACAGCAGGGTGGACGCCACGATGCGGCGCCTGGCGGCCGAAGGCAAGGTCAAGGTCGTCTACCACCCGATCACGATCTTCCAGGACGAGCCGATGCGCTCGAACTCCATCCGGGCCGCCGCCGCGGCGCGCTGCGTGCCCGAGGCCAACTGGCTGGCCTTCCGCGACGAGCTGTACGGCATGCAGCCCGCCCCGCACGGCGAGGCCTCCGGCTTCACGCTGGAGGAGCTGGTCAGGGCCGCCCGCCAGGCCGGCGCGTCGGTGGACCAGTGCGTCACCTCCCAGACGTACGCCGAGGACCACCTGAAGCAGAGCGCCAGAGTCCGTCTGGAGGGCACGCCCACGGTCGTGCTCGACGGGCGGCTGCTCGGTGACGAGGCGTTCGACCCCAAGGCCCTGGAGACGGCCATCACCGGCGGCTCGGGCGTCACCGTGTGACTCTTTGTGTCCATAAGGTGAGACCGATGTGCCGAATGGTGAGTCCGTATGGCAGACTCCTAGGCACCATGTTCTACGGTCTGCTCATTATCGGCAGGCGCGCTGGCTGACGCAGGGACCGAGCCAGCGCGCAGACCTCTCACGCCCGTGAGGGGTCTTTTTGTTTTCCAGGGAGACGACACCATGGCCGACGACCGCTTCCACGTCTATGACACGACGCTGCGTGACGGCGCACAGCAGGAGGGGCTCAACCTCACCGTTGCCGACAAGCTCGCCGTCGCGCGCCATCTGGACGGGCTGGGCGTCGGCTTCATCGAAGGGGGATGGCCGGGCGCCAACCCCAAGGACACGGACTTCTTCAGGCGGGCCCAGACCGAGCTCGACCTGAAGCACGCGCAGCTCACCGCGTTCGGCGCGACCCGCCGGGCCGGTGTGAAGGCAGCCGACGACCCACTGGTGGCCGCACTGCGCGAATCCGGGGCGCCGGTGGTGACCCTTGTCGCCAAGAGTCACGACCGGCACGTCGATCTGGCCCTCCGCACGACGCTTGAGGAGAACCTCGCGATGATCCGCGACACGGTCTCCCATCTTCGCGCGGAGGGCCAGAGGGTCTTCCTCGACGCCGAGCACTTCTTCGACGGCTACCGGTCCAACCCCGCCTACGCGCTGGAGGTCCTCAGGACCGCCGCCGAGGCCGGCGCCGACGTCGTCGCCCTGTGCGACACCAACGGCGGCATGCTCCCCGACGAGCTGGCCGACATCGTCCACGCGGCCTCGCAGACCGGCGCCCGCGTCGGCATCCACTGCCATGACGACACCGGCTGCGCCGTCGCCAACACCCTGGCCGCCGTCCAGGCCGGCGCCACCCACGTGCAGGGCTGCGCCAACGGCTACGGCGAGCGCTCCGGCAACGCCAACCTGTTCACCGTGGTCGCCAACCTCCAGCTCAAGCGCGGCTTCGACCTCGTGCCGCCGCCGGCGCTGGCCGACATGACGCGCATCGCCCACGCCATCACCGAGGTCACCAACGTGACCCCCAACTCCCACGCCCCGTACGTCGGCACGTCGGCGTTCGCGCACAAGGCCGGCCTGCACGCCAGCGCCATCAAGGTCGACCCCAACCTCTACCAGCACATCGACCCCGCCCAGGTGGGCAACGACATGCGGATGCTGGTCTCCGACATGGCGGGGCGCGCCTCGGTCGAGCTGAAGGGCCGCGAGCTGGGCTACGAGCTCACCCCGGAGCACACGAAGTCCCTGGTCGAGCGGGTCAAGGACCTGGAGTCGCAGGGCTTCACGTTCGAGGCGGCCGACGCCTCCTTCGAGCTGTTGCTGCGCGACACCGTCCAGGGGGAGCGGCGCCGCCACTTCGAGGTCGAGTCGTGGCGGGTGATCGTCGAGCGCACCAAGGGCGGCGACCTGGTCAGCGAGGCCACGGTCAAGCTGCACGCCAAGGGCGAGCGGATGGTCGCCACCGGCGAGGGCAACGGCCCCGTCAACGCGCTCGACCGGGCCGTGCGGCTCGCGCTGGAGCAGCTCTACCCGGAGCTGGCCAGGCTGGAGCTCATCGACTACAAGGTGCGCATCCTGGAGGGCACCCACGGCACGGGCGCCATCACCCGCGTGCTCATCACCTCCAGCGACGACACGGCCGAGTGGGCCACGGTCGGCGTCGCCGAGAACATCATCGACGCCTCCTGGCAGGCACTGGAGCAGGCGGTCACCTACAGCCTCCTCCGCGCGGGCCACGAGACCGGCTGAGACGAGCTTCGGGCTGGGAAGCTCCGGGGCACAAAGCACGGTCCTCCGCAAGGGGCGCTTCGCGCCATGGGGCTCCGGGCAGCGCCCTGTGGGGGCAAGCCCCCACACCCCGACCTTGGGGGTCTCCCGACCCCCAGACCCCGGCCGTACGCCCGATCGCGCCAAGACGTTCCGGGCGGCGGTAGCACGGCATGGAGTGAGCCGGGGGAACACGGCGGGGAGAGAGCCCATGGTGGCCGCGGACCAGTGCCCGGCGGGTGGGGAAGTGGCCGTAGAGGGTGCCGATGGCGACGCCGGCGCGGCGGGCGACGCTCTCCAGGCTGGACTCGACGCCTCCTTCCCGGAAGGCCGCGTCGGCCTCGGCCAGCAGGCGTTCGTAGTTGCGGCGGGCGTCGGCGCGGGGCCGGCGGGTGGTGAAGGTGTCGGTCTGGCACGCCCGGCGCGGCGGCCGGCTGGCCGAGGGCGCGCACTGGGAGGTGTCGTACATCGACTGCCACGACATCGCCGCCTGCGCCGCCGCGCTGCTCACCGGATCACCCGGCCCGGGGGGAGACGCACGTGCTGACCGGACCGCGGGGGCTGACTCATGCTCAGATCGCGGAGGAGCTCTCGGCCGTGCTGGGCCGGACCGTCGAGTGCGTCGCGCTGCCTCCGGCCGAGCTGGCCGCGGCGCTGCGGGCCCGAGGGCTGCCCGCGTCCTTCGCCGACGACGTCACCGAGCTGTCCCGGCAGGTCGCGACCGGCTACCTGGCCGCCACGACGACGGCCGTCCAGGAGCTCACGGGCCGCCCGCCGCGTACGTTCGCGCAGTTCGCGGCCGCCAACGCGGAGGCGTTGCGGACCGGGCTCGCCGCCGCGACGAGCTGAGACGAGCTGAGACGAGCTGAGACAGGCTGAGGCGAGCTGCGACGAGCCCGCGATCGTGCGGGCCGGTCAGAGGAGGCCGGCCGAGAAGGACACGCCCTCGACCTTGACCTTGCCGCCCGAGCACGACACCTTCGGGTCGTCCGTGCCCGGCACGACGACCGTCAGCAGCGACGCGGCGGCGGGGGAGACGACGACGGCGGCCGGCTCCTTGGACAGGTAGGTCGGCGACACCCAGCCCAGCTTCCCGCCGCGCTCGACCCTCTGCCCGCCGACCGGGCGGCAGGAGGAGTCGAGCTGGAGCAGCGTGACCCGGAACTTGCCGTCTCCCAGCACCACCCGGCCGCCCTGGTTCGAGACGACCTTGAGCGACGGGGCGAACCTCCACAGGTTGCGCACCTTCGCGCCGCCCGCCGCCGTGTCGAGCACCGCCATCAGGTCCTCGCCGTGGTTGACGAGCACCGAACGGGTGCGGGCCGTGCCGTACGCCTTGTCGGTCAGACGGAACGCCTGCCGATCGTCGCCGATCGCCGACTTGGTGAGCTTGCTGGCCGTGCGCGGGCGGAAGCTCCTGCCGACGACCGTCGGGACGTTGTGCGCCTCGGGGGAGAGCGTCCAGTAGCGGTAGGCGCTCTTCTCGTAGGAGTGGAAGCCGGCGTCCATGAGGATGTCGCGGCCGTGCGCGTAGTAGGTCACGCCCAGGTGGTCCTCGTGGCCGTGGAACTTCAGGCCGGGGCCGAACCGGATCGAGTAGAAGGTGGAGTCCGGCTTGTTCCACGCCGTCCGGCCGTACACGTAGCCGGCGCGGTAGACCTTGACCTCCTGCTTGGGCGTGCCGGTGTCCACCCGGGGCTCGGTCTCGGCGCTGCCGTCGCCGAGGGGCACCATGTAGCCGTTGGGCATGGTGGAGTGGGCGATGAAGTCCTTCAGGGCGTCGGCCCGCTGGGAGATCTCGCCCGGCACCTTGCGCCCGCAGTCCTTCATGTTGGCGATGGCCACCTGGAGCCGGCCGTACACGTAGACGGCGTAGCGCGGCGCCTGCTCCATGAGCGCGCCCTGCGCGTCCACGTCGAGCTTGACGGTGCCGGTCAGGCGCCGGGAGGCCAGGCTCGCCCAGTCGGAGCGGCCGTAGCGGCAGCCGATGCCCATGAGCGCGATGTCCTGGTCCATCCCATGGTTGTGGCCCTTCTTGTAGAGCCTCGGGTCGGCCAGCAGCCGGGCGTGGTCGGCCAGGCTGTCCTTCAGCCAGGCGTCCTTGACGTGCATGCTCAGGCAGACCAGCGCCTGCGAGCGCAGGGAGACGGGGTGGTCCTTCCAGACGTACGACGCGGTGCCGCGGGCGCCGCGCCGGTTGTGGGCCACCCAGTCCTTGGTGATCTCCTTGGCCCGGTCGAGGTAGCGCTCCTCGCCGCTGTTCTCGTAGGCCACCACGAGCGTGCCCATCCAGCGCAGCGACTGGAAGACGAACTCCCAGGAGCGGTTCTTGTACGGGCTCGCCGCCCAGTTGATCCTGCTGCCGAGCTTGTACGGCGGCAGGCCGACGAGGGAGATCTCGCCCCGCATGACCTCGTCGGCCGTGGGCGTGGCGGGCAGCCAGTCGCCCTGGCACTGGGCGGTGCGCTTCACCTTCTCCGGCCCGGTGGCGGGGGTGTCGGCCCGCGCCGAGCCCGCCAACCCGCAGAGAAGGAGCAGGGAGGCAAGGGGGATCGCGAGGCGGCGCACGCCGGTTTCCTTCCGGGCCGTGAAGATGGGGGCGGAACATGCTGTCCGAATCGCGATCAACCGGTCAAGTCGGGTGGCTTGCCAGGTGCCAGATCGTTAGCGGCCCGATAGTTGTTCGTCCTTTGTATCCTGTTTGCTCGTCCGGAGGCAGAGGAGGCCGATGATGTCCTTGGTGCGCCGGCACTGGCCGCTGCTCCTCGTCCTCCTCGCCGGGGTGGTGCTGCGCGGCCTGGCCCTGCTCGGCTACCGGCCGGCGATCTGGTTCTGGGCGGACTCCTTCGCCTACCTCAACGCCGCGCTCGACCTGCGCCCGCTGGAGTCGCGCACCTCCGGCTACTCGTTCTTCCTGTGGGCGCTGCGCCCGCTGGCGAGCGTCGAGGCGGTCGTGGTCGTGCAGCACCTCCTGGGGCTCGGCATCGGCGTCCTCGTGTACGCGCTGCTGCGCCGCCGCCTGCCCGCCTGGGCCGCCGCCCTGTTCGCCCTGCCGGTCCTCCTGGACGCGTACCAGATCCAGCTCGAACACATGATCATGGCGGATCTGCTGTTCGTGTTCCTCGTCATGGCGGCCGTCACGCTGCTCCTGTGGCGGCCCCGCCCCACGGTGGCCACGGCCGCCGCGGCCGGGGTCCTGCTGGCCGCCGCCACGGTTACCCGGACCATCGGGCTGCCGCTGATCGCCGTCGTCGCCGTCGCGCTGCTGCTGCGCCGCGCCGGCTGGCGCTCCGTCGCCGCGCTCGCCGTGGCCGCCGCGATCCCGCTCGCCGGCTACGCCTCGTGGTTCGCCTCCGTCCACGGCACGTACCAGCTGAGCCGCGGCAACACGTTCCTGTGGGCGCGCACGCTGACCTTCGCCGACTGCGCGCGCATCCAGCCGGACCTGCCGCGCCTCTGCCCGAAAGAGCCGCTCGGGCAGCGCAGGCAGCCGCCCGAGTACATCTGGGACGCCGACTCGCCGATCAACGCGATCAAGGGCGGCAACGCCGCGCGCGACGAGGCCGCGGGCCGCTTCGCCCGTCAGGCGATCCTCGCCCAGCCGCTCGACTTCCTCGCCGCCGGGCTCGCCGACGCGGCCCACGTCTTCAGCTGGGAGCGCTGGGTGTACCCGGTGGACGGGGAGCAGAGCGCCTACTCCTTCCCCGAGCGGATCCCGCCGTTCAAGGACGTGCCCGCCTCCAAGGACCGCACCGCCGCCGAGATCACCACCGACTACCAGGGCGCCTCCGGCCAGACGGCGGTCGTCGACCCGTACGCGGGCTGGATCCGCGGCTACCAGAGCCAGGGCTTCCTGCGCGGGCCGTTCCTCGGCGCGCTGCTCCTCGTCGGCCTGGCGGGGGTGGCGCTCAGGTGGCGGTCGCTGGGCGGCGCGGTGCTGCTGCCGTGGGCGGCCTCCGTGACGCTGCTCCTGCTGCCCGTGCTGATCGCCGCCTTCGACCACCGGTACGTGCTGCCCGCCGTACCCCTCGCCTGCCTCGCGGCGGGTCTGGCCGTCGCCCGCCGCACGCCGTCGCCCTCCCGCGGGGACGACGCGGCGACCCACGAGCGGCCCACTGAGCCGGTCGGGCGGGCCGGCTGAGCCATGATGGCCTCATGAAGCTGAACGATCTGGTGATCCCCGACACCGCCGCCTGCCGCGGCGCGCTGGAGGTGGCGACCAGGTACCACTCGCCCTCGCTGCTCAACCACTCGGTCCGGGCCTACCTGTGGGCCGCCGCCCACGCCAGGAAGCACGGCATCGCCTTCGACGCGGAGCTGCTCTACGTCTCGGCCATGCTCCACGACCTCGGCCTGACCGCGGAGTTCGACAGCCACACCGTGCCGTTCGAGGAGGCGGGCGGGCACGTCGCCTGGGCCTTCTGCGCGGGCGCCGGCTGGTCGCGCGAGCGCAGGCAACGCGCCCTGGAGGTGATCGTCCGGCACATGTGGGACGAGGTGCCCCTGGCGGACGACCCCGAGGGACACCTGCTGGAGCTGTCCACCGGCATGGACATCTCCGGCCGGCGCACCGACGAGATCCCGCCCGACCTGCGGGAGGAGGTCCTCGGCCGCTACCCGCGGCTGGACATCGCGAAGGAGTTCGCCGCCTGCGTCACCGAGCAGGGCGAGCGCAAGCCGTCCAGCCTGGCGGGCGGGTTCGTCCGGTCGGGGATCGCCGAGCGGATCGCCCGCAACCCGCTCGACTCCTGACCCCGCGCTCTCCTACTTGGGGCCGGCGGTCTGGACGACCTCGAACGACCACAGCTCCGAGCCGGACGCCGCCGGACCATGCCCGTGGCCGTGCCCCTGACCGGCCCCCTGGTTCTGGTCACCGCCCTGCTGTCCGGCCTCGGCGGCGGCCTGGGCGTGGCCGCGCTGGAACGCCTGCCCCTTCTGCCAGGCCTGGAAGTCCTCCTCGCTGCGCCAGCGCGTGTAGACGAGGTACCGGTCGGTACCCTCCACCGGCCGCAGCAGCTCGAACCACTCGAACCCGTCGGAGGACTCCACCATCCCCGCCCGGTTGGAGAACCGGCGCTCCAGCTCTTCCCGCATCTCAGCGGGAACGTTCAGCACATTGATCTTCACGACGGACAACGCGACCCCTCTCGCGGCAGTCTCACCGCACCGGCCGCCCCGTCGCGAGCCGGTGCCGTTGCCAGGCTAACCCGCGCCCCCACCGGGGGACGGACCGGCTCGGCGGCGACGATAGCCTTGTCGGGTGCGTATAGCGAGGTTCTCCACAGGCGAAGGCGTCACGTTCGGCGTGGTAGAGGGCGGCCCGGGCGAGGAGTTCGTCTCCGCCATCTCCGGCCACCCGTTCGGCGAGGTCCAGTTCACCGGCGAGAGGTTCCCGCTCAGCCAGGTGAAGCTGCTCGCCCCCATGCTTCCGAGCAAGGTGGTGGCCATCGGCCGCAACTACGCCGAGCACGCCCGCGAGATGGGCAACGAGGTGCCGGACGAGCCGCTGATCTTCATGAAGCCGTCCACCTCCGTCATCGGCCACGGCGAGGCCGTCGCCTACCCCACCTCGCTGTCCCACCGGGTCGACTTCGAGGGCGAGCTGGCCGTGGTGATCGGCCGGCTGTGCCGCGAGGTGCCGGTCGAGCGGGTCAAGGACGTCATCTTCGGCTACACCTGCGCCAACGACGTGACGGCCCGCGACCTGCAGAAGCGCGACGTGCAGTTCACCCGCGCCAAGGGCTTCGACACGTTCTGCCCGCTGGGCCCGTGGATCCGCACCGACCTCGACCCGAGCGACCTCGCGCTCACCACGACGGTCAACGGCGAGGTGCGCCAGAGCGGCCGCACCAGCCAGCTCATCCACGACATCCCCGCGCTCGTCGCCTACGTCAGCGCGGTCATGACCCTGATCCCCGGCGACGTCATCCTGACCGGCACCCCCGCCGGGGTCGGCCCGGTCGAGATCGGCGACGAGGTCAGCGTCGGCATCGAAGGCATCGGCACTCTGACGAACAAGGTGGTCGCTCGTGACTGATCTCCGGGTGCGGTTCGCCCCGTCCCCCACCGGCATGTTCCACGTGGGCGGCGCCCGCACGGCGCTGTTCAACTGGGCGCTGGCCGAGCAGGCGGGCGGCCGGTTCGTGCTGCGCGTCGAGGACACCGACGCCACCCGCAACCGGCCCGAGTGGACCGAGGGCATCATCTCGGCGCTCGACTGGATCGGCATCAACGGCACCAACCCGGCGTTCGAGGGCCCCTACTTCCAGTCGGCGTACGAGCCGCAGCACCGCGAGGCCGTGGCCAAGCTGCTGGCCGACGGCAAGGCGTACTACTGCGACTGCACCCGCGAGCAGCTCGTCGCCCGCACCGGCTCCGAGCACCGCGGCTACGACGGCCACTGCCGCGAACGCGGGCTGAGCGAGGGCGCGGTCCGCTTCCGCACCCCCGACGAGGGCGTCACCGTGGTCGACGACGTGATCCGGGGGCGGGTGGAGTTCCCCAACGACGCCCAGGAGGACTTCGTCATCGCCCGCACCGACGGCTCGCCCCTCTACGTGCTGGCCAACGCGGTCGACGACATCACCCAGGCCATCACCCACGTGGTGCGCGGCGAGGAGCACCTGGGCAACGCGGCCAAGCAGGAGCTCCTGTGGCCCGCGCTCGGCGCGACGCCGCCCGTGTGGGCGCACCTGCCGGTCATCGTCAACGAGCAGCGCAAGAAGCTGTCCAAGCGGCGCGACAAGGTGGCGCTGGAGGACTACCGCGAGGAGGGCTACCTGGCCGAGGCCATGGTCAACTACCTCATGCTGCTCGGCTGGGGCCCCGGCGACGACCGGGAGATCATGCCGTGGTCGGAGATGGTGCCGCTGTTCCGGCTGACGGACGTCAACAGCTCCAGCGCGTTCTTCGACGAGAAGAAGCTGCGCGCCTTCAACGGCGAGTACATCCGGGCGCTGCCGGTCCACGTCTTCGAGGAGCGCTGCTCGCCGTACCTCGACCCTGACTGGGACCGTGAGACCTTCAGCAAGGTCGCGGCGCTCGCCCAGACGCGCATCGCGGTGCTGTCGGAGATCCGGCAGAACGTCGACTTCCTCTTCCTCGACGAGCCGGTGTTCGACCAGGCGTCGTGGGACAAGGCGATGAAGAACGCCCCGGTGGAGATCCTCACCGGCTACCTGGAGCGCCTGGAC
The DNA here is from genome assembly GCF_031570565.1 of Nonomuraea sp. 3-1Str. Lineage (NCBI taxonomy): Bacteria > Bacillati > Actinomycetota > Actinomycetes > Streptosporangiales > Streptosporangiaceae > Nonomuraea > Nonomuraea sp. 3-1Str. The sequence goes on from NZ_JALHBK010000004.1 coordinate 262,425, forward strand.
GGGGTGAGCTGGGACCCCGAGTCGCTGAAGGAGGCGCTGGAGGAGGTCGGCGCCGCCCACGGCCTCAAGCTCGGCAAGGCGCAGGCCCCGGTCCGCGTCGCGATCACGGGCCGGACGGTCGGTCTGCCGCTGTTCGAGTCGATCGAGGTGCTCGGCCGCGAGCGCTCCCAGGATCGCCTCCGCGCGGCGCTAGCGCGCCTGCGAGGCTGACGGCCGCCCCGGCGGCCATCGCCAGCCACACCCCGGTGACGCCGGCGTACGCGCTCAGCCCGTACGCCAGCGGCACCTGCACGGCGAAGCCGGCCAGCGTGGCGGCGAGCAGCCGGCCGCCCCTGCCGCTCGCCTGGAGCACCCCGCCCACGGCGATGAGCCCGCCGAAGGGCACCAGGTAGAGCGTCATCCAGCGCAGGAAGCCCACGGCGGGCTCGACGTCGGCCGTGAAGAGCGCGGCGACGGGCGCCGCCACGACGTTCAGGGCGAGCGCCACGGCCGCGCCGGCGCCCAGCCCCAGCAGGAGGGGCGAGCCGGCGGGCTCGGAGCGCGCGGTGCGGATCATCGCGGCCTGCCGCAGCGCGTAGAACACCATGACGCCGGCCAGCATGATCTTCTGCCCGATGCCGTACCCGGCCAGCTCCCGCGTCCCGAACCCGGCCACGAGGTCCACCAGCGCCATGCCCACGGCCGAGCGGGCGAGGAAGTCGCCGGACATGGGCAGCCCGGTCCGCACCACCTCCCACGCCGCGCGCCCGCCCGGTCCCCGCTCCGTGATGAGGTGGCGTGAGGTCACGAGGGCGAAGGCCAGGGTCACCAGCCTGGCCGCCACGGTCGCCAGCGCCGCGCCCTGGACGCCCATCCCGAGCCCGTAGACGAACAGCGGGTCGAGCGCGATGACGAGCACGTTGCAGATGATGGCGTGCCGCATCGGGCGCCGGGTGTTCCCCCGGCCCTTGAGGATGCCGTCCACGACGGTCTGCGCGAAGAACACGGGCAGCCCGCCGAGCGAGACCAGGAAGAACCCGGCCGTGAGCCGCCACTCGTCGGTGAACAGCGCCGCCAGCGGCTCGCGCAGCAGCACGCCGGGCACGGTGATCGCGGCCGACAGGACCGCCCACAGCGCCCAGCCGGCCCGGACCACCGGCGCGATGGGCGCGCGCCCGTCGCGCCGGCCGACCAGCACCGTGACGCCCGTGGGGACCGCCAGGAACAGCCCGTAGGCCAGGTACTCGACGGTGGTGCCCACGGTCACGGCCGCGATCGCCCCCTCGCCGAGGCCGGAGACCCAGAGCAGGTCGATCAGCCCCACCGCCACGACCGCCGTCACCAGCTCCACGTACACGGGAACCGCCAGCCGGATCATCGTCTACCTCGATTCGTTGTATCTCGTCTAGAGGTATAACGGTACGATGCGGCCCATGGCAAGCGGAGGAGACCTCGCCCTGACGATCCTGGGCTTCCTGAACGAACGGCCGATGCACGGCTACGAGCTCAAGACCCGCCTCGCGGCGCTCTCCGGCCACCTGCGCCCGGTCAGCGACGGCGCCCTCTACCCGGCCATCTCACGGCTCGAAGCGGCGGGCCTCGTCGAGCGGCACGAGGAGGCGGGCGCCGCGGCCGCGCGCCGGCAGGTGCTCACCCTCACCCCGGCGGGCCGCGAGGAGCTGCTGGCCCGCCTCCGGACCCCCTCGGACCTCCAGATCAGCGACCAGGCGCGGTTCTTCGTCCTGCTGACGTTCCTGTCGGCCCTGCCGGACCCGGCCGACCGCGCCGCCGTGCTCCGCCGCCGCCTCGCCTTCCTGGAGGCCCCGGCCAGCTTCTTCTACGAGGGCGGCCGGCCGGTGCGCGCGGAGGAGGAGGCGGACCCGTACCGGCGGGGGATGCTGCTGGTCGCGCGGGCGATCAGCCGGGCGGAGAAGGAATGGCTCCGCGAGCGGCTCGCGGAGTCGCCCGCCGACCCGGGCTGACCGCTCAGCCTCGCTGCCCCGGGCGATCCACGATCACCGACGACATCAGGGCCGTGCTCCACGCCGCGCCCTTGCGGGCGATGGGCTCGCCGCCGCGGCCGAACGGGAACGGGTCGCGCAGCCAGACCGTCCGGGTTCCCAGGTAACGGCAGGTGCCCGGATCGAGAATGTCGTACCCGCGCATGGGCCGCGCGTCATCGGCTCCCTCCAGTCACACGCCCAGCCCGCTGCGTCCGGCGGCGTCGGATCGCGCTCCGAGCGCCGTATCAACTCGGCTTCGTCGACTCTGCCGGAATCTTCGGCGGTCACATGGTGCTCCCGTCGCTGCGCGTTGGTTCACCGGCTTTCGCCCGGACGGCAGGCAGGAGTTCACGCTACGAGCTGTGATCTGCGTCACCGGCGGTGGGATCACGCCCGACCTGAAGCCGGCCGGCGCGGGTTCTCTCGCCGGGCGAGCGCCGCAATAGCAACCTCAGTTGACTATCTCGCGATTAGTCAACTACGGTTGCTTGCATGCCGGGCGGAGCCTCCATTTCGGGGGCCCGAGCCCTGCTCGCCGTAGCCCTGACTGCCGTAGGAGCCACCATGACCATCCCCGATGCCGCCGCAGCCGACCGCGACAGGGAGCACGCGGAGATCCAGCGTGCGCTCGACGAGGCCGTGGCCGGCGGTGGCGGGCCCGGCATCGTCGCCGATCTCAGAGACGGTCGCCGGGCACCGTGGTTCGGCACGGCCGGAGTGGCCGACATGGAGACCGGCCGCAAGCGGCGACCGGGTGAGCACTTCCGCATCGGAAGCATCACCAAGGCCTTCACCGGCACGGTGGTCCTCCAGCTGGCGGCCGAGTGCGAGCTGACCCTCGACGACACCGTGGCGGCGTGGCTGCCGGGGGTGGTGGAGGAGCACCTCGGCGCGGACGGCCGGAAGATCACCATCAGGCGGCTGCTCAACCACACCAGCGGGCTCCCCGACGCGGTCCCCGGCCAGGAGACCCCGCGCCCCGAGGAGCCCGGGAAGCGCTTCATCTACTCCAAGGTCAACTACAACCTCGCCGGGATGATCGTCGAGAAGGCGACGGGCTCGACGCTCGCGAAGGAGATCGAGCGCCGCATCGCCCGCCCGCTGCACCTGACGGGAACGTATCTGCCGGAAAGCGATGAGAAGCTCCGCGACCCGCACGCTCGCCACTACTCGAAGTTCGACGAGATCGGCCAGGAAACGCCGATCCACGACGTGACCCAGATCGACACGAGCTGGGCCGGGGCCGCCGGAGGCATGATCTCGACGACCTCGGACCTGCACCGGTTCCTGCAGAGCCTGCTGCGCGGAGGTCTCCTCCCGCCGGCCCAGCAGAAGGAGATGTTCACCACCGTCTCGACGGAGGGAGCGGACTGGCTGCCGAACACCGGATACGGCCTCGGTGTCTACGCGCAGCAGCTCCCGTGCGGGGTCACGCTCTGGGGCGGCGGCGGCTCCATCCAGGGCTCGACGTCATACGCCATGGGCGACCGGCACGGCACCCACATGCTGGTCAGCAACATCAACGGCGACTGGAGCGACTACCTGAAGACCTTCACCCGGCTCTCGGAGACGTCCTTCTGCAGGCCGGCCTGGGCGACCAAGTCCTGAGTCGCTGCGGCGTGGAGGGCGGCCGCCGTCCACGCGGGCCGGACCCGGGGGGTGTGAGGGACCGGGAGGTCCCCCACCGGGGAAGCGGGGGCCGTGCCCGACCCTCGCCCCCGTACACGAGGCCCGGAGAGGGTCAGACGAGGCCGCGGCGCTTCAGCAGCGGCTCGATGGACGCCTCGCGCCCGCGGAACTCGCGGAAGGCCGTCAGCGGGTCCGTGGCGCCGCCCCTCGACAGCAGCGTGCGCCGGAAGTGGTCGCCGTTCTCGCGCCTGAGCCCGCCGTTCTCCTTGAACCACTCGACGCTCTCCGCGTCGAGCACCTCGCTCCAGATGTAGGAGTAGTACCCGGCGCTGTAGCCGCCCGAGAAGATGTGCGCGAAGTAGTTGGTCCGGTAACGCGGCCGGACCGGCGGGAAGGCGATCTGGGCCGCCTCCAGGGCCGCCTGCTCGAACGCCTCGGCGTCCTCCACCGTCTGGCCGGGCTCCAGCTTGTGCCAGGCCCAGTCGAGCAGGGTGGCGGCGAGGTACTCGACCGTCATGAAGCCCTGGTTGAACTGCTCGGCCGCCTTCATCTTCGCCACGAGCTCGGCCGGCATCGGCTCGCCCGTCTCGTGGTGGCGGGCGTAGTTGGCCAGCACCTCTGGCCAGGTCCCCCACATCTCGTTGACCTGCGACGGGTACTCGACGAAGTCACGCGGCACGCTCGTCCCGGAGACCCGCGGGAAGCGCACCTCCGAGAACAGCCCGTGCAGCGCGTGCCCGAACTCGTGGAAGGCCGTGTTCACCTCGTCGTAGGTGAGCAGGGTCGGCCCGGAGGCGGGCTTGGTGAGGTTGAGGTTGTTGAGCACCACCGGCTTCTCGCCGAACAGCAGCGACTGGTTGACCAGGTTGTTCATCCAGGCGCCGCCTCGCTTGCCCTGCCGGGCGTACGGGTCGAGCGCGAACAGGCCGAGGGCGCCGCCGTCCTCGTTGAACACCTCGAAGACGCGCACGTCCTCGTGGTAGCCGCGCAGGTCCGGCCGCGGCGTGAACGTGATGCCGTACAGACGGGTGGCCGCGAAGAAGACGCCGTCGCGGAAGACGCGGTCCAGCTCGAAGTACGGCCGCATCGCGCTCGCGTCGAGGTCGTAGCGGGCCCGGCGCACCTTCTCGGCGTAGAACGACCAGTCCCACGGCTCGATCTCGAAGCCGGCCTGCTCGGCCAGCGCCTCCGCCTCCTTGCGGGCGTTGCGCACGGCCGGGCCGACGAGCTGGCCCAGCATCTCCTCGACCGCCTCCACGGTCTTGGCCGTCTGGTCGGCCACCTTGTACGCGGCGTGGCTCGGGTAGCCGAGCAGCCTGGCCCGCTCGGCGCGCAGCGTCGCCGTGCGGATCGCCAGGCCGAAGTTCGCCGGCGCCCGCTCCACGCTCAGCGTGTAGAGCCGGCGGCGCACGTCGCGGTCGGTGAGCTGGGCGAGGCCGGGCTGGTTGGTGAAGTTCAGCAGCGGCAGCACGTACGTGCCCTCGCGCTTCAGCGACGCGATCCGGTCCTCGTCGAACCCGTCGAGCTCCTTGGGGTCCTCCACCACGAGCGCGGACTCGGTAGAGGCGCGCATGAGGTTCTGGGCGAACTCGGTGGACAGCCGCGACAGCTCCTCGTTGAGCTCCCTGAGCCGCTCCTGCTCGGTCTCGGACAGGTCGGCGCCGGCCCGGACGAAGTCCTCGCGGTACTTCTCCAGCAGCCACGCCTCCTCGGGGTCCTCGGTGGTGACCTGCTTGACGCGGGCCCACAGGGCGCGGTTGAGGCGGATGGCGTCGCTGTGCTTGGCCAGCTCGGGAGAGATCCGCTTCTCGATCTCCATGATCCCGTCGGTCGAGGCGGACGCGGCGACCGAGAAGAACGCGGTGGCGGTGCGGTCGAGCAGCCGGCCGGAGCGTTCGAGCGCGGCGATCGTGTTGTCGAACGTCGGCGGCTCCTCGCTTCCCGCGATCGCGTCGACCTCGGCCAGCTGCTCCGCCATCCCGCGCTCGAACGCGGGCGGGTAGTGCTCCTCGCGGATGTCGGCGAAAGGCGGCAGTTGGTACGGCAGGGGACTGGGGGCGAACAAGGGGTTCTCGGCCAACGCTCGGGCTCCTCACGTGGTGTTTTGTCCCCCTCAGCTTGGCACGGGGAGAAGCCCGCCGGGTGTTCCGGGGGAATCGTTTTGGCACTGGCCCCAAGCTGGGCTATTCTTTCGGACGTCGCCGAACGCGCCTCCCGGGGCTCGGAGCGGTGGGGTATGGTGTAATTGGCAGCACGACTGATTCTGGTTCAGTTAGTCTAGGTTCGAGTCCTGGTACCCCAGCAGTGAGCAGCGGATGTCTCGGAAATCGAGGCGTCCGTTTTTCATTTCACCAGACTGTCGCGGATCTCGGCGATCCGCCGGCACGCCGCCGCGGTGGGCGCATGGGTAGCGATCGCCGGTTGATCGGCGAGCTGCGTGCCGCCATGGCCGAGAACGCCGAGACGGTCCTCGAGCCCGCCGCCATGGGCCCCGCCTGCCCGAGCGGGTTCTCAGGGCCGCCCGTGGCACGCTGAGCCCCCGGGAGCTGGAGGTGCTGCGGCTGGTCGCCGGGGGAGCGACCAACCGCGAGGCCGTGGCGGAGGCGTACCGCCGCGGACTGCTGGGCGACCGGCGCCGGCGGCCGGGGGCGGGCGCGGACCGGGACCCATGCCGCGATCTACCGGCGCGTGATCGCAGTTTGGTTGTGGTCTCCGGGGTGCGGTAGAGTTACGTCCGTCGCCGGGGCAGCCCGGCGGATCACTTGTGGGACATGGTCCCGTCGTCTAGTGGCCCAGGACGCCGCCCTCTCAAGGCGGTAGCGCCGGTTCGAATCCGGTCGGGACTACCACAGTCACACAAGTCAGCGAAGGTCCCGTCGTCTAGTGGCCCAGGACGCCGCCCTCTCAAGGCGGTAGCGCCGGTTCGAATCCGGTCGGGACTACGTTCTTTCTCATCCACGCCCCGAGCGCCTCTGCGCCGGGGCGTTTTCGCGTTGGGCAGTTGCATGGAGCCGGCCCCGGCCACGGTGATGGCCCATGGCGAGCGGCGGGCCGTTCTGGAGGCGTGTCCTCGACTGACGGCCGCGCGGACGGATGAGCCCTGTGGCCCGGGACCGCAGGCAGCGGTCCCGGGCACGGCGGCTAGGAGGCGTTGGAGCGGGCCTTGAACAGCGCCCGCCGGGCCGCCTTGGCGACCTGCTTGTCCGGATGCACCTGGGAGATCAGGTCCAGCAGCTCCTCCACGTGGGAGTGCGGGATCTTCCAGATCACTTCCAGGAGGTTGTTCAGCAGCTCCGGCCCGATGTCGCGCAGGCTGCTGACGAACTCCGACCGCCCGAGCCCGGCGGAGATGGTCCACATGTCCAGGATCAGCCAGTGGGTGTCGTCCTCGGTCGGCTCGGGCGCCCCCTCGATCTCCAGCTGGCTCAGGTGCGTGGCCGCGTACGGCCGCAGCGACGGCTCCTTGAGCGCGGCCTCCCAGGCCGGGATCGCGGCCTCGCCGAGCGTGCCCACGACGCTGGCGGCCTGGACCCGGATGAGCGCGTCGCTCTCGTCCTCGGCCGCCGCGTCGAGCAGCTCCTCGGCCGCCTTGGCCGGCTCGCGCAGCCGCATCCACGCGGCGAACTCGGCGTCGGCCTCCTCCTCGGGCAGCTCGGCGCTGAGGGCGAGCAGCTCGTGGGCGCTCATGGACTCGATGGCGGGCCGCGCGTCGATCTCGACGTCGGCGTCGTCCACCAGGTGGATGACGCCCTCGGTGCCGAGCGCCGTCAGGCTGAGCGTGCCGCCGGCGCCCTCGGCGGGGTCGAGGGCGACCATGCCGTAGCCGGTCAGCCAGTCGATCGCCGGGGCCAGCGGGTCGCCCGCCGCCTCCCACGCGTCGGAGCCCAGCTCGTCCAGGTCGGCCGCGGCCTCGGCCAGCTCCTGGCGCAGGCCGTCGAGCTCGCGCGCGCCGCCGGCCAGCAGCAGCCGCACCAGCACGCCCCGGGTGAGCCCCGACAGGGCCATGGTCAGGTCGTCGTCGGGCAGCTCCGGGTCGCCGTAGTCGACCGAGTGGAGGCCGAGCATCCAGGCGTCGAGCACGTCCTCGTCGTCGTCGAACGGCCACTCGGACGTGTCGTCCTGGACCGCCACCGTGTTGCCCTCGCCCGGCTCAAGGAACTCCAGGTCGACGGCGAGGTTCCAGACGTTCCAGAGCTGGGGGACGGCCTCGGCGAGCGAGCCGTCGGTCTCCGGCCTGGCCAGGCCGACGGCGGCCAGCGCCTCCTCGACCTCGGCGTCGGACAGCAGGGTGTCCTCGCCGACGCGGCGGCCCGAGCCGACCCACAGGGCCAGATCGCGGGCCTTGGCGATCAGCGGCACCTCGCGGGCGGCGGCGGCCAGCTCGGAGTCGGGCCGCAGCCGGATCGTGGGCAGGGCGGCGAGCTCGTCGGCGAACGGCTCGAAGTCTCCCAGATCGCTGGTCTCCTCCTCGTCCTCGTCTCCGCCCTCGGAGTCGTCGAGGAGCTCCTCCATGAGCTCGACGAACTCGTCCTCGACGTCGTCGAGCTCCTCCCGCAGGCCGTCCAGGGTGTCGGAGCCCTGGGTCAGCCTCCCGGTCTCGGAGAGGAAGGTGAGGTAGGCGTCCACGGCCGGCAGCATCCCGTCGGCCGCGGCGTCGGGGTCCTCCACGACCTTCGGCATGCGGTCCAGCAGGAGGTTGCGCAGGTCAGGGCGCTTCCACGTGCCGAGGTCGCTGGAGAAGGCGAGACGGTGCCACAGGGCGGCGGGCCCGACGAGCTCGGGGTCGCTGTCGGGCGCGTTGACACGTGCCCACATGATGAACTCTTCGAGCAGGGGTCGCAGCTCAGTGGCGGCTACCTCGATGCGATCTGTCACGCACTCAGGCTAGTGCGCCAGCGGCGCACTCGGCCCCCCAAATGCGTGCTTTTGCTGATCATGACGTGCGGCGCATCGATTCGGTGATCCGCTCGGCGGCGGCCATCACGGGTACGGCGTGCAACCGCCCGGGGGCCCGGGTGAGCCGCTCGATGGGGCCCGAGACCGAGACCGCGGCGATGACCTTGCCGCCGCTGCCCCTTATGGGCGCCGAAACGCTCGCCACGCCCTGCTCGCGCTCGCCCACGCTGTGCGCCCAGCCCCGGCGTCGCACCGACGCGAGCGTCGCCGCGGTGAACTTGGCGCCGCGCAGGCCGCGGTGCAGCCGGTCCGGCTCCTCCCAGGCCAGCAGGATCTGCGCCGCCGAGCCCGCCGTCATGGGCAGCGCCGATCCCACGGGCACGGTGTCACGCAGGCCGCTGGAGCGTTCGGCGGCGGCCACGCACACCCGTTCGTCACCCTGGCGGCGATAGAGCTGCGCGCTCTCGCCCGTCAGATCCCGCAGGTGCATCAGCACCGGCGAGGCCACCGCGAGCAGCCGGTCCTCGCCGGCGGCCGTGGACAACTCCGAGAGGCGCGGACCCAGGACGAACCTGCCCTGTGTGTCACGGCTCACAATGCGGTGGTGTTCGAGCGCGACGGCGAGCCGATGCGCGGTGGGGCGGGCCAATCCGGTGGCCTGAACGAGCTGCGCCAGCGACGCCGGGCCGGCTTCGAGGGCATTGAGCACCAGAACGGCCTTGTCGAGTACTCCGACTCCGCTAGAGTTGTCCATAGGCCGATACTGCCGTCTCGACATATGAGAAGGCAAGTCGGAGCGAAGCCATCAGGCGAGGGAGCGCCGGTCTCTGGACTGAGGAGCGAAGGGAGCGAAGCGACCGGAGCGACGAGGGAAGAGACCGGACGTGAGCGACCGAGCCGCGATGCGGAGCATCGCCACAAGCAGGCGAGGGAGCGCCGGTCTCTGGACTGAGGAGCGACCGAGCTGCGATGCGGAGCATCGCCACAAGCAGGCGGAGCATCGCCTTGACCAGGAGGAGATCATGGGCCGCACACTGGCGGAGAAGGTCTGGGAGCAGCATGTCGTGCGCCGCGCCGACGGCGAGCCCGACCTGCTCTATATCGACCTGCACCTCATCCACGAGGTGACCAGCCCGCAGGCGTTCGACGGGCTCCGGCTCGCCGGGCGCAAGGTGCGCAGGCCCGACCTCACCATCGCCACCGAGGACCACAACGTCCCCACGGTGCTCGGCCCCATCGCCGACCCGGTGTCCAAGACCCAGGTCGAGACGCTGCGCAAGAACGCCGCCGAGTTCGGCATCCGGCTGCACCCCATGGGCGACGCCGGCCAGGGCGTGGTGCACATCATCGGCCCGCAGTTCGGCCTGACGCAGCCCGGCATGACGATCGTCTGCGGCGACTCGCACACCTCCACGCACGGCGCGTTCGGCGGCATCGCGTTCGGCATCGGCACCTCCGAGGTCGAGCACGTGCTGGCCACGCAGACCCTGCCCGCCTACCGGCCCAAGACCATGGCCATCGAGGTCTCCGGCCAGCTGCCCGTCGGCGTCACCGCCAAGGACCTGATCCTCGCCATCATCGCCAAGATCGGCACCGGCGGCGGCCAGGGCTACATCGTCGAGTACCGCGGCGAGGCCATCCGCAAGCTCTCCATGGAGGGCCGGATGACGGTGTGCAACATGTCCATCGAGGCCGGCGCCCGCGCGGGCCTGATCGCCCCGGACGAGACCACGTTCGCCTACCTCCAGGGCCGCCCGCACGCCCCCTCCGGCGAGCAGTGGGACCAGGCGGTCGAGTACTGGACGTCGCTGCGCACCGACGACGACGCCGAGTTCGACAAGGTCGTCGAGATCGACGCCTCGACGCTCACGCCGTACGTCACCTGGGGCACGAACCCCGGCCAGGGTCTGCCCCTGGACGCGTCCGTCCCGGACCCGGCGGGCTTCGCCGACCCGATCGAGCGCTCCGCCGCCGAGCGCGCCCTGGAGTACATGGGGCTGACCGCCGGCACGCCGCTGCGCGAGATCGAGGTCGACACCGTGTTCGTCGGCTCCTGCACCAACGGCCGCATCGAGGACCTGCGCTCGGCCGCCGAGATCCTGCGCGGCCGGCAGGTGAGGACTCGCACCCTCATCGTGCCCGGCTCGATGCTGGTCAAGCTGCAGGCCGAGCAGGAGGGGCTGCACGAGGTGTTCAAGGCCGCCGGCGCCGAGTGGCGCGAGGCCGGCTGCTCCATGTGCCTCGGCATGAACCCCGACACGCTCCAGCCGGGCGAGCGCAGCGCCTCGACCTCCAACCGCAACTTCGAGGGCCGCCAGGGCAAGGGTGGCCGCACCCATCTGGTGTCGCCGCAGGTCGCCGCCGCGACCGCCGTCACCGGCCGCCTGACGGCTCCCGCCGACCTCTAGGAGATCCCGACCATGGACGCGTTCACCACCCACACCGGTACGGCGGTGCCGCTGCGCCGCAGCAACGTCGACACCGACCAGATCATCCCGGCCGTCTGGCTCAAGCAGGTCAGCCGCACCGGCTTCGAGAACGGCCTGTTCGCCGCCTGGCGCGAGGACCCCGGCTTCGTCCTCAACGACCCCGCCTACCAGGGCGCCTCGATCCTCGTCTCCGGGCCCGACTTCGGCACCGGCTCCTCGCGCGAGCACGCCGTATGGGCGCTCCAGCAGTACGGCTTCCGCGTCGTGATCGCCGCCCGGTTCGGCGACATCTTCCGCAACAACTCCACCAAGATGGGCCTGCTGCCGGTCATCCTGCCGGGCGACAAGGTGGAGGAGCTCCAGGCCGCGGTGGAGGCCGACCCGACGCTCCAGGTGACGGTCGACCTGGACGGCCGCGAGGTCCGCTGGGCGGGCGAGGCCGTCGGCTTCGAGATCGACGACTACACCCGCTGGCGGCTCATGGAGGGGCTCGACGACATCGGCCTGACCCTGCGGCACGCGGAGGACGTGACGGCGTACGAGAATGAGCGGCAGCCATGGCTGCCGACGACCGTCTAGAGGACGACGAGCTGGCGCGGCGGTTGCGCGAGGCGCACCGCCGCGTCAACGCCGTGCTGGCCGGGCTTCCCGCCGACCGGAAAGAGCGGCTGGCGCGCAGATATCTGACGATCTGCGACCTCGCGAAGCGCGATCCGGTACGGGCCGCGGCCCGCCTGGATCTTCTTCTGGCCTCCCTGAACGGCGATTCCGACACGCCACGCGCACCCGAAAGCACGCCGGGTGATTGAGTTCGCCCGCAATCCGGCCTAGTTTCGGGAGTGTAAGGGGTTTCTACGTCGAACTTCGTTAGCTGGAACCCCGAGCCGTAACGGGGGGAGCACAACTTACATGAACAAGCGAGAGCTCGTTGACGCCATAGTAGAACGGGTCGGCGACCGGAAGACGGCGACCGAGGCGGTCAACGCGATCATCGACGTCGTCCAGAAGGCCGTGGCCGGTGGGGACAAGGTCTCGATCACCGGCTTCGGTGCCTTCGAGATGGTCCACAAGCCGGCGCGTTCGGCCAGGAACCCGTCGACCGGCGCCGAGATCAAGGTCCAGGAGAGCTGGGGGCCGAAGTTCCGGCCGGGGTCGGACTTCAAGGAGCTGGTGAACGCCGGCGGCAAGAAGGCCGCGAAGAAGAAGTAACGACGTCCCACCCGCCCGGTCCCCGTCTCGGGGGCCGGGCGTTCCTTTGCCCGGACCTCCTCACCCGGGAGGCTCGGGCACGGGGAACGTGGACAGCGTGACGTAGCTGATCTCCCCGTCCGTCATCGCCAGCCGCACCCGCTGACCCGAGCGGAGCAGCAGCAGCGGGCCCGCGTCGAAGGCGTGCGTCGCGAAGGGCAGCACGGTCCCGTCGTCGAGGAAGACCGTGCCGGAGCGGGTGACCTCGTCGAAGGTACGCACCGTGGCCTGCACGCGTCCCAGCCTATTCCGTTTGCTCGGGCCGCCGAACGGAACTATTTCCACCTATGCGGTCGAACCCTGACTTCCAGCGCTTCGTCTGGGCGAACGCGGTGACCCAGATGGGCACGCAGGTCACCACCGTCGCCCTGCCCCTGGCCGCCGTCCTCACCCTGGACGCCGGCGCCCTGGAGCTGGGGCTGCTCGCCGCCGCCCAGATGGTCGCCTTCCTCCTCGTGGGTCTCCCGGCCGGCGTCTGGGTGGACCGCGTGCGCCGGCGGCCCATCCTGGTCTGGTCCGACCTCGTGCGCGGCCTGGCGCTGGCCACGGTCCCGCTCGCGGCCTGGGCGGGCGTCCTCACCCTGCCGCAGCTCTACGCGGTGGCGCTGGTCGTCGGGTTCGGCACGGTGTTCTTCGACGTGGCCCACATGAGCCTGCTGCCCGCCGTCGTGCCCGAGGACCGGCTCGAACGCGGCAACGGCGCCCTGGAGGTCACCCGCAACGTCTCCCTCCTGGCCGGCCCCGGCGTGGGCGGCTGGCTCGTCAACGCCCTGACCGCTCCCGTCGCCCTGCTCGCCGACTCCGCCAGCTACCTCGTCTCCGCGCTGCTCCTGTCCCGCGTACGGGCCGAGGAGCGGCCGGTACGGCGGGAACGGCGGCGGCTGCGCCGGGAGATGGCCGAGGGCCTGGCCTTCGTCGCCCGTGAGCCGGTGCTGCGCCGCGTCGCCGCCGGCGGGGCGCTGGCCATGGCGGCCAACAGCGTCTGCTCGGTCGGCTTCCCGCTCTACCTGGTCAAGGAGCTCGGGGTCGGGCCGGGCGCGTACGGACTGCTGCTGTCAGCCTCCGCCTGCGGGGCGCTGGCCGGCGCGGCGCTGGTGCCGCGGCTGACCGCCCGCTTCGGCACGGGCGCCACCCTGTACGGCTCGGCGGCGCTGGCCACGGTGCTCTACCTGCCCGCGCTGGGCACCGGGCCCGGGTGGCGCCTGGCGTTCCTGCCCGTGGCCGGGGCGCTGTTCGGCGCGGCCAGTTCGGTCTTCGGCGTCGCCCAGCTGAGCCACCGGCAGCGCGTCACCCCCGGGCACCTGCTGGGCCGCGTCAACGCCGCCATGCGCTTCCTCATGTGGGGCGCCGTGCCGCTGGGCGGGCTGCTCGGCGGGGCGCTGGGGGAGCGGGCGGGCGGTCACACGGTGTTCGCCACGGGCGTGGCCGCGCTCGGCCTCTCCCACCTGGCGGTCGTCACCGCGCCCCGGCTCAGGACGGCCACAGCTCCGCCACCACGGCCGTGGTGTGCGGACCGAGACCCAGCCTGACGGCCGCGCGCAGGTCGTCGGGGGTGTCCACGTCGCGCCGCACCGAGTCGACGCCGTCGAGGCACAGCTCCTTGGCCCCGCCCGCCAGGTGCCTGGCCCGCGACTCCCCGCCGAAGCGGGGCGTGAACGGCAGCCCGGCCCGCACGCCGTAGAAGGTGGTGCCCACGTCCAGCGCGTCCGGCACGAACGCCTGGTCGAAGTCCGCCGCGGCGGCCAGCACCACGGCCAGCTCCGCGGGCCGCAGCGCGGGCAGGTCCGCCTGCAGCGCTCCCACGGGGTCACCGGGGGCCAGGCGTACCGCATGGGCGGCGCCCGTGCGCAGCGCGGTGTTGAGCCCGCGGTCGGGGTCGTGCACCACGTCCGCGCCCAGCGCGGCGAGCGGCCCGGCGGCGGCGGGATCGGCGGTCACGACGACCACCCGGGCCACGGCCGGGCAGGCCAGCGCGGCCGACACGGTGTCACAGGCCACGGCGACGGCCAGCCGCGTACGATGCGGACCGGTCGCGGCGGCCAGCCGCGTCTTCGCCGCGACCAGCGTCTTCACCGGGACGACCAGTGACCAGCGGTTGCTCATAGCCGCTCCCCTGAGCTGTGGATTCCGCTGTCGGGCATTGCTCAACCGTAAGCCCCAGGACAGGAGGCTCAGCGCGCGGGCATGAGTCCGAACGTTCGTACGATAGTCGGCTGGGGCTTGCACTAGTGTCTGCGCATGGCGCGGACGGTGAAGCGGGCCTTCAAATACCGCTTCTATCCCACTGCCGAGCAGGCCGAGGAGCTCGTCCGGACGTTCGGCTGTGTTCGCCTGGTCTACAACAGAGCGCTGGAGGAACGCACCCGCGCTTTCGCGGAAGGCCGCCGCATCTCGTACGCGGAGTCCTCGGCGGCGCTCACGCAGTGGAAAGGCACCGAGGGATTGGCCTTCCTGAGGGATGTGTCCAGTGTGCCGTTGCAGCAAGCGCTCAGGCATCTCCAGGCTGCTTTCTCGCACTTCTTCGCCGGACACGCCGGGCATCCGACATTCAAGTCGCGTAGGCGGTCACGTCTGTCGGCGGAGTACACCCGTAGTGCGTTCCGTTACCACGACGGAGCGCTGACGCTGGCGAAGATGGGCGTGCCATTGGCCATCGTGTGGTCGCGCCCACTGCCAAAGGGGGCGCAGCCGTCCACGGTGACGGTATCGAAGGATGCGGCGGGGCGCTGGTTCGTGTCGATCCTCTGTGAGGACACCATCCAGGGGCTCTGTCCGACAGAGCATGTGGTGGGGGTGGACGTCGGCATCTCGGCGCTGGCGGCGTTATCCACTGGCGAGAAGATTCCCAACCCCCGGCATGAGCAGGCGGATCGGCGCAGGCTCGCCAGAGCCCAGCGTGCCCTCGCTCGCAAACAGAAGGGGTCGGCCAACCGGGAGAAAGCACGGTTGCGGGTGGCGCGCCTTCATGGTCGGATCGCCGACCGCAGAAGAGACCATCTCCACAAGATCTCCACACGGCTTGTTCGCGAGAACCAAGTGATCGCCGTTGAAGATCTCGCGGTGCGGAACATGGTCAAGAACCGTGGTCTGGCGCGCGCCATCTCCGATGCGAGTTGGCGGATGCTGCGAAGCATGTTGGAGTACAAGGCGGCCTGGCGTGGCAGAGAGCTGATCGTGGTGGACCGTTGGTTCCCTTCGTCCAGATTGTGCTCCGGTTGCGGAACGATAGGGCCGCGCATGCCGTTAGATGCTCGGGTATGGCGGTGCGCCTGCGGCGACTCCCATGACCGCGACGTGAACGCGGCCCGCAACATCCTCGCCGCCGGGCTGGCGGAGAGGCGAAACGCCTGTGGAGGGACGGTAAGACCCGACTCGCGAGAGCGGCGAGGGCTCGGCTCGGTGAAGCAGGAAGCCACCTCGTGAGTGGTGGATCCCCAGGCAGTGGCTGGGGGAGAGGCCAAAGGGTTAAGCATCGCGCCTCGACATCCCACGCGGCCAACCGGGAGACTTGGGGCGCGATACGTTCGTGTTGGAGGGTTGGAGGAGAGCATGAGGCGCCTCACGCGACCATCGCGTTTCTGGGAGACCCTGGCCGTGGTGATCGTGAAGCCACTGTCGCTGCTCCTGGTCAGGCATGACTGGCGCCATGGGGAGCGGATCCCGCGTGCGGGCGGTGTCATCATCGCCGCCAACCACCTGTCGTGGTCCGACCCCGTGCTGCTGTCCCATTTCCTGTACAACAACGGGCGCTGGCCGGTCATCCTGGCCAAGGCGGCGCTGTTCCGGGTGCCGCTGCTCGGCCACGCCGTGCGCTCCTTGTGCGCGATCCCCGTCGAGCGGGGCAGCAGCGAGGCGGCCAGGTCGCTGGAGGCCTCGGAGCAGCGGCTGCGCGACGGCGGTGCGATCTTCTTCTACCCCGAGGGCACCTGCACCCGCGACCCCGGCCTGTGGCCGATGGTGGGCAAGACCGGCGCTGCCCGGCTGGCCCTGGCGAGCGGCGCCCCGGTGATCCCCGTGGCCCACTGGGGGGCGCAGGAGCTGCTGCCGTACGGGGAGAAGAGGCCCAGGCTGTTCCCGCGCAAGACGTTCCGCGTGTCGGTGGGGCCGCCGGTGGACCTGTCGCGGTACTCCGGCAAGCCGCCGCAGGGGGAGGTGCTGCGCGACGCGACCGCCGACATCATGGCGGCGATCACCGTGCAGCTCGCCGAGCTGCGCGGCGAGAAGGCGCCCGAAACTCCCTACGACCCGGCCGGACGGTGACCCGATGACGAAGGCGGCGGTGTTCGGCACCGGCTCGTGGGGCACCACGTTCGCCATGATCCTGGCCGAGGCGGGCA
Organism: Nonomuraea sp. 3-1Str; assembly: GCF_031570565.1. Classification (NCBI taxonomy): domain Bacteria; kingdom Bacillati; phylum Actinomycetota; class Actinomycetes; order Streptosporangiales; family Streptosporangiaceae; genus Nonomuraea; species Nonomuraea sp. 3-1Str. The sequence continues at coordinate 278,946 of NZ_JALHBK010000004.1, forward strand.
ACGAGACCACGCTGTGGGGGCGGCGGCCGGAGCTGGTCGAGGCGATCGACCGTACCCACATCAACCTCGACTACCTGCCGGGTGTGACGCTGCCCGCCTCGCTGCGCGCGACGACCGACCCGGCCGAGGCACTGGACGGGGCCGACTTCGTGGTGCTGGCCGTGCCGTCGCAGACGCTGCGGGCCAACCTGGCCGCCTGGCGCGCGCACATCCCGCCGGACGCGGTGCTGGTCAGCCTGATGAAGGGCGTCGAGCTGGGCACCACCAAGCGGATGAGCGAGGTGATCCGCGAGGTGGCGGGCGTCCCCGAGGAGCGGGTGGCGGTCGTCTCGGGCCCCAACCTCGCCAAGGAGATCGTCCAGCGTCAGCCCGCCGCCACCGTCGTGGCGTGCAGCGACGAGAGCGTGGCCGCGCGCCTGCAGAGCGCCTGCCACCTGCCGCCGTGGTTCCGCCCCTACACCAACACCGACGTGGTGGGCGTGGAGCTGGGCGGCGCGGTCAAGAACGTCATCGCGCTGGCCGTCGGCGTCGCGGTGGGCATGGGCATGGGCGACAACGTCGCCGCGATGCTGATGACCCGGGGGCTGGCGGAGATCTCGCGGCTGGGTGCCGCGCTCGGGGCCGACCCGCACACGTTCGCCGGGCTGGCCGGGATGGGCGACCTGGTGGCGACCTGCACCTCGCCGCTGTCGCGCAACCGCACGTTCGGCGAGCGCCTGGGCCGCGGCATGACGCTGGAGGAGGTCGTGGCCGCCACCAAGCAGACCGCCGAGGGCGTCAAGTCGTGCGAGTCGGTGCTGGAGCTGGCCAGGAAGCACGACGTCGAGATGCCGATCACCGAGGTGGTCGTGGGCGTCGTCCACGACGGCATGTCGCCCAGCGAGGCGGGCATGCTGTTGATGTCCCGTTCGCCGAAGCCTGAGCGTTATGGGGTCTGACCATTGCGGACAACACCGGCGTGCTTGGCTCGCTGTGGTGCGGACACGCCGGTAGATTCGGACGTCATGAGCAAGCCACGTGTCGCCGTCGTTTTCGGGGGTCGTAATTCCGAGCACGCCGTGTCCCTGATGGGCGCGGGCAGCGTGCTGGAGGCGATCGACAAGGACAAGTACGAGGTGATCCCGGTGGGGATCGCCCAGGACGGCAGGTGGGTGCTCGCCGCGGCCGGCCAGCGGTTCGCCATCGAGGAGGGGGAGCTGCCCAGCGTCGACACCTCCGGCGCCGCGCTCGCCGTGCCGCCCGGCCAGGGCTCGCTCGTGGCCTACGACCCGGGCAGCATCCCGGTCGAGCTGGGCACGGTGGACGTGGTGTTCCCGGTGATGCACGGGCCGTTCGCCGAGGACGGCACGATCCAGGGGCTGCTGGAGATGGCCGGCGTGCGGTACGTCGGCTCCGGGGTCCTGGCCAGCGCCGTCGGCATGGACAAGGCGTACATGAAGACCGTCATGGCCGCGGCCGGGCTGCCGGTCGGGCGGTATGTGGTGGTGCGCGACCGCGACTGGCGGCTCGACCGGGAGCGGGTGCTGAAGGAGGCCGAGGAGCTGCTCGGCTGGCCGGTGTTCGTCAAGCCGGCGCGGGCCGGCTCGTCGCAGGGCATCTCCAAGGCGCACGACCGGGCGACGCTGGCCGAGGCGGTGGAGACGGCCCGGCGGCACGACCCCAAGGTGCTGGTCGAGGCGGCGGTCGAGGGGCGCGAGATCGAGTGCGCGGTGCTCCAGTCGCTCGGCGACGAGCCGTCGCGGGCGTCGCTGCCCGGCGAGGTGAGGGTCGAGGGCGGTCAGGAGTTCTTCGACTTCGAGGCCAAGTACTACCCTGACCAGATGTCGCTGACCGTGCCCGCCGACCTGCCGGGCGAGGTGGCGGAGGAGCTGCGGGCGATGGCCGTGCGGGCGTTCGAGGCGCTGGAGTGCGAGGGGCTCGCGCGGGTGGACTTCTTCTACACGCCCGAGGGCCGGATCGTCTTCAACGAGATCAACACGATGCCGGGGTTCACGTCGCTGTCGGTGGCGCCGCAGTTGTGGGCCGCCTCCGGGATGAGCTATCCGGAGCTGGTGGACCGGCTCGTCCAGCTCGCCCTGAACCGTCCGGCCGGATTGCGCTGACCCGCTCAGGGCTTCGGCGTGACCTGGCCGATCGGGTCCGAGAGGTCGGCGAGCACCTGGGGGGCCACGTGCGTCCCGGCGATCGTCACCTCCACGTACAGCGGGGCCGCGACGGCCGTGTAGAGGGTGGGCTTGTCGGGGTCGGCGAACCAGCCGACCCCGTCGATCTCCTGGAGCTGGTCGGTCGGCGCCATCCGGGCCGGTCGCGGCACGCCGCAGCGCAGCGCGATCTCCCCTTCACCCCAGACGGCCACGTACGGCGACTCGGGGACGGACGTGCCGCGTGCGGCGCCGTCCAGCGTGCGGGGCAGCACCCCGGACAACCGTTGGCAGGCCGAGGCCGCCTCGCCCTGCGGGGTGGGCGGCTCGACCTGGACGGCCCCGCACGCGGCGAGCGCGAGCAGCAGCGGCGCTATGGCGGCGGCACGCATGGACGGCGAGTTCTCCCGGAAAGATCTACCTCAGATGTGCACGATCGGGCATGTCAGGGTCCGTGTGATCCCCTCGACGCCCTGGATCTGGGCCACGACGAGTTTGCCCAGCTCATCGACGTTGCGGGCCTCCGCGCGCACGATCACATCGTACGGTCCCGTCACGTCCTCGGCCTGCGTGACTCCGGGGATGCCGGAGATCTCGCCGGCCACGCTCGCCGCCTTGCCGACTTCGGTCTGAATAAGGATGTAGGCCTGCACCATTACGTCCTCCCGGGCGATTGGATCACGCCGAAGGGCCACCGTACCCTGTGTGGGTCAGGAGGTGTGTCATCAGAGTCGGAGATCTCGGCGAATTCGGAGCGGTAAGGCGTATTTCCGGACGTCTACCGCAAGGAGCCACTGTTCTACTCGGACCGGGCGATGATGCCGCGATGGTCGGTGCGCCGGACGGGCGCGTCGTGGTGTCAACGGACCTCTTGATTGAGGGTAGGCACTTCCGGCGCGATTGGTCCAGCGGCTATGACGTGGGCCGGAAGGCGGCGGCCCAGAACCTCGCCGACGTGGCCGCCATGGGCGCGGTTCCGACGTCTCTGGTGGTCGGGCTGGGCATGCCGGCGGATCTGCCGGTCAGCTGGCTCGACGCACTGACCGACGGGTTCCGCGAGGAGTGCGCGGTCGTGGGGGCGAGCGTGGTCGGGGGCGACATCGCCCGCAGCGACCTGGTGGTGCTCGGGGTGACCGCGCTCGGCGACCTGGGCGGGCGGGCTCCGGTGACCAGGTCCGGGGCGCGTCCCGGCCAGGTGGTGGCCGTGGCGGGGCGGCTCGGCCACGCCGCGGCGGGTCTCGCTCTCCTGGAGGCCGGTCGGGACGTCCCGCGGGAGGCGGGGGCGCTGTTCGAGGCGGTGGAGGCGCACCGGCGGCCGTGCCCGCCGTACGAGCAGGGACCGGAGGCGGCGCGGCTGGGCGCCACCGCGATGCTGGACGTGAGCGACGGGCTGCTGCAGGACCTGGGGCACATCGCCCGGGCCGGCGGGGTCCGGGTGGAGGTGGACCCGGACGCCCTCGTGGTGGGGAAGCCGGTGGCCGCCGCCGCCGAGGAGCTCGGGGCCGATCCTCTCGACTGGGTGCTCACGGGCGGTGAGGACCACGCGCTCGCGGCCGTGTTCCCGGCCGGGGCACGGCTCGGGTCGGCGTGGCTTGTCGTGGGGGCCGTCGTGGCCGGCGAAGGCGTGACCGTACGGGGACGTGTCGTTGGACAGGGTGGCTGGGATCACTTTCAGTGACATGATGTCCCGTTTTGCAGGATATTTCCCCAATATGAGATGTGACTCACGGGAATACTGGGACAAAGTCGTAGCGAAGGTGTTATGAAGATTGGCGGCCACTGTAACCGGCAAGAAAGGGCAGCCATGGGCCGCCACGGCACAGGTGGATCCGACGACGCGAGCGAACGGGGGAACGGCAGGTCCGACGACTCTCAGGACGAGGACTTCGGACTGACCGACCGCTCCGCGCAGTGGGCCGCCGCGCCGGATCCGACCGCCAGGAGCTCCTTCTGGGACTCCGACGACCAGCAGGCCGAGCCGCCAGGCTGGCCGGAGCCGCCGGACCAGGTGGGGGTGACGGGTCAGTGGGCGCCGATGCCCAAGCAGGAGCCCGGCCCCGCCGTCCGCCGCCCGGAGAACGATCCGTTCGAGACCACCGGAGCCCTGCAGCCGCCCCCGCGGGGCGCGGCCGGCCCGGGACCGGCCGCGGAGCAGCCGTTCGAGACGACGGGTGCCTTCGTACGGCCTCCCAACTGGGACGAGCCCGGGGTCTGGGACGCGCCCGCACGCGGCGAGGTCGGAGACAGCACACAGACCTTCGGCATGCCGCAGGACTTCGGCGGCGATCGCCCGTCGAGCCCCAACGTGTTCGGGGGTGACGCTCCTTCGGGCCCGCATGGGTTGGGCGGTGGCCGTCCGTCGAGCCCCAACGTGTTCGGCGGCGACGCTCCTTCGGGCCCGCAGGCGTTCGGGGCCGCCGACCCGCACGCGGCCGCACCTGGGGCGCCGCACGGGTTCGGGCCCGCGGACCCGTTCGGAGCCGCAGACCCGTTCGGAGCCGCGGGCCGGCGACCGTCCGGGGCCGACGCCACGCAGGTGTTCGGGCAGGACCGGGACGCGTCCGGGCAGACGCAGGCGCTCCAGTCTCCGGCGGGCGGCCCGCCCGCGCCCGGCGACGTCAAGGTGTACGGCAGCCCGACCATGATGGACCTGCAGGGCCCTGAGTGGTCGGAGCGGCCCGACAACGGGTTCCTCGGCTCCGGCTGGTCCGGCGACGACGAGCCCGCGGGAGAACGCGATGCCGAGCGCGGCAGGGGCCGTGACGGGGAGCGTGACGGCGGGCGGGACGGTGAGCCCGAGCCGCGCCGCCGCGGGCGCCGCAAGTCCCCGTCCGGTGACGCCGACCCGTTCGCCGAGCCGCCGGCCAAGGGCCGGGGCCGCCTCGCGCTGCTCTCCGTGGCGGCCGTGGCCGTCGTGCTGGGCGGCACCGTGGCGGGCGTGAAGCTGATGAGCGGAGGGTCGCAGCCGTCCGGCTGCCCCGGCGACGGCTGCGTCGCCGTACAGGCGACCAACCAGTCCGGTCCGCAGGGCTCCCAGCCCGTCGAGGAGGACACCGGGCCGGCGGAGGACGAGACCGAGGAGCCGACGGAGGAGCCCACGGGCAAGACGGCGCAGCCCTCCGGGACTCCCGGCCCGCAGGCCACGACCGGCACCCGCGTCCCTCGCCGGACCGCCTCGCCTCAGCCGAAGCCCACCAAGACCAAGAAGCCGGCCAGGGCCACCGAGGAGCCGCTGCCGACGAGCTTCCAGGCGACCGAGACGACCCTGCCGGAGGAGGTCGCCACGATCACGGTCACGGACCCCGCGGACAACACCTCGGGCAACCCGGCGCCGACGGCGCCGGCCACCGAGACGGCGGCGCCCATGGGCGGCGGCTCGGTCAGCCTCGGCTTCAGCGTGGTCAGCCAGCGGCTGACCGGCTACACGGCCCACCTGGACGTGGCCAACGCCTCGCCGCAGGCGCTCAAGTCCCTCACGGTGTCGGTGCCGGTGAAGGGGCGCGTGCTGAACATGACGGGCGCGGAGTGGACGCAGGACGGCGATCTGCTGATCATCGACCTGCCGGACTCGCTGGACCAGGGCGACTCGACCGAGATCACCTTCACCGCCACGGGCCGTGCCACCGAGCCGCGGAACTGCGGCCTCGTGGGCGGGGACTGCGCCGTCGACTGACGTGCCCAGGGCGGGCGGCGCAAGGGTCGCCCGCCTCCTGCCGTCGCCCCTCCCACGGCGCCCTGCCGGCCGCGGAGGGCGCGGACGGCGGAATGGTTGGATGGGGACATGACCGCTACGACCCCTCCGCGTGTATTGACCGTCGCCGGATCCGACTCCGGCGGCGGTGCGGGCATCCAGGCCGATCTCAAGACCATGCTGGCCCTGGGTGTGCACGGCATGAGCGTGATCGCCGCCGTGACGGCCCAGAACTCCGTCGGCGTCCAGGGCTACTGGGAGCTGCCCGCCGAGGCCGTGCGCGCCCAGCTCGACTCCGTGCTGGGCGACATCGGTGCGCAGGCGGTCAAGACCGGCATGCTCGCCTCACCCGAACTGGTCGAGGTCGTGGCCGTGACGCTCGGCGCGTACGAGGCGCCGGTCGTGGTCGATCCCGTGGGCGTGTCCAAGCACGGCGACTCCCTGCTCGCGCCCGAGGCCGTCGAGACGATGCGCACGCGGCTGCTGCCCGTCGCCACCGTCGTCACGCCGAACCTGTGGGAGGTCGAGCAGCTCACCTCGGTCAAGGTCGAGGACGAGGACGGCATGCGGCGGGCCGCCGACGCGGTGCTGGAGCTGGGCCCCGCCTGGGCGCTCATCAAGGGCGGGCACCTGCCCGGCGAGCCGGTGGACCTGCTGACCGACGGCGCCCGCGAGTACCGCTTCACGGCCGAGCGACTCGACAACCGCCACACCCACGGCACGGGCTGCACGCTCGCCTCGGCGATCGCCTCCCACCTCGCGATGGGCGAGGACGTGCCGGGGGCGGTGGGCAAGGCCAAGGAGTACGTCACGGGGGCGATCCGGCTGGGTTTCCCGCTCGGCGAGGGCATCGGCCCGGTGGACCACGCCTGGCGGTGGCGCTGATCGCCCGTCGCTCCTCGGGCATGACGAAAGCCCGCCGCTCGGCCGGGAGCGGCGGGCTTTCGCGAAGATCGGTACTAGCGGGTGACCTTGCCCGCCTTGATGCACGAGGTGCACACGTTCAGCTTCTTCGGCGTGCCGCCGACGACCGCGCGAACCGTCTGGATGTTGGGGTTCCAACGGCGACGGGTACGGCGGTGGGAGTGGGAAACGTTGTTGCCGAAGATCGGGCCCTTGCGGCAGACATCGCAGACGGAAGCCACGGTATCGCTCCTTAAAACAGTCGATGTAGCCCTGTCCGCTGATGTTCGTCGGGCGGAGGGCATGCCGGGACAACCGGCCAGCCAGACGAGGATATCCGATCCACGCCACCAGGTGCGAACTGGAGCACTGGACTGGGACAGATGCGGCGATATCCTCCTCGTTCAACGGTAGCGCACTCGGGAGGTCGTAGCACCGCATGGAGGTTCTCGACCCGCCCCGGGTACGCCGCTGGGCCCGCCTGGCCGCGGACGCGCTGGGCAGGTCACGGGCGGAGATCGACGCGCTCAACGTGTTCCCCGTCGCCGACGGCGACACCGGCACGAACCTCCACCTGACCATGCTGGCCGCCGCCGAGGCCGTCGAGGCGCTGCCCGACGACGTGGACCGCGCGGTGGTATGGCAGACGCTCGCGTACGGCGCCCTGGTGGGCGCGCGCGGCAACTCCGGCGTCATCGTCAGTCAGGCCCTGCGCGGGCTGGCCGAGGAGCTGAAGGACGGCTCCGACCTGAGGGCCGGCCTGGTCAGGGCGTCGTCGCTGGCCAGGGAGGCGGTCGCCCGGCCCGTCGAGGGCACGGTCCTGAGCGTGCTGGGCGCGGTGGCGGGAGCCGTGCGCGAGGCCGACGGCGACCTGGCCGAGATCGCGCGGCGGGCCGCGCGGGAGGCCCGCGCCGCGCTCCGCCGCACCCCCGGGCAGCTCGACGTGCTGGCGCGCAGCGGCGTCGTGGACGCGGGCGGCGCCGGGCTGGCGATCATCCTGGAGTCGCTGGCGGCCGTGGTGACGGGCTCCTCCGGCGATCGGTACGGCGAGCGGTACGAGGTGCCCGCGCCGACGGCGCGCGTGTCGCCGATGACCGAGGTGGGCGCGGGCTACGAGGTGATGTACCTGCTGGACGCCGACGACGCCGCGGTGGCCAGGCTGCGCGAGGAGCTCGACGCGATGGGCGACTCGCTGGTGGTCGTGGGCGGCGACGGGCTGTGGAACGTCCACGTCCACGTGGACGAGGCCGGACCCGCGGTGGAGGCGGCGCTGCGGGTGGGGCGGCCGTACCGGATCAGGATCACGTACCTCGCCGAGCGGACCCACCGCGGCGACGCGGGCAGGGGCGTGGTGGCCGTCGCCGCCGGCGACGGCATCGCGGCGCTGTTCGAGGAGTGCGGCGCGGTGGTCGTGCGGCGGGAGCCGGGCACGCGGCCGTCGCTGCCGGTCATGCTGGCCGCGATCAGGCAGGCGGGCGGCGAGGTCGCCGTGCTGCCGAACGACGAGGGCGCCCAGGCGGTCGCCGCCGCGGCGGCGGAGATCGCCCGGGAGGACGGCGTCGTGGTCAGCGTGCTGCCGACCCGGGCGACGGTGCAGGGGCTGGCGGCGCTGGCCGTCCACGACCCGCTGCGCCGCTTCGACGACGACGTGGTGGCGATGACCGGCGCCGCGGGGCACACGCGTCACGGTCACCTGGTGACGGCCCGCAGGGAGGCGGTCACCAGCGCGGGCGTGTGCCGGCCCGGTGACGTGCTCGGGCTGATCGACGACGACGTGGCGGTGATCGGCCGTGAGCTGGGAGAGGTGGCCGTCGCCGTCGTGGACCGGATGGTCGCGGGCGGCGGCGAGATGGTCACGCTGGTCACGGGCGCGGACGCGCCCGAGGACCTCGCGGGCGCGGTGGGGGAGCACCTGCGGGCCACCCGGCCGGACGTGGACCTGGTGGTGTACGCGGGGGAGCAGGGCGGCTACCCGCTCCTCATCGGCGTGGAGTGAGCGGTGGCGCCGGTGAGCGGGCGGGGCGGCGCGGCGATTCGGGGGGCGCGACATGCGTTCCTGTCGGTCGCAGGCGGTAGAACATAGTGCCGTGAGCCGTTTCGACGAGCCGCTGACCAAGGCGCTCGACCCGAAGACCGCCAAGCTGCTGCACAGCGTGCTCGGCCTGGAGACGGTCGGCGACCTGCTGCGCCACTACCCCCGCCGCTACGCCGAGCGCGGCGAGCTGACCGCGCTCGACGCGCTGGAGGTCGACGAGCACGTCACCGTGGTCGGCGAGGTGAGCCGGCTCATGCGCAAGCCCATGCGCAACCGCGGCGGCACCTGGCTGGAGGTCGAGGTCGTCGACGCCGCCCGCAACAAGATCTACCTGTCGTTCTTCGGCAAGGGCTCCCACGTGGCCGAATCGCGGCTCAAGCCGGGACGGCGCGGCATGTTCGCCGGCAAGGTCGGCCTCTTCGGCTCCCGGACACACCCGCGCTGGCAGCTCTCGCACCCCGAGTTCGAGCTGTTCGAGGAGAACGAGGCCGGCGCCGAGGAGTTCTCGGCCGCGCCGGTGCCGATCTACCCGGCCGGCAAGGACCTGACGCCGTGGGTGATCAGGCGGGCCGTGGGCGTCGTGCTCGACACGCTGGGGCCGCTGGCCGCCCCGCTGCCCGGCGCCCTGCGCGCCCGCCACGGCCTGCGCGACCTGGCCGAGGCGCTGGAGGCGGTGCACCGGCCGAAGGACTTCGGCGACGTGCAGCGGGCCCGCGACCGGCTCAAGTTCGACGAGGCGTTCGTGCTCCAGGCCGTGCTGCTCCAGCGCCGGCAGGCGGCGACCGCCTGGCCCGCCAAGGCCCGCCCGCGCCGCGGCGACGGCATCCTGGCCGACTTCGACGCGCGGCTGCCGTTCGAGCTGACCGAGGGCCAGTCCCAGGTCGGCGAGGAGATCGCCGCCGACCTGGCCCGCGAGCACCCGATGCACCGGCTCCTGCAGGGCGAGGTCGGCGCGGGCAAGACCGTGGTCGCCCTGCGGGCGATGCTCCAGGTGGTCGACGCGGGCGGCCAGGCCGCGCTGCTGGCGCCCACCGAGGTGCTCGCCCAGCAGCATCACCGCTCGATCACCGCCATGCTGGGCGACCTCGCGCAGGGCGGCATGTTCGGCGGCACGGCCGTCACCCTCCTCACGGGCTCCATGGGCGCCGCCGCCCGCCGAGCCGCGCTGCTCGACGCGGCCTCGGGCACGGCCGGCGTCGTCGTGGGCACGCACGCCCTGTTGCAGGAGCACGTCCAGTTCGCCGACCTCGGTCTGGTGGTGGTCGACGAGCAGCACCGCTTCGGTGTGGAGCAGCGCGACGCGCTGCGCGAGAAGGCCGGCGGCGGGCGCCCGCACGTGCTCGTCATGACCGCGACCCCGATCCCGCGCACGGTCGCCATGACCGTCTTCGGTGACCTGGAGGTCTCCACGCTGTCGCAGCTCCCGTCCGGGCGCGCGCCCATCACCACCCACGTGGTGCCGGCCGCCGAGAAGCCCCACTTCCTGGAGCGCACGTGGGAGCGGGTGCGCGAGGAGGTCGCCCTGGGCCGGCAGGCCTACATCGTCTGCCCGCGCATCGGCGACCTGGAGGGCGACGAGGGCGACCTGGAGGCTCGGCCGGGCGAGTCCGGCGCGGAAGCGTCGGGGGAGGAGCGCCGGCCGCCGCTGGCCGTCCTGGACGTCGCCCAGCTGCTGTCCGAGGGGCCGTTCCACGACCTGCGGCTAGGCGTCCTGCACGGCAAGCTGCCGCCGGAGGAGAAGGACGCGATCATGCGGGCGTTCAGCCGGGGCGAGCTGGACGTGCTGGTGGCGACGACGGTGATCGAGGTCGGCGTCGACGTGCCCAACTCCTCAGTCATGATCATCATGGACGCCGACCGGTTCGGGGTCTCGCAGCTCCACCAGCTCCGCGGCCGCGTCGGCCGGGGCGGGCTGCCGGGGCTGTGCCTGCTGGTGTCCGACTTCCCGGAGGGCACGCCCGCGCGGGCGCGGCTCGACGCGGTGGCCGCCACGCTCGACGGGTTCGAGCTGTCGCGGGTGGACCTGGAGCAGCGGCGTGAGGGCGACGTGCTGGGCGCGGCCCAGTCGGGCAAGCGGTCGTCGCTCAAGCTGCTCCAGCTCCTGCGCGACGAGGACGTGATCGAGGCGGCCCGGGACGAGGCGGCGCGGCTGCTGGCGGTCGATCCCGAGCTGTCGGCGCACGAGGCGCTGCGCGCGGAGATCGACCGGCTGCTGGCCGACGAACGCGCCGAATACCTGGAGAAGACGTAACCACCTGGGCAACCGGGGCGCCGCGGGGGAGCGGCGGAAACAGGTGCTGGGCCCAGCCATGGGGACGGCCTCCCCCCGAATGCCGTCCCCGGCTGGGCCCACCCCTCGGGTCAGGTGCCGAGGGAACCGGCGTGCGGAAGGGCTCACGACCACGCCGGTCGGCCTTCTGATGGGTCACCTCGAAGGCCGCAGACCCATCATGCGTGGCCGGTGGGGCGATGGGAATCACCCTTGCGTCTTCGAGGCCGACACTTGTCCACTCTTGACCTGCGCCGACGTGCGCGAGAATGGCTCACATGACTCGGATCATCGCGGGCAGCGCGGGCGGGCGACGCCTGGCGGTCCCGCCGGGGCGCGGCACGAGACCGACCAGCGACAGGGCCAGGGAAGGCATCCTCTTGACGCTCGACTCCCTGGGCGGGGTGAGGGGGTCCCGGGTGATGGACCTGTACGCCGGGTCGGGGGCCGTCGGGCTGGAGGCGCTGTCGCGGGGCGCGGAGCACGCGCTGCTCGTCGAGTCCGATCCCAGGGCCGTCCGGGCCATCAGGACGAACGTCCGGGAGCTGGGGCTGCCAGGGGCGCGGGTGGTGGCGGACAAGGTCGAGCGGTTCCTGAGCCGGCCGGGCGGGGACGTCGCGGGGCAGGGCCGGGGTGGGGAAACTCACACCGACCCGGTCGGGCCGGTCGAGCCGTACGACATCATGTTCGCCGATCCGCCGTACGCGGTGTCGGACGAGGAGGTCACGCGGGTGCTGGAGCTGCTGCGCGACCACGGGTGGCTGGCGGAGGACGCGGTGGTGGCGTTCGAGAGGGAGAGCCGGGGAAAAGCCCTGGTATGGCCGGAAGGTTACGTTGAGGAGAGGGTTCGCCGTTATGGCGAAGCGTCCGTTTGGTACGGTCGCGCCGCCGGTAATCCGTAGACCTGCCCGCTGACCAGGGAGGCGTCTTGCGCCGCGTTGTCTGCCCGGGGTCCTTCGACCCCATCACCAACGGTCACCTCGACATCATCGCCCGGTCCGCCAGGCTGTACGACGAGGTCACCGTGGCCGTGCTCATCAATGTGGAGAAGAGCAGCCTCTTCACGGTCGACGAGCGGATCGAGGTCCTCCAGACCGTGACCAAGGAGTTCCCGAACGTCACGGTTCGCAAGTTCCACGGGCTCCTCGTCGACTTCTGCAAGCAGAACGACATCCCGGCCATCGTCAAGGGCATCCGCGTGGTCAGCGACTTCGACTACGAGCTCCAGATGGCCCAGCTCAACTACCGGCTGTCCGGGGTCGAGACGCTGTTCATGCCGACCAATCCCGAGTACTCGTTCCTGTCTTCCAGCCGGGTGAAGGAGATCGCGCGGTACGGTGGGGACGTGTCCGGCCTGGTCCCCGACCTGGTGCACAAGCTGCTCGTCGAGCGGCTCAGGGGCTGACCGCCACCTGGTATCCTTTCATTTCGGCCTTGTACGACGGCGACAGTTCCGCCATGCCTAGCGAGAGCAGGATGACTCAGCACCTCGACCCCCGCTCGCCTTGGGTGATCTCCACTCACGACCTGGGAAAGCGGCCGGGGACGATGAGGCAGATGACTCTGTCCCTCCCGGCTCCGGCGAATCTCGGCGTCGACATGATCGGCGTTCCCAAGGACGCCGAAGTCGAGCTGGACCTCCGGCTTGAAGCAGTGATGGAAGGCGTGCTCGTGTCCGGCACGGCGCAGGCCCCGCTGGGCGGGGAGTGCGCGCGGTGTCTCGACCCGTTGTCCTCGGACCTCGAAGTCGATCTGCAGGAGCTGTTCTTCTACTCCGACGAGGACGCCTCGGAGGACGACTCGCTGATGGACGGGGAGCTGCTCGACCTCGAGCCGACGTTCCGTGACGCGGTGGTGCTCGCACTGCCGTTGAGCCCGGTCTGCCGCGACGACTGCCCGGGACTCTGCACGGAGTGCGGGATCAAGCTGGCCGAGGCCGGCGACGATCACCGGCACGAGAAGATCGACGCTCGGTGGGCGTCGTTGCAAGGTCTGGTTTCCGAGAACGATAACGATCAGGAGAAGTGACGTGGCCGTCCCGAAGCGAAAGATGTCGCGGAGCAACACCCGCGCCCGTCGCTCCCAGTGGAAGACGACTGCTGTCGCCCTGGTGAGCTGCCCGCAGTGCCGTTCGCCCAAGCAGCCGCACATCGCGTGCCCCACCTGCGGCACCTACAACCGTCGTCAGGTCATCGAGCCGTCCGCCTGATCTCGCAGTTGACGTGATGCCGACCGGGTGCCATTGTGCCCCGGTCGGCGTGAACGTCTCAGTTGCGCACGGCGGCGGCTCGCCCGCGGTCGTGGTGGACGCCGGGGCTCTGTACCCCCCGACGCCCACCACGTTTTCGGGCATCCTCCGCGGCCGACGCGGCATGTGAAGGTGTCCGAGGAGGAAAACCCGTGGGCGCAGGTCCCAAGCCGGTGGCCGTCGAGGTCGCCAGAGCAGAGCTGGAGCGAGTGCTGTCGATCAGCATCGACTCCGACATCCTGGAGCGGGCGTTGACGCACCGCTCCTACGCGTACGAGAACGGCGGTCTGCCCACCAACGAGCGCCTGGAGTTCCTCGGCGACTCGGTGCTGGGCCTGGTGGTCACCGACACCCTCTACCGCAACCACCCCGACCTGCCCGAGGGGCAGCTCGCCAAGCTGCGGGCCGCGGTGGTCAACATGCGCGCCCTCGCCGACGTGGCCCGTGGGCTCGGTCTCGGCCGGTTCCTGCGGCTCGGCAGGGGCGAGGAGGGCACCGGAGGGCGCGACAAGTCCTCGATCCTGGCCGACACCCTGGAGGCGCTGATCGGCGCCGTCTACGTGGACAAGGGGCTCGACGAGGCGTTCCGGGTGGTCCACGTGCTGTTCGACCCGCTGATCGTGCGCTCGGCCTCGCTCGGCGCCGGGCTCGACTGGAAGACCTCCCTGCAGGAGCTCACCGCCTCCGAGGCGCTCGGCGTCCCCGAGTACCACGTCGAGGAGAGCGGCCCCGACCACGCCAAGTCCTTCACGGCGGAGGTGCGCGTCGGCGGCGAGTCCTACGGGGCGGGCAACGGCCGCAGCAAGAAGGAGGCCGAGCAGCAGGCGGCCGAGGCGGCGTGGACCCGCATCCGGGCCCGCCGCGAGCAGCGCGAGAGCCAGCCGGCGGGCTAGGTTGCCTGAGCTGCCGGAGGTCGAGGTCGTCCGGCGCGGCCTCGCGCAGTGGGTGGCCGGGCGGGAGATCGCCTGGGCCGAGGTGCTGCACCCGCGGGCGGTGCGCCGGCACGTGCCGGGCGCCGAGGAGTTCGCCGCGCGGCTGAAGGGCCGTGTCGTGCTCTCCGCCGAGCGGCGCGGCAAGTACCTGTGGCTCCCGCTGTCGGGCGCAGAGGAGGCTCTGCTGGCCCATCTGGGCATGAGCGGCCAGCTCCTCGTCGTGGAGCCGGACTCGCCGCCGGAGAAGCACCTGCGCGTACGGCTCGCCTTCCAGGACGGCGGCCCCGAGCTGCGCTTCGTCGACCAGCGCACGTTCGGCCACGTCATGCTGACCCCGCTGGAGGGCGGCGTGCCCGCGCCGATCTCGCACATCGCGCCGGACCCGTTCGAGGAGGCGTTCGACGACGACCGGTTCGCCGCCGCCCTGCGCCGCAAGGACACCGAGATCAAGCGGGCCCTGCTCGACCAGACGCTGATCAGCGGCGTCGGCAACATCTACGCCGACGAGGCCCTGTGGCTGGCCCGGCTGCACTGGGCGCACCCCACCCGGACGCTCACCCGGCCGAAGATCGCCGAGCTGCTCGCCGCGGTCCGCGAGGTGATGACGGCCGCGCTGCGCCAGGGCGGCACGTCGTTCGACAGCCTGTACGTCAACGTCAACGGCGAGAGCGGCTACTTCGAACGCTCCCTGGAGGCGTACGGCCGGCGTGACCGGCCCTGCTCCCGCTGCGGCAGCCCCATCGTCCGTGACGCGTTCATGAACCGCTCGTCCTTCTCCTGCCCCACGTGCCAGCGGCGGCCGCGGCGGCCAGTGACAGCCCCGCGCCGAGCCACATGACGGCGGAGACCGACATCCCGTCCACCACCCGGCCGCCGGTGAGCGCGCCGAGCGAGATGGCCGCGTTGAAGACGGCGGTCAGCATGGCCGTGCCCGCCTCCCCGCCGCCGGCCCTGACGATCCAGATCTGCACCGTCACCGACACGCCCCCGTAGGCGACGCCCCACAGCAGGAGCAGGGCCGCCATCGGGCCGATCGAGCCCGGCACGGCGGCGAGGAGCGCGGTGGCGCCCCCGATGAGCAGGGCGAGCGTCACCAGCGTGCCCCTGGGGTGCCGGGCCGCCCGCGCGCCGGCGGCGAAGTTGCCCGCCACGCCCGCGACGCCGTACCCGAGCAGGACGGCGCCGACGGCGGCGGCACTCGCGCCCGCACCGTCTCGCGAGGTCTGCTCCAGGAACGGCCGGACGTAGGTGTAGGCCGCGAAGTGGCCGGTCACCACGAGAGCGGTCACGATCAGCACGATCCTGGACGGCCCGGTCCGCCACACCGCCCACAGGTCGGACGGGCGCGCGGCCCGCTCGGCGGGCAGCGGCGGCAGCAGCCTGGCCAGCACCACGCACAGGACGGCGGCGAGCAGGGCGACGGCTCCGAACGCCACCCGCCACCCGGCGGCGGAGGCGGCCAGCGTCCCGGCGGGCACGCCCAGCACGGAGGCCACCGCGATCCCCGAGGCGATCGTCGCCGCCGCCCGGCCGATCCGCGGCCCCGGCACCAGACGTACCGGCAGTCCCATCGCGTACGTCCAGAACCCGCCGATGCTCACCCCGGTCAGGACCCGCGCCGCCAGCATGACCGGGTAGGCCGGCGCCAGGGCGGCCACCAGGTTGGCGGCCGCGAGCAGGGCCATCAGCGCGCACAGCACCGTCCGGCGGTCCAGGCGCCGCGCGGCCAGCGTCATCAACGGCGCGGACACGGCCGCCACCAGGCCCGGAGCGGTCATCATGAGCCCCGCCGTGCCGTCGGACACGCCCAGCTCGGCGCCGATCGGGGTCAGCAGGCCGACGGGCAGCATCTCACTGGTGACGATGGCGAACGTGCCCGCCGCGACCGTGGGCACGGCGAGCCGGTGCGACACGGTCGTGGTCTCAGGTGTGATGGTCATGGCCTCCACCTTTCGGTGGTGGCGCCGGGGGAACAATGACGGGACGCTCAGGCTTGGTTTAGCTGGACTAAGGGGTGACATGGAGTTCAGGGAGCTGGAGTGCTTCGTCGTCCTCAGCGAGGAGCTTCACTTCGCGCGGGCCGCCGACCGGCTGTACCTGTCGCCGGGGCGGGTGAGCCAGCTCGTGCGGTCGCTGGAGACGCGGATCGGGGCCCGGCTGTTCGACCGGACCAGCAGGCGGGTGCGGCTGACGCCGCTCGGCGAGCGCTTCCTGACGGACCTGCGCCCGGCGTACGACGGGCTGCGCGACGCGGTGGAGCGGGCCCGGGCGGCGGCCCGCCAGGTGACGGGCGTGCTGCGCGTCGGCTTCCTCGGCACGCCGACGGAGCTGGTGACCGAGGCCGTGCGGGCCTTCGAGGCGCTGTACCCGTCGTGCGAGGTGCGGCTGGTGGAGGTGCCGCTGTCCGACCCGTTCGGCAAGCTGCGGGCGGGTCTGGTGGACGTGACGTTCACGCTGCTGCCGGTGGACGAGCCGGACCTGGAGACGGGCCCGGGTCTCAACCGGGTGCCCGTCCGCCTCGGCCTGCCCGCCGGCCATCCGCTCGCCGGCCGGGACGCCGTCGACGCGGAGGAGCTGGCGGACCTGCCGCTGATCGAGCCGGGGGGACCGGCGCCGCGCGCCTGGCGCGAGCTGCTCGCGCCGGCGGGCACCCCGGCGGGCCGGCCCATCCCCCGAGGAGGTACGGTCGCCACCAGCCAGGAGGGCATCACGCTGGTGGCGCTGGGTCGCGGCGGGATGCTGTTCTGCACGCCGACGGCGGCCTACCACGAGCGTGGTGACGTGGTGTTCGTGCCGGTGACGGGCCTGCCCGCGTCGGTGCTCGGGCTGGTGTGGCCGAGAGCCGGCGCGACGGCCGCGGTGCGCGCGTTCGGTGAGACGGCCGCGGGCGTGGCGGGCCTCGAGGCGGCCCGCAGGGTGGCGTGAAACGGCCGCGGAGGCCCGGAGGCATGCCCGGAAAAGCGGCGGCCGGGATGGCCGGAACGGGTGGCCGGGGATGACCGGAAGGGGTGGGGCATGGAGGACGTACGGCTGACCGCCTGGGTCAGGGGGCGCGTGCAGGGCGTGGGGTTCCGCTGGTGGACCCGGGCGCGGGCGCTGGAGCTGGGCCTGGAGGGCTGGGCGCGCAACACGGACGACGGCCGGGTGGAGGTGGTCGCCGAGGGGCCGCGTGAGGCGTGCGTCAAGCTGCTGGAGCTGCTCAGGGGTTGCGACACGCCGGGCAGGGTCGATGGAGTAGTGGAGAGGTGGAGCGAAGTCCGAGGTGGTTTGGGTGGTTTCCGGGAGCGGTAGCCGCTTTCGCGAAACGGGCCAAATGGGGTATAGTTATATGTCGGGAGTGCCCCACGAGGGGTGTGGCGGTTCGTTCGACTTGACCGCCCACACTGCCGGTGCGACTCTTGTTAAGTACCACGCGCACCCCTCCCGCGGAATAAGAAGTGCGCGAACCAGTCTGGTCACTCAGCGTGGAGGACCCTTTACCATGGCGAAGGCTCTACTCGGCCACGTCGGTGGTCCTGACCCTCGGATGGTCTCGGAGATGCGGCGCTTGCAGCAGCGGATCCGTGACCTGGAGGCAGAACTCATCCGGCTTCAGGCTCAGAATGACGCTCTTGCGGCGCAAACCCGCGATGAGGCGCTCAGCCGCATGCAGGAGCGCGAGCCGGCACTCACCTGAGAGTGATCGGAACGCAAGATTGAGGGACGTCTCGGCGAGGCGTCCCTTGTTATTTGCCCTCGTTCGGAATGTCTTTGCGCCCCCTTTCCGCGTCCGGCCGCCGACGCCACCGTTGTGGCCAGCGACGAGGCGCTCGGACCAGTAGGCTTTCCCGAAGTCCGTTCAGGGAGAAGGGGGCCTGTTCTTGCATTTGAAGACCCTGACCCTGCGCGGCTTCAAGTCCTTCGCCTCGGCGACCGCCCTGCGGTTCGAGCCGGGCATCACCTGCGTGGTCGGTCCCAACGGCTCCGGCAAGTCCAACGTCGTCGACGCCCTGGCCTGGGTCATGGGCGAGCACAGCGCCAAGTCGCTGCGCGGCGGCAAGATGGAGGACGTCATCTTCGCCGGCACCTCGTCACGGCCGCCGCTGGGCCGGGCCGAGGTCACGCTGACCATCGACAACACCGACGGCGCGCTGCCCATCGACTACACCGAGGTCACGATCAGCCGGCTGATGTTCAGGTCCGGCCAGAGCGAGTACGCCATCAACGGCGACACCTGCCGCCTGCTCGACATCCAGGAGCTGCTGTCCGACTCCGGCATCGGCCGGGAGATGCACGTCATCGTCGGGCAGGGCCAGCTCGACGCCGTGCTGCACGCGGGGCCGGAGGACCGCCGGGCGTTCATCGAGGAGGCCGCGGGCGTCCTGAAGCACCGCAAGCGCAAGGAGAAGGCGCTGCGCAAGCTCGACGCGATGCAGGCCAACCTGACGCGCGTCCAGGACCTCGCCACCGAGCTGCGCCGCCAGCTCAAGCCGCTGGGCCGCCAGGCCGAGATCGCCCGCAAGGCCGCGGTCATCCAGGCCGACTGGCGCGACGCGCGGCTGCGGCTGCTGGCCGACGACGTGTGCGTCCTGCGGGTCACGCTGGAGCGGGAGGCGGCCGACGAGGCGGCGGTCCTCGCCCGGCGCGCCCAGGTGGAGGCCGAGCTGGCCGAGGGACAGCGGCGGGAGGCGGCGCTGGAGACGGCCGAGGCCGAGGCCCAGCCACGGCTGACCGCCGCGCAGCAGACCTGGTTCCGGCTGTCGTCGCTGCGCGAGCGCATCACCGGGCTGGAGCAGCTCGCCGCCGAGCGCCACCGGCACGCCCTCGACGCCGCCGCCATCGAGCGCCGCGGCCGTGACCCCGAGGACCTCGAACGCGAGGCGGCCGAGGCGCGCGAGAGCGAGCTGGTGCTGCGGGCCGAGCTGGAGGAGGCGCAGGAGCTGCTCGACACCGCGGCCGAGCGGCGCGCCGAGACCGAGTCCGAGCTGGCCGCCGAGGAGCGGCGGCTGGCGATGGCCGCCCGCGCCGCCGCCGACCGGCGCGAGGGCCTGGCGCGGCTGCGCGGCCGGGTCGACTCCGCGCGCAGCAGGTCACGCGCCGCCGAGGACGAGATCGGCCGTCTGACCAAGGCGGTCGCCGACGCGGCCGAGCGCGAGCGGCGCGCCCTCGACGACCTGGAGGAGCGGCGGAGCGAGGAGCCCGCCGCCGACCCGGCGCTGGCCGAGGAGCTGGCGACCGCGCAGGCGCTGGTCGAGGAGGCGCGGGCCGCGGCGGAGGAGGCCCGCGCGGCCGTCGGGCAGGCCAGGGCCGAGCTCGGCGGGCCGCGCGACGCGCTCCAGGCCGCGCGATCGAGGGTCGGCACGGCCCGCGCCGCCGACCAGGAGGCCCAGCGGGCCGTGGCCGCGCTGCGGGCCCGCGCCGAGGCGCTGGAGCTGGGCCTGGCCCGAGGCGCCGACGGCGGCGCGGCGCTGGTGGAGACGGGCATGTCGGGGGTGCTGGGCCCGCTGGCGGCCTCGCTCCAGGTCGCGCCGGGCGCCGAGACGGCCGTCGCCGCCGTGCTCGGGCCGGTGGCCGAGGCCATCGCGGTCGAGTCGGTGGGCGCGGCGGTCGAGGCGCTGGAGCTGCTGCGCGGCAAGGAGGCCGGCCAGGCCACCCTGCTCGTGGCGGGGGCCGGAGAGGCCGAGGAGCGGGGCGCGGCGCCCGAGGGCGGGGAGTGGGCGGCCGACCTGGTCGGCGTGCCCGGCCCGCTGAGGGGCTCCGTCGCCCGGGTGCTCGACGGCGTCGTCGTCGTGAACGACCTCGCCGCCGCGCGCCGTCTCGTCGAGGGGCACCCCGGGCTGCGCGCCGTCACCCGGGGCGGCGACCTCGTCGCCGCCCACCTGGCCAGCGGCGGCTCCGAGGGCGGCACCTCGGTCCTCCAGGTACGGGCCGCGCTCGATGACGCCCTGGCCGACCTGGAGGAGGCCGAGGCCCGCGCGGAGCGGACCGCGACCGGCCTGGACGACGCGCTGGCCGCCGAGCAGGAGGCGCAGGCGGCCGTGGAGGCCGCCCAGGCGCGCGTCGCCGAGGCGCAGACCGCCGCCGACACCGCCCAGGCCGGCGTCAGCGCCGCGCAGGGCGCGCTGGACCAGGTCAGCGCCCGCCAGCGGGAGGCCGACCGGCGCAACGCCGACGCCGCCCGCCGGCTGGCGCAGCTCGAAGCCGCCGCCAAGGCCGCGCACGACGAGGCCGAGCGCCTGGCGCGCGGTGTCACGACCGCCGAGGAGGCCCGTGCCGAGGGCCTGGAGGAGCTGGCCGAGCTCGAGATGCGGCTCGCCGAGGCCGAGTACTCCCAGGAGCTGGAGACCGAGCCCACCACCGAGGCCCGCGACGAGCTGGCGGCGGCCTGCCAGGCGGCCCGCCAGCGGGAGATGGAGGCCGGCCTCCAGGTGCGCACGGCCGAGGAGCGGGTCAAGGGCATCGAGGGGCGCGCGGACGGCCTGCTGAGGGCCGCGCAGCGGGAGCGCCAGGAGCGGGCCCAGGCGGCCGCCCAGCGCGCCCGCCGCCGCCGTCAGGCGAGCGTGGCGGAGGCCGTGAGCAAGGGCGCCCGGCAGGTGCTGGCCGCCCTGGCCGCCTCCGTCGAGCTGGCGGCGCGCGAGCGCGACGAGGCCGACCTGGCCCGCGTCGCCGTCGACGCCGAGCTCAAGCAGGTCCGCCTGCGGGTGCGCGAGCTCACCCAGGAGCTGGACAAGCTGGTCAACAGCGTCCACGGCAGCGAGATGGCCCGCACCGAGCAGCGGCTGCGCCTGGAGCAGATGGAGCAGCGGGCGATGGACGAGTTCGGCGTCGAGACCGAGACGCTGATCTCCGAGTACGACCCCGACGCCCCGGTGCCGGGCGAGCCGCCCGTGCCGTACGTGCGGGAGGAGCAGGAGAAGCGGGCCCGCGCGGCCGAGCGGCAGATGCAGCAGCTCGGCAAGGTCAATCCGCTGGCGCTGGAGGAGTTCGCGGCGCTCGAGGAGCGGCACGCGTTCCTCAACTCCCAGCTGGAGGATCTCAAGAAGACGCGGCGCGACCTGATGACCGTGGTCAAGGAGGTCGACGACCGGGTGGAGCAGATGTTCGCCTCCGCCTACGAGGACGTGGCGCGCGAGTTCGAGCAGATCTTCGGCAGGGTCTTCCCGGGCGGCGACGGCCGGCTGGTGCTCACCGACCCCGAGGACATGCTGACCACCGGCATCGAGGTGGAGGCCCGGCCGCCGGGCAAGAAGGTCAAGCGGCTGTCGCTGCTGTCGGGCGGCGAGCGGTCGCTGACGGCGGTGGCGTTCCTGGTCTCGATCTTCAAGGCGCGGCCGTCGCCCTTCTACGTCATGGACGAGGTCGAGGCGGCGCTCGACGACACCAACACGCAGCGGCTGCTCACGCTCTTCGAGGAGTTGCGGCAGAGCTCGCAGCTCATCGTCATCACGCACAACAAGCGGACGATGGAGATCGCCGACGCCCTGTACGGCGTGTCGATGCGCGGCGACGGCGTGACGCAGGTGATCAGCCAGCGCATGCGCGAGCGCGAACCCGCCTGAGCCCGCCTCTTCTCCCACAGGACAGGTGATCCGGCCCTCGCGGCAGGTGTGACGGCGCCCGGAGCGGGCACCAGGTTCGCCGGCGGCGTGATCGCGGCCTGGCACGGGCGGGTCGCCCGGCCCGGGACGCGATCGGCGTGGCCCTGGTCATGACCACGACGGACGATCTGGAAAACTGACTTCTTGTGGATGGTTACCTCGGCGTCATAGTGATCGTGGTCGTCGTCGCCCTCGTGGCGGCCGGCGGCCTCTTCCTGCTCTTCAGACCGGGCGGCAGGTCGGCGCCGCCGGTCGAGCCGCCCGAGACGGCGCCCCTCCCGGAGGACCAGGAGAAGGAGCGCCCGGCCACGGGGGCCGAGGAGGGCGAAGGAGCGACCACCACGCTCCCTCCGCCGGTCAAGCCGGCCGAGCCGATGGTCGTCACGCCGGAGGTGGAGATCCCGCCGCCGTCCGCCGGGCGGATGGTGCGGCTGCGCTCGCGGCTGGCCCGTTCGCAGAGCGCGCTCGGCCGCGGCCTGCTCGACCTGCTGTCCCGCGACCGGCTCGACGACGACGTGTGGGACGAGGTCGAGGAGCTGCTGATCAAGGCCGACGTCGGCGTCGCGCCGACCCAGGCGATCGTGGAGGAGCTCCGCACCCGCGTCAAGGTGCTCGGCAGCCGTACGCCCGACGAGGTGCGCGCGCTGCTGCGCGAGCAGCTGCTCGTCCAGGTCAACCCCGACCTCGACCGCACCCTGCACGTCCAGCCCCACGGTGAGCGGGCCGCGGTGGTGCTCGTGGTCGGCGTCAACGGCACCGGCAAGACCACCACGACCGGCAAGCTCGCTCGCGTCCTCATCGGCGACGGAAAGAAGGTCGTGCTCGGCGCGGCCGACACGTTCCGCGCGGCCGCGGCCGACCAGCTCCAGACCTGGGGCGACCGGGTCGGCGCCGAGGTCGTGCGCGGCCCGGAGGGCGGCGACCCCGCCTCGGTGGCCTTCGACGCCACGGCCAGGGGCATCGCGGACAAGGCCGACGTCGTCATCGTGGACACGGCGGGCCGTCTGCACACCAAGACGGGCCTGATGGACGAGTTGGGCAAGGTCAAGCGGGTCATCGAGAAGAAGGCCACGGTCGACGAGGTGCTGCTGGTGCTCGACGCCACCACCGGCCAGAACGGCATGCGCCAGGCCCAGGTGTTCGGCGAGGTGGTCAACATCACCGGCATCGCGCTGACCAAGCTCGACGGCACGGCCAAGGGCGGCATCGTCATCTCGGTCCAGCGGGAGCTGGGGGTTCCGGTCAAGCTGGTGGGTCTCGGCGAGGGGCCCGACGATCTGGCGCCCTTCGACCCCGAGGTGTTCGTGGACGCGATCATCGGGGAATAAAGGCCCAATATTTTCGGATATAGCCGCCCAAATTATGACGGCTTCCGAAAATGGATAGAAAATTTGATTTACCCGGAAAAGCCTTGATCGCCGGACTTGGCGTGTGTTCACATGAACCGGTCACCCGAGAGATCGCCCCGCGACGGTTCGCGACGGTCTCGTCATGCAACACGAGAGGCACCCGATGAAGAAGGTCGTCGTCCACAAGCCCGGAACCGTGAAGCCCTCCGGCGCGGCCGCTCCGCGACACACCCCCTGACTCCCACCCGGCCGGCGCCCC
Source organism: Nonomuraea sp. 3-1Str (assembly GCF_031570565.1). Taxonomy (NCBI): domain Bacteria; kingdom Bacillati; phylum Actinomycetota; class Actinomycetes; order Streptosporangiales; family Streptosporangiaceae; genus Nonomuraea; species Nonomuraea sp. 3-1Str. Next base: position 302,350 of record NZ_JALHBK010000004.1, read on the forward strand.
CACGAGGGGCGCCGGCCGAGGCGCGATCGGAGACGGATCACGGAAGAAGGTTCGGGTGGACACGATCGTCCTGGACGCCGACCGCAGGCTCCACGGCCCCTACACGCTCGCAGCCGCGCTGCTGGACCACCTCGTGCCCGAGGCGCTGGCCCACCGGCCCGACCTCGTCGCCGCGTACGACATCGAGATCGGGGTCGCGGCGCCGCACCTGACGATCCCACGGAGCAGGCGCACCCTGGCCGAGACCCTGCCAAGGGCGCAGCGCATCCTCATCCCCGGCGCCCGCCGGACGTTGCGCGTCGCGAACGGGCTGGCCGAGTTCGTCCGCGACCACCTGAGCCGGACCGGTCCTCTGACCGTCACCGCCGACAACCTCGGCGAGGCCGACCCGACCGACGCCGAGCTGGTCGAGGTGCTGCGCAGGCGGGTGGACCCGGGCCTGCTGCGCGTCGTCGCCGGCCGGCGCGCGCCCGCGGACAAGCCGCTGAACGCCGACTTCGACCGCTTCCGCGACGAGGGATTCCACCACGCCATGGCCGAGGCCGGCCTGGAGGCGCTGCGCGGCCTCTCCCAGGACGGCGACCCGGAGGGCCGGCGGCTGCTGGTGCAGCGGGTGGGCGCCGCGCTGGAGGCCATCGAGCGGGAGGACGAGGCCCGCGCCCTGTACGACGGGTCCCGCCGCCTGAGCACCGACCCCAAGCACCGCGCCACGATCGCGTACGCCACCGCCATGCTGCTGGTACGCCACCATGACCTCGCGCGGCGCGACCCGGAGGAGGCCCTGGCCTGGGTCAACGAAGCCGTCACGATCACCTCGCTGCTGCCCGACGCCCGCGAGCGCGCCTTCCACCTGGGCTTCGACCTCAACGGCAAGGCCCTGGTCGAGGTGCGCAGGGGCAACCTGGCGGCGGCGCTCGACCTGGTGCGCCAGGCCATCGACCTGGCCGAGGCGCATCTCGGCGGCACGCACCCGATCCACCGGCTCGTCCTGTACGCCAACCGCGCCCAGCTCCTGGCCGCCGCCGGGCGCACCCAGGAGGCGCTGGCCGACTACGCGATCGCCATCGGCACCGACCCCGGCTACCCCGACTACTACCTGGACCGCGGCACCCTGCTGCACAAGCTGGGCCGCCACGAGGACGCGAGGGCCGACTTCGAGGCCGCGATCCGCCTCAGCCCGCCGTTCCCGGAGGCGTACTACAACCGGGCGGAGGTCCGCTACGCGACCGGCGACCTCGACGGCGCGCTCGCCGACCTCGACCACACGCTCGACCTCGACCCGGACTTCGCCCCCGCGTACGTCAACCGCGCGGGGCTCCTCGCGGCGGCGGGCGAGCACGCCGCGGCCCGGCGCGACGTGGAGCGGGGGCTCGCGCTCGACCCGCGCAGCCCGCATCTCAGGTGCGTGCTCGGGCAGGTCGAGGCGGCCGAGGGCCGGCCTGCGGAGGCCGTGGCCGCGTTCGACGCCGCGCTGGACCTGGACCAGGACCTGGTGGCCGCCTGGGCGGGCCGGGCCGCCGTGTCGTACGAGGAGGGCGACCACGACGCCGCGCTGTCCGACCTCACGCAGGCGCTGAAGCTGGAGGAGACGGCCGAACTGCTGTTCAACCGGTCCCTGGTGCACAGCGCCGCGGGACGGCCGGAGGCGGCGCGAGGCGATCTCCTGCGGGCCGCGCGGCTGGCGCCCGGAGATCCCGACATCCGGCGGGCGCTCGCGGAGGCGTGAGGCGTGGGCCGGTCCTACTGGCTCCTGCTCGGCGGGGTGCTCGCGGACCGGTTCGACCGCGGGCGGCTGCTGGTGCTGGGCGACGTGGTGTCCGGGGTCGTCACGCTGGTGCCGGCCACGATGGTGACGCCGGGCGTGCGGCGGCTGGCCGCCGGTGATCTCAGGACCGGGACAGCGGCCGGATGGGCACCACCAGCGGAGTCCCCGCGACGGGATCCTGGATGACCTTGGCGTCCAGCTCGAACACCTCGCGCATCAGCTCCTCGGTCAGCACCTCCTCCGGGGAGCCCGCGGCGACCACCCGGCCGGCGCGCATGGCCACCAGCCGGTCGGCGTAGCGGGCCGCGAGGTTGAGGTCGTGCAGGACCATCACGATGGTCCGGCCCGCCTCCTGATGCAGGTTCCGTACGAGCTCCAGCACCTCCACCTGGTGTGCCAGGTCGAGGAACGTGGTGGGCTCGTCCAGCAGCAGCAGGTCGGTGCCCTGGGCGAGGGCCATGGAGATCCACGCCCGCTGCCGCTGCCCGCCCGACAGCTCGTCCAGCGGGCGCTCCGCCAGGTCGGCCAGGCCCGTCAGCTCCAGGGCGAGGGCCACGGCCGTCTCGTCGTCGGACGACCACTGCCGGTACCACGTCTGGTGGGGGTGCCTGCCGCGCGCGACCAGGTCGGCCACGGTCAGCCCCTCGGGCGCGGTGGGGGACTGCGGCAGCACGCCGAGCACCTTGGCCACCTCCCGGGTCGGCATCCGGTCGATGCGCCGGCCGTCGAGCAGTACCTCGCCTCCGCGCGGCTTGAGCAGCCGGCCGAGGGCGCGCAGCAGCGTGGACTTGCCGCACCCGTTGGGACCGATGATCGTGGTCACCGTGCCCGCCTCGACGCCGAGGTCGAGCCCGTCGACGACGACCCGGTCGCCGTAGCCCAGCGTGACGCCGGCGGCCTGGAGCCTCATGCGCGTGCCTTCCAGATGAGGTGGATCAGGTACGGCGCGCCGAGCACCGCGGTGACGACGCCCACGGGCAGCTCGATGGGGGAGAACAGGGTGCGCGCGATCAGGTCGGCCCCGGTCGTGAGGACGGCGCCGGTCACGGCGGACGACAGCAGCGGCGGCTGGGCGCACCGGACCAGGCGCAGCGCGATCTGCGGCGCGGCCAGCGCCACGAACGCGATCGGCCCGGCCGAGGCGGTCGCCACGGCGGCCAGCAGCACGGCGGCGAGCAGCATGAGCGCGCGCGACAGGTTGACCCGGACGCCGAGCGCGGTGACGGTGTCGTCGCCGTAGCGCAGCGCGTCGAGGGAGCGGGTGCCGAGCAGGGTCAGCGGGATCAGCGCGGCCAGGGCCAGGCCGACCGGCACGACGTGCTCCCAGCCGCGGCCGTTGAGCGAGCCGCTGATCCACACCATGGCACGGGTGGTGTCGTTGACGTCGCCGACGGTCAGCAGCCAGAACTTCACGTTCGTGAACACGGCGGCCACGCCGATGCCGACCAGGACCAGCCGGTAGCCGTCGAGGCCGCGCCGCCAGGCCAGCGCGTACACCACCGCGGCTCCGGCCAGGCCGCCGAGCAGCGCCAGCGCCGGGATGCCGAGCGCGGAGAACAGGCCGCTGGCGCCGCCGTACGCGCTGCCGCTCATGACGACGCCGGCCACCACGGTCACCGAGGCGCCGGTGGTGACGCCGAGGATCTCGGGGCTGGCCAGCGGGTTGCGCGCGATGGACTGGATGATCGCGCCCGACAGGGCGAGCGCGGCGCCGACGAGCGCCCCGGTCAGCGCGCGGGGCAGGCGCAGCTCCATCACCACGAAATGCTCGGGCACGGACGGGTCGAACGTGGCCCGCACGACGTCGGCCAGGCCGAGGGGGAGGTCGCCGAGGCGCATGTTCAGGGCCATGAGCAGGGCGAGCAGCACCAGGCCGGCCACGGTCACGGCGACGCCGCGGGGCCGGACCCGCCACGACAGGCCGCCCGCGCGCAGCGGGAACGACGGCTTCACTCGCGCGGAGGTCCGGGTCACAGCCGCACCGGCTTCCTGCGGCGGACCAGCGCCACGAAGAACGGCGCGCCGATCAGCGCGAGCACCACGCCGACCTCCAGCTCGCCGGGGGCAATGACGCGGCCGATCACGTCGGCGAGCAGCAGCAGCGCCGCGCCGATCAGGCCGGAGTAGGGCAGCAGCCAGCGGTGGTCGGTGCCCGACAGCGGGCGGGCCAGGTGCGGCACCAGCAGCCCGACGAACGCCAGCGACCCGCAGGCGGCCACCGCCGCCCCGGTCAGGAGCGTGACGGCGGCGACGCCGATGCCCCGGGTGAGCGCGATGTTCTGGCCGAGGCTGCGCGCGACGTCCTCGCCGAGGGACAGCGCGTTGAGGCCGGGCGCGTTGACCAGCGCCAGCACCAGGCCTGCCGCGATGAACGGCAGCACCTGCCAGACCACGTCCGGGCCGCGTCCGGCCACCGAGCCGGCCTGCCAGAACCGGAACACGTCCATGGCCTGCTCGTCCAGGAGCACGATCGCGGAGGTCAGGGCGTACAGGAAGGCGCTGACGGCGGTGCCCGCGAGCGCGAGCGTCACCGGCGTGGGGCCGCCCCGGCCGCCGACCATGCCGAGCGCGAACACGGCCACGCTGGCCACCAGCGCGCCGGCCAGGCCGAACCAGATGTAGGCGAGCAGGCTCTGGGTGCCGAGCAGGATGATCGAGGCGACCATCGCGAACGCGGCTCCCTGGGTGACGCCGAGCAGGCCGGGGTCGGCGAGCGGGTTGCGGGTGTGGCCCTGCATGAGCGCCCCGGCCACGCCGAGCGCGAGCCCGGCCAGCACGCCGAGGGCGGTCCTGGGCACGCGCAGGGAGCGGATGACGATGTCGTTCTCGGTGCCGGTCGGGGCGGTGAGCGCCTGCCAGGCGTCGCCGAGCGGAACGGCCTTGGCGCCGATCGTGACGCTCAGCAGCACCGCGACGCACACGGCCGCGAGCAGGGCGGCGAGCAGCAGGCCGCGGCGCCGGCGGATGCCGTGAAGGCGCGGCGCGACGGCGGTTGCGCTCACATTGACCCCTTCCGGCAGTTGCCCGTCCCGCTGAAGTATGCCAGCTTAGGCAGGGCTAACCTAAATAAGGGTTGCCTAACTTTTTGCCCTGGGAGGGGTTTCGATGAGACGGTTGCGCGCCTTGGTGAGCGCGATGCTGGTGGCGGGGCTCGCCGCCGGCTGCGGTTCGGCCGGCACGGAGTCGACCGGAGCCGGCGCCCCGGCGTCCAGCCAGGCCGGCACGCCGTTCCGCACCGTCAAGCACGCGATGGGCGAGACCGTGATCCCGGCCCAGCCCAAGCGGGTGGTCGCCCTCGACCAGAGCTTCGTCGACGCGGTCCTCACGCTGGAGACGCCGGTCGTCGGCTACACCACCTACCGCTCGATCGAGACCAAGCTGCCCGACTACCTCGGCGCGGTGGCCGCCCGGTACGGCAAGGAGGCCGTCGCGGTGGGCACGCTGGAGCAGCCCAGCCTGGAGAAGATCATCGCGCTCAAGCCGGACCTGATCGTCTCCGCCAAGGTCCGCCACGAGGCGCTCTACGACAAGCTCTCCAAGATCGCGCCGACGGTCTTCAGCGAGACGACCGGCGCCATCTGGAAGGACAACGTCCGGCTCATGGGCCAGGCGCTCGGCAAGGAGGACCTCGCCGAGACCCGGATCAAGGAGTACGAGGCCCGCGCCGCGAAGATCGGCGAGGCGGTCAAGGCCAAGGAGGGCGGCGAGCTGCCCACCGTCTCGATCGTCCGCTTCGCCGGCGAGCCGACCGCCCGCCTGTACGTCGAGAAGTCCTACTCCGGCATCGTCCTGAAGGACGTCGGCTTCCCCCGCCCGAAGGGCCAGCCCACCGTCGAGGACTCGATCGTGGTGGACGTCAGCCAGGAGCGCATCGCCGACCTGGACGCCCAGCACATCTTCGTGGCGACCTACGGCGACCCCGCCGCCACGGAGTACAAGGACAAGTTCGCCGCCAACCCGCTGTGGGGCAGGCTGAAGGGCGAGAAGCACGAGGTCGAGGACCAGACGTGGATGACCGCGGTCGGCATCCAGGGCGCGCACGCGATCCTGGACGACCTGGCCGGGTTCTTCTCGGTGGACCCGGCCAGGACCGCCTGACGGCTCAGCCCGCCAGGAAGGCGCGCAGGTCGTCCAGGTGCGGGTGGATGTCCAGGCCCTGGGCGGCCAGCCAGGCGGGCTCGCAGTACGTGCCCCGGTAACGCTCGCCGCCGTCGCAGATGAGGGTGACGATGCTGCCGCGCTCGCCCGCGGCGCGCATCTCCTTGATCAGCTCCACGCAGGCCGCCACGTTGGTGCCGGTCGAGCCGCCGACGTCGCGGCCGGTCACCTCGCGCACCCAGTGCATGGCGGCGATCGACCGGGCGTCAGGTACGGCCAGCATGCGGTCGATCACCGACGGCTGGAACGACGGCTCCACCCGGGGCCGTCCGATGCCCTCGATCCGCGAGCCCCGCGCCGTGACCGAGGCGTCGCCGGACACCCAGGCCGGATAGAAGGCCGACCCCTCGGGGTCGGCCACGGCCAGGCGGGTGGAGTGCCGCCGGTAGCGGATGTAGCGGCCGATCGTGGACGAGGTGCCGCCGGTGCCGGCGCCGACCACGATCCAGGCGGGCACGGGGTGCGGCTCCAAGGCCATCTGGGCGAAGATGGACTCGGCGATGTTGTTGTTGCCCCGCCAGTCCGTGGCCCGCTCGGCGTAGGTGAACTGGTCCATGAAGTGGCCGCCGGACTCCGCGGCCAGGCGGCGCGACTCCTCGTAGATCGTGGTGGGGTCGTCGACCAGGTGACACTTGCCGCCGTAGAACTCGATGAGGTGGCACTTCTCCGGCGAGGTCGAGGCCGGCATCACCGCGATGAACGGCAGGCCGAGCAGCCGGGCGAAGTACGCCTCGCTGACCGCCGTCGATCCGCTCGACGCCTCGACGATCGTCGTGTCGGGGCCGATCCAGCCGTTGGCCAGGCCGTACAGGAAGAGCGAGCGGGCCAGCCGGTGTTTGAGTGAACCGGTGGGGTGCACCGACTCGTCTTTCAAGTAGAGGTTTACCCCCCACTGCGGGGGCAGCGGAAAGACATGAAGGTGCGTGTCACAACTCCGGTTGGCGTCGGCCTCCACTGTGCGGATGGCCTCGGCCACCCAGTGGCGCGTCCTCGTGTTATGACGATCCACAAAATCCATGCTCATACGCTATCTCATGTGACTCTGGCCACTTTTTCCACGAAATTGGGTGGATAGTGTTATGGTACTGAGACAAGTCCAGCCGTGGACGTGATAACGCACGCCGCGAGCAGACGGACTTCTCACCTCTCTGACCAGGCGCAACCGTTAACGCGGCCCTTACGTGGGTGTTGACACCATGGACTTCGATGCGGGCCGACCTGTGCCGAGATGGGATAGCGCAAGGGGGAAACTTGATCACTATGACCGAAGAGCAGCGTCAGGACTGGTTCGAGCGCGATGTCGTGCCCGTGACGTCGCAGCTGTTCGCCTCCGCCATGCGCCTGACCCGTAACACCGCCGACGCGGAGGACCTCGTCCAGGAGACGGTGGCCAAGGCGTACACCTCCTACCACCAGTTCCGCGAGGGCACGAACCTCAAGGCGTGGCTGCATCGTATCCTGACCAACAACTTCATCAACGACTACCGCAAGCGGCAGCGCTCGCCGAAGCTGTCGGCCGCCGAGGAGATCGAGGACTGGCAGCTGCACGCCGCCGAGTCGCACTCCTCGACCGGGCTGAAGTCGGCCGAGACCGAGGCGCTGGAGCGCCTGCCCGACAACGTCGTGATGAACGCGCTCCGCTCCCTGCCCGAGGACTTCCGCGTGGCCGTCTACCTGGCCGACGTCGAGGGGTTCGCGTACAAGGAGATCGCCGAGCGCATGGGCACCCCCATCGGGACCGTGATGTCCCGCCTCCACCGGGGCCGCCGCCAGCTCCGGACCATGCTGGAGCCGTACGCGATGGAGGAGGGCGCCTTCCGCCCTCCGGCGCAGCGCACGGCGGCCTGAGCCCGCACCCCGTCCTCGCCCCTGACGCGGCTGATCCAGAGCCCGATCCCCGTGGGGATTCGGGCTCTGATGCTGTGCGGCCCCGGATCGGGCGGTCGGACCCTGCCCGATGGTGCCAATAACGCGGAACAGCCCCCGCTGTCACCCAACGGAGTCCCATGATGACGGCATGTCATTGTCGGTTGTGACCCGTGGGTGGGTACATCCCTGTGTGTGCGTTCGAGCACCGGCAGGGGGTGACGCGTGACCGAGGCCCGCGCGGCGACGGAGAAGCTCCGGGCCGAGCTGCGAGAGCTCGGCGTCACCACCGCGTACGAGCTGGGTGACGACGCCACACTTCCCGTCTGGATCGGCCTCGTCGTCCGCTACCGGCACGGTTTTTACCGCTGGCAGGAAGGACCGGTGAAACGTCGACATTTGGGTACGGATGCGGTCGGATGTGCCATAAGGGTGGCGCGTCGCTTCGCAGAGCTCCAGGCTGATGTACCACTGTGGTGGAATGACCTGGCCAAAGAGTTGCGCGGGCACTTGGCGCAGGACTACCCGTAGCGGTGTCACAGCGGGCCCAGCCGGTGGGCCGGCCCGCCGGGACTCGGTCCGCCTGGCCGTCGTGACGGCCTGTGCCGCGCTCGCCGCCGCCATGGCCGGATGCGGCACCACGCACACGACCTCCACGACGCCCGTCGCGGCGCCGCGCCCGCCCGCCGTCATCGACCCCGGCGTGCTCGCCCGGCGGCTGGCCGCCGTCCAGCCCGACTGGCCCGCCCGCCGCGTGGTCGACTGCCGGCGGCGCAAGTGCGTCGCCCTCACCTTCGACGACGGCCCCGGCGAGTACACCGGCAAGCTGCTCGACCTGCTGCGCGAGCGGCGGGTGCGGGCCACGTTCTTCGTCCTGGGGCAGATGGTGGCCGCCGACCACACCGGCCTCACCCGCCGCATCGTGGAGGACGGGCACGAGCTGGGCAACCACTCGTGGAGCCACCCGCCGCTGACCGCCCTGTCCGACGAGCGGCTCAGGCGCGAGCTGGCCGACACCGAGGAGATCGTCCAGCGGACGACCGGGGTGCGGATGCGGCTCATGCGGCCGCCGTACGGGGCGACGAACGCCCGCGTCGCCGAGCAGGCGCGCCATGAGGGGCTGGCGCAGATCCTGTGGAGCGTCGACACACTCGACTGGCGCGACCGGAATGCCGAGATCGTGGCACGGCGCGCCGGCCAGGCCCCTCCCGGCGCGATCGTGCTCCTGCACGACATCCACCCGACCAGCGTCGCGGCGGTCCCGCGGCTGCTCGACACGCTGGCCAGGAAGGGCTACCACTTCGTCACGGTGCCCGAGCTGTACGGCAGGGCGCTGCTGCCGGGCCGGACGTACGAGTCCGCCGAGCCGGCGGAGGCCCGGTGACCGCGTGCCATGTTGTCGGTGCGACATGGCAGGCTGGCCCGTATGGGTTTCACCGGCTTCCCCGACGAGGCGTTCGTCTTCTACGAGGGCCTGGAGGCGGACAACACGAAGACGTACTTCACCCGGCACCGGGACCTCTACGAGGAGGCGGTGCGGGCGCCGATGCTCGCGCTCGCCGAGGAGCTGGCCGCTGAGTTCGGGCAGGCCCACCTGTTCCGGCCGCACAGGGACGTCCGCTTCGCCAAGGACAAGTCGCCGTACAAGACCCACCAGGGCGCCTTCGTCGACCGCATGCCGGGGATCGGGCTGTACGTCCAGATCGGCGCCGACGGGCTCTACACCGCGGGCGGCTGCTACACCCAGGCTCCCGACCAGATCGCCCGCTACCGCGCGGCGGTCGCCGAGGACCTGTCGGGCGAGCCGCTGGAGGCGGTGATGGCCGAGCTCCGGGCCGCGGGCTACGAGCCGGCGGGTGACCGGCTGAAGACCAGGCCCCGCGACTACCCGGCCGACCATCCCCGCATCGACCTGCTCCGCCACCGCTCCCTGCACGCCGGCCGCCGCTTCCCGCCGGAGCCGTGGGTCCACACGAAGGACGTCGTGGAGCGGGTGCGGGAGACGTGGCGGGCCTACGGTCCGCTGGTGGACTGGCTGGCCACGCACGTCCGGGGCAGCGAGCTGCCCCGCCGCCGCTGACCGGCGGCGGGCTGGACGGCGAGACCGGGGGGCGGCGGGAGCGGGGCGTTCTGGCCGTCATCACCGCCGTGGCGGCCCTGCTGTACGGCGCCGTCTCCTTCGTGCGGCTGGCCGGGTTCCGGGCCGGGGCGTACGACCTGGTGATCTTCGATCAGGCGGTCCGGTCCTACTCACGGTTCGGCCTGCCGGTGGCCGTCGTCAAGGGCGTCCACAACGACTTCGGGCCCGGCTTCACCGTCCTCGGTGACCACTGGTCGCCGATCCTGGCCGTGCTCGCGCCTCTCTACTGGATCCACGACGGCCCCGGCACGCTGCTGGCCGCGCAGGCCGTGCTGCTGGCCTCCGCCACCGTGCCGCTGTGGGTCTTCACCAGGCGGGCTCTGGGCGTCCGCGCCGCGCACCTCGTCGCGGTGGCGTACGCGCTGTCGTGGCCGGTCGTGGAGGCGGCGGCGTTCGACTTCCACGAGGCCGCGTTCGCGCCGCTGCTCACCGGCCTGCTGCTCGAACGCCACCAGGCCGGGCGGCGGGTCCACGTCGTGCTCGTCGCCCTGGCGCTGCTGTGCGTCAAGGAGGACATGGGGCTGCTCGTCGCCGGCTTCGGGCTGGTGCTGCTCGGGCAGCGCGGCCGGCGGGTCATGGGCGGGGCGTTCGTCGTGGGCGGCACCGTCCACACGTGGCTGGCCTCGCAGGTGCTGATCCCGCTGTTCGGGGGACGGCCCGACTACTACTGGGCGTACGGCGCGCTGGGGGCCGACGCGGGGGCCGCCGCCCGCACCGCGCTGACGGACCCGCTGGCGGTGGTGGCGCAGCTCGGCAGCCCGCCGGTGAAGCTGCTCACGCTGGCCCTGCTGCTCGGCACCACGCTGCTGGCGGCGCTGGGCTCGCCGCTCCTGCTCGTGGCGGTGCCCCTGCTGGCCGAGCGCATGCTGGCCAGTTCCTTTCCCAACTGGTGGGTGCCGGGGTACCACTACAACGCGTTCGTCGTTGTCGTCGTGCTCGCCGCGGGGGTGGACGGGGTCCGCCGCCTGCGCGACCGCCTGGGGGAGGAGCGCGGCGGGCGGATCGTGCGGTGGTGGGCGGCGGGCGTGGTGGCGTTCGCGGTCGCGACCGTGCCGTTCTTCGCGCTGGCCGAGCTGGCCGACCCCGCGTCCTACCGGCGCGACGGGCGCGAGGGCGCCGCCGCCGCGGCCGTGTCGGCCGTGCCCGGCGGGGTGCTGGTGGAGGCGGCCAACAACCTCGCCCCGGCGCTGTCCGGCCGAGACACGGTGCTGCTGTGGGACCGCACCCCGCGCTGGGCCCCGTGGGTGGTGGCCGACGTGGGCCGCCGCACGTTCCCGTTCCCGGGCGTGGAGGAGCAGCGGGCCCGCGTGCGTACCCTCCTCCAGCACGGCTACCGGGTACGGTTCTCCCGCGACGGCTACCTCGTGCTGAGCACGGAGAACAGCGGGGTGCTGAGCACGGAGAGGACCGGCGGCGGGTCCCGTTAGGGCGGGCGGTCACTTCGGAGCCGTGGTGGTGACCTGCTCGTCGCCCTGGAGAATGCGGTCGACCGTCTGGCCGGCCGCCGAGGTCGCGGCCGTGGTGACCGCCGCGATGACCACCGCCAGCAGCGGCGTGGCCAGGCTGCGGACGCTGCGGATGTTGCGGACCCGCGCCCACGGCTCCCCGGCCAGGTGCATGAGCCGCCACTCCCAGTACAGCCCCAGCCCGATGCAGACCAGCGCCACCTCGCCCCCCACGATCGCCACCACCTGCACCTTGTCGAGCCCGCCGATGTCCGGCTCCACCAGCGCCGACAGGTACCCGGACAGCTCGGTGGCGAGGGCGGCGGCCATGAGGTAGAGGGCCTTGGTCATGGGCTGGGTGCCGCGGACGCGGGGGTAGAAGTACCCGAACAGGAACCCGAAGGCGGGCAGGGTGAGCAGGTAGCGCATGTCGAACACGAAGCTGCTCAGGTCCACCCCGGCGGGACTGCCGTACAGGAGCGCGAACGGCACACTCAGCAGCAGGCTCACCGCGAAGCCGTACACGCCGTTGACCCACGGCGGGCAGCCGGCGGCGGTGGCGAAGGCCGTCTCCGGGTCGCGCCCGTGCCGGCGGAGCGCCTCCTCCAGGGCCTGCCGGCGCTCGTCGAAGTCGGCCATCGTCATCTCGCCCGCGCCGATCCTGCCCCGGCCGAGCCGGTACAGCTCCTGCTCGGAGATGAGCAGGAGCCGCTTGTGCAGGGCGGATCTGATCAGCTCGCGGTGCTCGTCGGGGGAGGTGGGCTCGACCACGGACGGGTGCGGGGTGACGAGCAGCCAGCGGGCCGCGAGCCAGGCGACGATCGAGGTGATCGACAGCAGCGGCAGCGGCACGTCGCTGTCGGCGATCGTGATGCTGCCCCGGGGCGTGAGGTACAGGACCATCAGTCCGGCGATCATCGTGGCCTCGGCAGCCGGGTGGCTGATCGCCTCGATGGACCCGCCGAGCCGCCACAGCCGTAGCAGCAGCAGCCCGAACCCGAGCAGCAGCAGGCCCAGCACGCCACGCATGAGCGGGCTCAGCGGCAGGTCGCCCAGCTTGGGCTCCGCCGGCGGGGCCAGGGGCAGGCTCCACGACCCGGCGTCCAGCCACTCGGTCGGCCAGCCCTGCACGAGCAGGCTCGCCACCACGGCGACCACCACCGCCCGCCGCGACCATCGCCGCGTGGCCACGGCGACCGCGGTGACGGGGATGAGCGCCCAGCCCAGGCCCAGCACGAGCCGGACGCTGTCCGGCGGGTAGACGCCGTCCACCAGCGCCCGCGTCCACAGCGCGAGGGCCAGCAGCGCGACGGCCGACCCGGCGGCGAACGCGGCCAGCCGTACCGCGACCATGCGGATGCCGAGGTCGGAGCTGAACCCCACGGCGGACCCGGCGGCGGCCAGCGCCGCGATGGCGGAGCCCGTCAGCAGCGTGCCGGACGGGAGCTGTTCGTGCAGCCACGACCAGGTCAGCATGCCCAGGCTCAGCAGCACGCCGAGCGCGGTCACGCCCAGCACCTCCCGCGCCGTCCACGGCGGGCTCGTCGGCAGGACCCGACCGGCATGCCACACGGCCAGCGCCGGCACCGCGCCGAACAGGATCACGTACGCGAACGGCGTGAAATCCTTGGCCACGAGGGGGATCAGGAGGGTCGGTGCGGCCAGCAGCAGGCCGATGGCGAACTCGCGGTTCGCCGTCCGCTGCCACCAGGCCATGCCCATGGCCCGCACGAGGTACCACACGAGCACCACGGCGGTCCCGATGCCGAGCGCCGTCGCCCAGGAGAAGTCGTCCTCCTCCTGGCGGTCGGGGAACCCGTAGGAGTCCTGGGCCAGCGTCACGCTCACCGGGTAGAACCCGACGGCGAACTCCAGCCGCTCCGGGTCCTCCCGCGACGGCCGCACGCCCTGGACGCGCAGCGGCGTCCACTCGCCGGGGAGCACCGTGACGGCGCGCCGCAGCACGATCAGCGGGCGGCCGGCGGGCTCCTGGAACGCCAGCTCCATCAGCTCGCCCTGCTGGAACTGCCGCAGCATCGTCACCTGGAACTCGACGGTGGTGTGCCCGGCGGAGGTGGTCAGGACCGGCGCTAGCCGTTTCGTCGGGGCCAGGACGGCACCGAGCACCTTGATCGCGCCGAACCCGTCGTCGGTGAAGCGCTGGATCCCGCCGGGGAACTCGCTGCCCTGGCGCAGCGTCGCGGCCAGCTCGTCCTCGGCGCGCATCCGCAGCCGGTGCCTGACCGTGACCTTGACCTGGCGCAGCCGCTCGTCGATGCGCCCGGCGGGCACCCCGGTCAGGTCGGCGCGGCTCGCCCGCCCCACCACGACCTCGGTCGTGGCCTCACGCTCGGCCGCGTAGCCGGCCGCGGTGCGCCCGGCGGTCAGCTCCCAGGCGTCGGGCACCTCGGGGCTCGGGGTACGCGTGGACCACTCGACCGGTCTGGCCGCCACGAGGCACCAGAGGATCGCGCCCAGCGAGACCATGGCCAGCCCGAACGCCACGACGATCCGGAGCTTTCCCACAGTGTGGATGATCCACGGGCACGGCCGGATGTTCTCCGCGGTGCGGTAACGGTGTGGTCACACCTGTGTGGTAACACCCGCCCGAACGGGTCCCGCCCGGACCGGCCCTGCCCGGACCGGCCCCGCGCCGCCCACCCGGTGGGCGCGCGCGGAGGCGTCGCGGGAGAAGCCTCTGTGTCAGGCCCCTGTGTCAGGTCGCTGTGTCAGGAGCGCTTGGCGCGGGCGACGGCGCGACCGCGGGTGGCGGCGTCGAGGACCACCTTGCGGATGCGCACGTGGTCGGGCGTGATCTCCACGCACTCGTCCTCGCGGATGAACTCCAGCGCCTGCTCCAGCGACAGGACGCGCGGCGGGATCACCTTCTCCGTCTCCTCGCTGGTGGAGGAGCGCATGTTGGTGAGCTTCTTCTCCTTGGTGATGTTGACGTCCATGTCGTCGGACCGGGAGTTCTCGCCGACGATCATGCCCTCGTACACCTCGGTGGTGGGCGAGACGAACAGCGTGCCGCGCTCCTGGAGGTTGAGCATGGCGAACGCGGTGACGGGACCGGACCGGTCGGCCACCAGCGAGCCGTTGTTACGGGTGCGCAGCTCGCCGAACCACGGCTCGTACGAGTCGAACACGTGGTGGACCAGGCCCGTGCCGCGCGTCTCGGTGAGGAACTCGGTGCGGAAGCCGATCAGGCCGCGCGCCGGCACCACGAACTCCATCCGGATCCAGCCGGTGCCGTGGTTGGTCATGTGCTCCATGCGGCCCTTGCGGACGGCCAGGAGCTGGGTGACCGCGCCGAGGTACTCCTCCGGGCAGTCGACGGTCAGCCGCTCGACCGGCTCGTGGACCTTGCCGTCGACGAGCTTGGTGACCACCTGCGGCTTGCCGACGGTCAGCTCGTAGCCCTCGCGGCGCATCTGCTCGACCAGGATGGCCAGCGCCAGCTCGCCGCGGCCCTGCACCTCCCAGGCGTCGGGCCGGTCGGTCGGCAGCACGCGCAGCGACACGTTGCCGACGAGCTCCTTCTCCAGGCGGTCCTTCACCATGCGGGCGGTGACCTTGGAGCCCTTGACCTTGCCGACCAGCGGCGAGGTGTTGGTGCCGATGGTCATCGAGATGGCGGGCTCGTCGACCGTGATCAGCGGCAGCGGGCGCGGGTCCTCGGGGTCGGCCAGCGTCTCGCCGATCATGATGTCGGGGATGCCGGCGATGGCGATGATGTCGCCGGGACCGGCCTCCTCGGCCGGCTTGCGCTCCAGCGCCTCCGTCATCAGCAGCTCGGTGATCTTGACGCGCTGGATCGTGCCGTCGGTACGGCACCAGCTCACCTGCTGGCCCTTGCGCATCACACCCTGGTGGATGCGGCACAGCGCGATGCGGCCGAGGTAGGAGGACGCGTCGAGGTTGGTGACGTGAGCCTGCAGCGGGGCGTTCGGGTCGTAGGTCGGGGCCGGGATCGTCGACTTGATGATGTCGAACAGGGGCTCCAGGTCCTCGGAGTCCGGCATGCCGCCGTCCTCGGGACGGTTGAGCGAGGCGCGGCCGGCCTTGGCCGAGGCGTAGACGATCGGGAAGTCGATCTGCTCCTCGGTCGCGTCGAGGTCCATGAAGAGCTCGTAGACCTCGTCGACGACCTCCTTGATGCGCGCGTCGGGGCGGTCGACCTTGTTGATGCAGAGGATGACCGGCATCTTGGCGCCGAACGCCTTGCGCAGCACGAAGCGGGTCTGCGGGAGCGGCCCCTCCGACGCGTCGACCAGCAGCACGACACCGTCGACCATCGACAGGCCGCGCTCGACCTCGCCACCGAAGTCGGCGTGGCCCGGGGTGTCGATGATGTTGAGGGTCATGCCGCCGTGCTTGACCGCGGTGTTCTTGGCGAGAATGGTGATGCCCTTCTCGCGCTCCAGGTCGTTGGAGTCCATGACCCGGTCGTCCACGTCCTGGTTGGCGCGGAAGGCCCCGGACTGCCAGAGCATGGCGTCGACCAGCGTGGTCTTGCCATGGTCGACGTGCGCGATGATCGCGATGTTCCGCAGGTCGTCGCGGCTGTTCAAGGGCATGATGACGTCTCGCTCTGTGTCGGTGGGGGCCGCCGCGCGATGTCGCGGCTCAGTCAAGTCTAGTTGATCCCAGCTCATGGCACGTGCGGACGGCAGCTGAAGGACGTAGACCCCCATCCGGGGCGTACCAGGACAGGTTGGGAACGCGTTCAACGCCCGTCGGGCGGATGTACATATCAGGATGCACAATTGTGCGCATGCCAGGGAGGTCTGGGGTCCCTACATTGTCGCCATGACCTGGACGGAGCTGGTTATGGGGGCCGCGGACGAGCACGACGGCGACCCGACGATGACTGACGTCCGCACGGGCCAGGTCCTGACCCGCACCGCGTTCGCGCGACGCGTGACGCGCGTGGCGGGCGGGCTGCGAGGCCAGGGGCTCCGCTACGGCGACCAGGTGCTGATCGACCTTCCGCTCGGCATCGAGCTGGCCACCGCCGTCCACGCCGTCGTCTGGGCGGGCGGCGTGGCGGCCCTCCACACCCGTGGACCGGCCCGCATGCTGATCGCCCAGCGCGCCCACGGCCCCGTCAGGACCGACGTGGAGCGCGTCTTCACCGTGGAGCCCTCGCCGGGCGCGCAGCAGTTCGCCGAGCTGATGGGCGAGCGCGCGGTCGACTTCGGCCCGCTGGCCGGGCCCGCGCTGGTCCTGTACGGCGGGCGGACGCTGAGGCTGGAGGAGCTGACCGAGGACCTGCGCCAGATCGACGAGGAGCTGCTGCTGGAGGAGGAGGACGTGGTGCTCGCCGCGGTGAGTGACACGTTCAGGGGGCTGCGGGCGTTCGACATCGCGATGATGGCCGCCTCCAGCGTGGTGATCGCGCACGAGCCGTCGCTCATCGGGTGCCGGGTGCTGATCGAGGAGCACGAGGTCACGCTCACCGTGGCCGCGCCCGAGCTGGCCCGCAGGCTGGCCTGCGATCCGGATCTACGCGTTCTGGACGAAAGAGCGATCGTGAGAGCGCTGGCCCTGTGAGAAGTGCAACACTATGCAAAAGTGTGATCCTTCCGCGACGCAGGGTGACCACATGCCGCATTCCCTCATGCACAACCTTCCGGCCGAGCCGAACCGGTTCGTGGGGCGCGAGCGCGACCTCGCCGACCTCTGCGCCCTCCTCGCGGCCGCACCCCCACCCACCCGAGATGAGGCGTGCCCCGACGGGGCGCCTGCGGGCGCGGGGTGCCGGGACGGGACGGCGGGGGACGGGGCGGGGGCCGGCGGGCCGGCGGAATGGGTCCCCGACGACGCGCGCGCACTGACCCGCCTGGACGGGCCCGCCCCGGAGGGATGGGAACGGGCTGGGCCGGCGGGACCCGAGCGGGAGGATCTCGGATCGGGGCCGGGTGTGGGAGGGCTCGCTCGGGCCCGGCTGAGGGCCTTGGGCCAGATCGGGACCGGGAGCGGGAGCGTGTCCGGCGGCGGGGAGGCGGTGGTCCGGGCGGCCGGAGGAACGGTCGCGGTGCCGCGTCAGGGCGGCGGCGACCGGCTCGACCTGCCCCGGCGGGACGACCGGCTGGACCTGGCCGGGCGGGATGACCCGCTCGACCTGGCCGGGTGGGACGACTGGCTGGATCTCCCTCACAGAGGCGATCCGGACCTCCTGTCACGTACGGACGGCCGGCTCGACCTGCCGCACCAGGGTGATCGACTCGCTCCGGGCGAGCGGGACGACGGGATCGAGCCGATCCGGAAGCCGGAGCGAGCGAACACGGGCGGACGTCGTGGCTGGGCGGGGTGTGCGGTCGGCGGGGCGCGGGTGGTGACCCTGTGCGGGGTCGGCGGAATCGGCAAGACCAGGCTGGCGCTGCGCGTGGCCGCCCGGCTCGTGCCCGCGTACCCGGGAGGCGTGTGGCTGGTCGAGCTGGCCCGCATCAACCGGCCCGAGCTGGTCACGGGCGAGATCGCCAGGGTGCTCGGCGTACGCGAGGAGCCGGGACGGCCGCTGCTGGACACCGTGGCGGCCCGGCTGGGCGACACCCGCTGCCTGCTGTTGCTGGACAACTGCGAGCACCTGATCGACGCGTGCGCCCGGGTGAGCGCCGAGCTGGTGGCCTCCTGCCGGCTGGTCAGCATCCTGGCCACCAGCCGCGAGCCGCTCCGCATCGCCGGAGAGATCGTATGGCGGGTGCCGCCACTCGCCCTTCCCCCGGCCGACGCCCTCCGCCTCCCTCACCCGGCCTCGCCCCTCGACGCCACCCACCCCCTGGACGCCTCCCCTCCGGGAGGAGCCGCCGAGACGGAACGAGACCCGATACCCGCCCGGCCCCCATGCCCGGATGCCCTTTCCTGCCCCGCCTGGCCCTCTTGGTCGACCTGGTACGGCATTCCGTCCCTGTCCGGCGGCTCGCCCGCGTCCGGCAGCACGCCTGGCCTACCCGCTTCCCCCGAACGGCCGGACACGCCTGGCCTACCCGCTTCCCCCGAACGGCCGGACACGCCTGGCCTACCCGCTTCCCCCGAACGGCCGGACACGGCCGGCCCAGGCGCTTCCCCGGCACGGCATGCCGTCCCCGGTCTCTCTGCTCTCCCCGAACGCCCCGCCGCGGCCGGTCGGCACGCCATGCCTGAGCCGGCACCACCGGCCGCGGGTGCCGCCGGCTCCGCGGGGGCTGAGCTGTCCGAGGGGGACGCCCTGTCGGGATGTCGCGCCGCGTCCGGCCAGCATGCCCTGCCCGAGCCGACCGCTCCGTCCGAGCCGACCGCTCCGTCCGAGCCGACCGCTCCGTCCGAGCCGACCGCTCTGTCCATGCCGACCGCTCCGTCCGAGCCGACCGCTCTGTCCGGGCGCGCGGTTCGCTGCGGGGCGGCCGAGCCTGCGGATGGTGAGGAGTCTCCGTGGGGTGCGTGGTCAGGGCGGGCCGCCACGCCCGCGGGGGCCGACGGGCCTGAGTGGGATGCCTGGCCCGGACGGATCACCATGTCGCCGGGGACCGAGTCGTCTGAAGGGGATGCCCTCGCCGGGCCGGTGGAGCCGGCGGCCGGGGCCGGAGCCGGGGCCGGAGGAGAGGGCGCCCTTCTCGGAGAGGGCGTTCGGTCCGCGGCCTGGGAGGGGCCGGGGTGCGGGCGGTGGGCCGTGCGGAGCGCGTACGACGCCGAGGCGGTCCGGTTGTTCCGCGAGCGGGCCGCTGCCGCGGGTACCCGGCTGGGCCTGGAGAGCCTGCCCGACATGGTGCGGTTGTGCCGGGCCCTCGACGGTCTCCCGCTCGCCCTGGAGCTGGCCGCGGCCCGTACCAGCCTGCTCACCCCCGGCCAGATCGCCGACCGCATCGACGACCGGTTCTCGCTGCTGACCACGGGCGGGCGTACCGCCCCGGCGCGCCAGCGCACGTTGCTGGCCGCGATCGAGTGGAGTCACGACCTGCTGTCGCCGCACGAGCGGGTGCTGCTGCGGCGGCTGTCGGTGTTCGCCGGGGCGTTCGATCTGGAGCTGGCCGAGCGGGTGTGCGCGGACGAGCCCATCGCTCCGGCCGACATCGTGGAGCTGCTCGGCGGGCTGGTGGACAAGTCGCTGGTGCTGCGCGGCGACGACGGGGTCCGCTACCACCTGCTGGAGACGATCAGGCGGTTCGCCGCCGGGCGGCTGCGCGAGGCGGGGGAGCGGGAGATGGTGCGCGACCGCCATCTCGGCGTTCTGTGTGAGCTGCAGGAGCGCCACTTCAGGGAGGAGCTGGTCGAGCCGCGCCTGCCGTGGGGGCGGCGGCTGGCCGCGCTCAACGCCTGCCGCGCCCTGGCCGACGACCAGCGGGCGGCGCTCGACTGGGCGATCGAGTCCGCTGACGCGCGGCGCGGCCTGTGGCTGTGCTTCCACAGCACGAGCCTGCTCCCCGTGAGCGGCCCCACCGAGGTCGTCGGCTGGGTGGAGAGGCTGCTCGCCCTCGACCTGGACGAGGTGCCGGCCGAGCAGGTCGCGCGGGCCAAGGCGTACCTCGCCTACGGGCTGGAGGAGCGCGACGAGCTGGTCCGGGCGCTGGAGCTGCTCACGGAGAGCGTGGGGCGGCTCGACGGCGCCGGGCCGTTCGCCGCCGGGGTGAGTCACAGCCTGTCCGTCCTGGTGCTGCTGCGCCTGGGACGGGCGGACGAGGCGCAGCGTCATGCCGAGGACGGCCTGGCGCTGGCCCGTGCCTGCGGTGACCCCTGGAACGAGGCCGCCGCGCTGGCCGGCCTGTCGGCGGTGGCGCTGGTCCGCGGCCGGCTGCGGGAGGCGCAGCGGCACGGCGAGGAGGCGTTGCGGCGGGCGTGCGAGCACGGCCATCGCTGGATCATGGCCCGTACGGCGGTGCAGCTCGGCGCGGGGGCCGAGGCGCGCGGCGACCTGGTGACGGCCGTGGCCCACTACGAGGCGGCCGTGCCCTGGCTGCGGGAGCTGGGGGAGGGGCCGGGCACCGGCGTCGCGCTGTCCCGTTGCCTGGCGCGGCTGGGGCGGGTGGCGGCCATGCTGCGGGAGTTCGAGTCGGCGCGGGACCGGCTGGCGGCGAGCCTGGCGCTGAGCACGCGATCCGGCGAGCACCGGGGCCTGTCCCGCTGCCTGGTCGGGCTGTCGGTGCTGGCCGAGGCCGAGGGCGACCTGGAGGGCGCGGTCCTGGCCGCCGGGGCGGCGGTCGCGCTGCGCGAGGTGATCCACCAGGGCCCCGACGGCGCCCGCGTCGAAGAGCTGCTCGGCCGGGCCCGTGCCGCGCTGGGTGCGGGCCGCGCCGCGTTGCTGTGGGTGCACGGGGCCGCCATGGACCCGGTGGATGTGGCTCGTCACGTTCTGGACGGCGGTGGTCGTCGGGTCGTGAAGGGCGCCGGCCGCGCCGTGGTCGCGGTCCCGTCGGGCGGGACGGTCGTGTCCCCGTCAGGTACGCCGGTCGCGTCCCCGTCAGGTGCGCCGGTCGCGGCCTCGCCGAAGGGGACGGTCCAGCGGGCGCCGTTGACGGCGCGTGAGCGGGAGATCGCCGCGCTGCTGACCCGTGGCCTGTCCAACCGTGCCATCGCCGCCGAGCTGGTGATCAGCCCGGCGACCGTGGCCCGGCACATCGCCAACATCATGGACAAGCTCGGCCACAGCTCCCGAGCGCAGATCGCGGTCTGGGCGACGCGACATCTGGGGACACCCCTCTAGCGACCTGCGGGGACGGTGGTCGCGGGTCGTAGGCTCGGTCTCATGCCGTTCGCGCCCAACTTCCCCGTCATGCTCCGCACGGAGGACGGTGTCCGCATCGACGCCGCCCACACGCCGCCCGCCGCCGGACCGGGCGGCGGCCTGGGGATCGTGATGGCGCACGGGTTCACCGGGTCGTGGCGGGATCGCACCGCGCGGCGGATCGTGCACGTGCTGAGCGGGTACGGCGGTGTGATGGCGTTCGACTTCCGTGGCCACGGCCGTTCCGGCGGCGAGACGACGGTCGGCGACCTGGAGATCCTCGACGTGGAGGCGGCGGTGCGCCACGCCCGGGTCGTCGGCTACGAGCGGATCGCCGTCGTGGGGTTCTCGATGGGGGCGTCGGTGGCGCTGCGCCACGCGGGTCTGCGTGGCGGCGTGGGCGCCGTGGTGTCGGTGAGCGGCCCGGCCCGCTGGTACTACCGGGGCACCAAGCCGATGCGCCAGGTCCACTGGGCCATCGAGCGGCCGCTCGGCCGGTGGGCGGCGCGCGTGGCCAAGCGCACGAGGATCGCCCGGGGCCAGTGGGACCCGATCCCCATGCCGCCGTACGAGGCCGCCGCGCTCATCTCACCCGTCCCGCTGCTGGTCGTCCACGGCGACGCCGACGCGTTCTTCCCCCTGGAGCACGCCCATCAGATCTACGACGGCGCGCGCGAGCCGAAGGAGCTCTGGATCGAGCCCGGATACGGCCACGCGGAGTCCGCGGCGACGCCCGAACTAATCCATCGAATCGGAAAGTGGATTAGAACGAACCTTTCGTGAGTAACAAGCGTCTACCTAGGACGTAAGGAAGAAATCCGCCGGGAGAAAGTCCTTGGGGAAGGAAACCGCCTTCGGCGGTATCCGTAGGACATACTTCTTGTATCCGGTTGGTCGCCCAGAGTGGTCCGCGTTCGGCGGGTCGCCGCGGGTGGACGGAGTGGGGACCTGGGGTGGCCTGCGTTCAGCGGGCCTCCACAGGTAGCCGCGTGAGCGGCACCTAGCGTTGCGGGGGCGCGCTGGGTGCCATCCGACCGGAGCGGGGCCCCGGCACCTGAGTGCCGGGGCCCCGCGTCGCGCCGGTCGTCGCGTGGTGCCGGTCGTCCGTGGTGCCGGACGGAACGGGAGTCCGCTCAGCCCAGGCGCGTGATCGACTTGTGCTCCAGGTAGCCGGCCAGCCCCTCCGGGCCCAGCTCCCGGCCGACGCCGCTGGACTTGTAGCCGCCGAAGGGCGCGTTTGCCTCCAGCATGAAGCAGTTCACGCCGTACGTGCCGGTGCGCACCTGGCGGGCGACGTCCATGCCGTGGTCCGCGTCGGCCGTCCAGACCGAGCCGGCCAGACCGTAGTCGCTGTCGTTGGCGATGCGGATCGCGTCGGCCTCGTCCTCGTACGGGATGACCGCCAGCACCGGCCCGAAGATCTCCTCGCGGGCGATCCGCATGTCGTTGCTCACGCCGGAGAAGACCGTGGGCGCGACGTACCACCCGCGGTCGTACGGCCGGTCGAGGCCGCCGACGACCACCTTGGCGCCCTCCTCCATGCCGATCCTGATGTAGCCCTCGACGCGCTCCTGCTGGCGCCTGGCGACGAGCGGGCCGATGCCGGTGGCCGGGTCGGCCGGGTCGCCGACCTGCTGCGAGGTGACCATGCCCGCCACGGCCTCCACGACCTCGTCGTAGCGGTTGCGGGAGGCGAGGATGCGGGTCTGCGCGACGCACGCCTGGCCGTTGTTCATCAGGGAGGCGATCGCCAGCATGCCGACACTGGCGGCCAGATCGGCGTCGTCGAGGATGATGGCCGCCGACTTGCCGCCGAGCTCCAGGCTGACCCGCTTGAGCTGCTCACCGCAGATGGAGCCGATGCGCCGGCCGGCCGCGGTGGAGCCCGTGAAGGCCACCTTGTCCACGCCCGGGTGGGACACCAGGTGCTCGCCCGCCTCACGTCCGGCGGGCACGATGTTGAGCACGCCCGCCGGGATGCCGGCCTCCTGCGCGATCTCGGCCAGCAGGTACGCGTCGAGCGGCGTCTCGGGGGCGGGCTTGAGCACGATCGCGCAGCCTGCCAGCAGCGCGGGCGCGATCTTGGTCATGGCGACGAACTGGGGGACGTTCCAGGGGACGATGGCCGCCACGACGCCCACCGGCTCGCGCCGCACGGTCGTCGGGCCGAACAGGCCGGGCCGCTGCTCCTCCTGCTGGAACGTCGTGCCGAGCTCGGCGTAGTACTGCAGCATGCCGAGCGGCTGCGGTGCCTGGGCGAGCTGGGAGAAGGTGATGGGCGAGCCCATCTCCTCGGTGATGAGATCGGCCATCTCGCCCAGCCGGGCCGCGTAGACCTCGGCCAGCCGGGAGATCGCCGCCGCGCGCTCGGCGAAGGTCAGGCGCGGCCACGGGCCCCGGTCGAACGCCTGCCGCGCGGCGGCCACGGCGCGGTCCATGTCGGCGGCCGTGCCGTCGGGCACCCGGCCGACGACCTCCTCGGTGTGGGGGGAGACCACGTCGATCGTCCCGGTGCCCGCCGGGGTCACCCACTCGCCTCCGATGAACAGCGTGTCGTGCTGGCGCATGTCGTGAGCCTCCTGCTTGACCGGATGCTTGGTTGACTCGGGCGGTCCTCAAGGCGACCGAATCATGTTCTGTGCGTACGCGCAAGAGGGGTGCGGCGGCACCGCGGCAACCCTCCCGTGGCGTCTCGGCGGGCCGCCGATCAGGTGCTTCAGTGACCGCTCTTTTATCTGCTCCTTAGAACCGACAAACAGTGATTTATGGCGATATAGCTCGCCAAGGGGGCGCAGGTTCGGTCGTTCGGATGACAGCATTCAAGATCATCTTCTATAGTTTCGGACCGTCTATGGAGGGAGGACGGGCGTGAGAGTCGGTCGCATCGCCCTTTTCGTCGCCACTCTCTCCGGCCTGCTCCTGCTCCCCGTCCCGCAGGCGGCGACGGCCGCGCCCAACCCCGCCGAGCTGCGCAAGCTCACCAAGCAGGCGCAGCAGCTCAACGAGCGCTACCGCGGCCAGATCCAGAGCCTTGAGGAGATCAAGGTCCAGGTCAAGAAGGCCATCACGACCTCGGGCGCCCTGAAGGCCCGATTGGACCGCGCCAAGGCCGACGTGTCCGCCATCGCGCGGCACGCGTACATCAACGGCCCCATCGACGGCACGCAGCTTCTCGGCCTCGACGGCGACCCGTCAGTGGCGCTCGGCCAGGCGGCCACCATGTCCTACATCGCCGAGGAGCGCGCCGGCCGCGTCCGGGCCATCCAGCGGCTCATCGAGGACGCCAAGAAGGCCGAGGTCGCGGCCGACGACAAGGTGGAGAAGCTCAGGCGCGAGATCAAGAACATGCAGGGCAGGCGCCGCGAGATCGAGCGCCTGCTCGCCAAGTACGGCTTCCAGCAGCCCGGCGGCTCCGACGGGCTCACCGCGCGCATGGTCGCGGTCCGGGCCGCCGTCATGTCCAACTTCCCCATGCCGTACGGGGTCGGCTGCCTGCGCCCCGGCGACCCCGGAGAGCACGGCAAGGGCCGGGCCTGCGACTTCATGATGTCCAGCGGCGGCCGGGCCGCCTCCGGCGCCGACGAGGAGCGCGGCGACGCGCTGGCGGAGTGGCTGATCCAGAACGGCTCGCGGATCGGCGTGATGTACATCATCTGGAAGCAGCGGTACTACGACATCCGGTCCGGTGGCGGCTGGGACCCCATGTCCGACCGGGGCGGCGTCACCGCCAACCACTACGACCACGTCCACGTGTCCGTCTTCTGACCAGCGGGTCAGGGGGCGGCGTTCACGGGCGGAGCGCGGCGGCGATGTGCTCCCGGTACCAGTGGTAGGACGCCTTGGGGGTGCGCTTCCCGCCGGCGAAGTCCACGTGGACCAGGCCGAAGCGCTGGTGGTAGCCCTCCGCCCATTCGAAGTTGTCCAGCAGCGACCACACGAAGTAGCCCCGCACGTCCACGCCCTCCGCGCGGGCCCGCTCCACCGCGGCGATGTGGTCGCGGAGGAAGGCGATCCGCTCCGGGTCGTCCACGACGCCCTCCGGGGTCGGCTCGTCCGCCTGGGAGCAGCCGTTCTCCGTGACGTACACCGGCGGCAGCGCCTCGCCGTACCGGTCGCGCAGCCCCGTCAGCAGCTCGCGCAGGCCGTCGGGCACGACGGGCCAGCCGAACGCGGTGGTCGGGTAGCCGGTGACGCCCGCGTCGGTGAACGGCAGGCCGTCGTCCGCCGGGGCGGAGATGCGGGTGGGGTTGTAGTAGTTGACGCCGAGGCCGTCGAGCGGGGCGGAGATCACGGCCAGGTCGCCGTCCCGGACGCCCAGCACGGAGCTCAGCTCGGGCCCCTCGCCGGCCGCGCCGTCCGGCCGGATGCCGAACGCCGTCAGGTCCGGGTACGCCCCCAGCAGCACCGGGTCGTTGAACAGCCGGTTGTGCAGCGTGTCGTAGGCCGCGGCGGCGGCCACGTCCTCCTCGGCGCCGGAGGCCGGCCAGACGGGCGTGCAGTTGTTGGTGATCGCCACCTCGCGTGCCCCCGCCGCCCGCAGCGCCTGCACGGCCAGGCCGTGGCCGAGGAGCTGGTGGTGGGCCACGGGCAGCGCGTCGAGCAGCAGTGCCCGGCCGGGCGCGTGGATGCCCAGGCCGTAGCCGAAGGCCATGTGGATGAACGGCTCGTTCAGCGTGATCCACATCGGGACGCGGTCGGCGAGCCGCTCGCCCACCACGGCGGCGTACTCGGCGAACAGGCCGGAGACGTCACGGCTCAACCACCCGCCGCGGTCCTCCAGCGCCTGCGGCAGGTCCCAGTGGAACAGCGTCGGCACCGGCGTGACGCCCGCCTCCAGCAGCCCGTCCACCAGCCGCTCGTAGAAGTCGAGGCCCTTGGCGTTGACGGCTCCGGAGCCGTCGGGCAGGACGCGGGTCCAGGCGACGGAGAAGCGGTAGGCGTTGACGCCCAGGCCCGACATGAGCGCCACGTCCTCGCGCCAGCGGTGGTAGTGGTCGCAGGCCACGTCGCCGGTGTGCCCGTCGCGGGTGCGGCCGGGGTCGTGGGAGAACGTGTCCCAGATGGACGCACCCCTGCCGTCCTCGGCGACGGCTCCTTCGATCTGGTAGGCGGCCGTGGCCGTACCCCACAGGAACATGCCGGCTCCTCCGTACTTTGCGAGTGCAGCTCATGTTAACTGACGGCAAAGCGAGATCCTCTACCTACCGGTAATGGGTCAGGATGGAGGGCATGACCAGTACCTTGCGGCGCCGTCCCGCCCAACGCCGCAGCCTTGAGCGGGTGGAGCGGATGCTCGACGAGTGCGCCGTGCTGCTCGACCAGATCGGCTACGACGCACTCACCACCAAGGAGGTCGCCCGGCGCGCCGAGGTGCCGATCGGCACGTTCTACCAGTTCTTCCCCGACAAGCAGGGACTGGTGCGCGCGCTGGCCCGGCGCAACCTCGACGCCTTCCTGCGCCGGGTGACCGAACGGATCTCCGCGGCGCGGCCCGGCCACTGGACCGACCTGATCGACCTGTCCATCGACGAGTTCGTGGCGATGAAGCGGACCACGCCCGGGTTCGGGGTGGTGGACTTCGGGGAGGTGCTGGTGACGCCCGGCGGGCCCGCCCTGGAGGGCACCAACCGGATGCTCGACTCGGTGCTGGAGAACAACGCCATCGTCGCCGACCGGCTGCGGACGCTCGCGCGCGACCTGCTGGGCGCCCCCGCCGGCGAGGGCTTCGACCGGGCGCTGCTCGTCGCGGTGGAGGCGACGGACGCGGTGCTGAAGCTGGCCTTCCGCATGGACCCGGCCGGCGACACCGGCATGATCGCCGAGTGCAAGCAGCTCGTCCGCCGCTACCTGTCCGAGCACCTCCCCTGACCCCGGGAGTCCCTAGCAGGCGGCGTCGAGGCGGGCGCGGACGTCGTCGTCCAGCTTGACCTCGGCCGCGCCGATCGCCTCGTCGAGCTGCGCGGCCGTGGACGCCCCGACGATCGGCACGTGCCCGTCGGCCATCAGCCAGGCCAGCACCACCTGGTTGGCGGTCGCGCCCACCTCCGCGGCCACCTCACGGAGCGTGGCCAGCCGCCGGTCCGTGCCCGGATGGTCGTACGACTCCGGCAGCGGCCGGTCGGCGCGGGTGTAGCGGCCTGACATGAGCGTGTTGTAGGCCCACAGCGTCAGGTCCTGCTCGGAGCGCAGGTAGTCGAGCAGGTCGTCCGTGGCCAGCATGTGCCCGCCCTCGGCGAGCTTCGTGAACGGGCGCGGGCGCAGGTACGTGTGGCGTTGCTGCGCGTACGTGTAGCGGATCCAGCCGTGCGCGGCCGACACGGCGCGCGCCCGCTCCAGCCGCCAGGCCGGCATGTTGCTGGCGCCCAGCTCGCGGATCTTGCCCTGCGCGGCCAGCTCCCCGAACGCCCCGAGGCTCTCCTCCAGCGGCACGGACCGGTCCTCGATGTGCGACCAGTACAGGTCGACGCGGTCGGTCCGCAGGCGGCGCAGGCTGCCCTCCACGCCCCGTGCGACGGCCGCCGCCGACAGTCCCTCGGCCGAGGCCAGTGTGGTGTCGCCGGGGACCGTGGGCCGGGCGCCCACCTTCGTGCTCAGGAAGATCTCGTCGCGATTGCCGCGGGCGGCCATCCACGCGCCCAGCGTCGCCTCGCTCTCGTCGCCCGTGGCGCCCTCCACCCAGAAGGGATAGTTGTTCGACGTGTCGAGCATGCGCCCGCCCGCCTCGAAGAAGCGGTCGAGCAGCGCGAACGAGTCCTCCTCGCTGACGGCGGTGCCGAACGGGATGGTGCCGAGAACGATGTTCAAGCCAGTGTTCATGGGCACGACTCTCAGACCTGGAGTGCGCTCCATGTCAAGCGGGGTTTGACCTTGACCTGGAGTCGGCTCCAGGTGAGATGCTCTACCGCGTGAGCGTCTACACACCCGCCGAAGCCGTCGAGGAGACCGGCTTCACCCTCGACACCCTGCGCTACTACGAGAAGATCGGCCTGCTGGAGCCCGTCGAGCGCAACGCGGCGGGACAGCGCCGCTTCAGCGAGGAGGACCTGAGCTGGCTCGGCATGATCCGCTGCCTGCGCGACACGGGCATGCCGATCGCCGAGATGCTGCGCTTCGCCGAGCTGGTGCGGGCCGGTCAGCACACGATCCCCGACCGCATCAGGCTGCTGGAGGAGCACGACCGCCGCGTCCAGGGGCAGATCGCCAACCTCACCGAGCGCCAGAGCTACATCCACCACAAGATTTCCTACTACCGCAGCGTCCTCTAGCCCCGTCTTGGGTCCGCGGTTGCTAGACCAGGAGCCATGGCCGGGTCCAGGGCGCGACGCATCGACATCCCGCTGCGCCGCGTCAGCCTGGCCTGCGCCGCGATGCTGTTCGTGCTGCTGGCCGACCTCACGCTCCTCCAGGCGTTCGGCCGGTACGACCTGGAGGCCGACCCGCGCAACGAGTGGGCGCTGCTCGCCAGGTTCGGCCATCCGCGCGGCGACATCCTCACCCACGAGGGCGCGGTCGTCGCCACCAGCCGACGCGCGGACGGCGGGCCGTACGATCATCTGCGGGTCTACGACCACGGCGAGATGTACGCGCACGTCACCGGCTACGCCTCGCTCCAGCGGGCCACCGGCGTGGAGGGGGCGAGCGACGCGGTGCTGTCGGGCAGCGACCCGAAGGTGCGCGTGCGGACGCTGGTCGAGGACCGCGCCTACGGGGGCGCCGACGTCCGGCTGACGATCAGAGGGCGGGTGCAGCGGGCCGCGTACGAGGCGTTGAAGGCCACCGGGCGGCCCGGCGCCGCGGTCGCGCTCGACCCGGAGACCGGCGCGGTCCTCGCGCTGGCCAGCTACCCGTCCTACGACCCCGGCGTCTACATCCCCGGCGACCCGCGGGCCACGGCCGCCGCCGACCGGCGGCTGCGCGCCGACCCGCGGCGGCCGCTGCTGAACCGGGCCCTCGCCCGGGCGTACCCGCCGGGGTCCGTCTTCGAGCTGGTCACCACGGCGGCCGCCCTCGACTCGGGGGAGTACACGGTCATCTCGCGGGTCGGCGCACCGGCCCGGCTGGCGCTGCCCGGCCCGCCCGCCTACCTGACCGCCTCGGCCGGCCGGCCGTGCGGCGACGGGCGGCCCTCCCTGGCGTACGCCTTCCAGCTCTCCTGCGACACCGCCCTCGCCAACCTCGGGCTCCAGCTCGGCCCGGACCTGCTGCGCGACCAGGCGGAGGCGTTCGGCTTCAACGCCGACGACCTCTCCGTCCCGCTCCCCGCCCGGACCGGCACGTACCCGGGCGACCTCGACCAGTCGCGCGCGGCCCTGTCGGCGATCGGCCGCGACGAGGTCCGGGCCACGCCGCTCATGCTGGCCATGCTGTC
Source organism: Nonomuraea sp. 3-1Str (assembly GCF_031570565.1). Taxonomy (NCBI): domain Bacteria; kingdom Bacillati; phylum Actinomycetota; class Actinomycetes; order Streptosporangiales; family Streptosporangiaceae; genus Nonomuraea; species Nonomuraea sp. 3-1Str. The sequence continues at coordinate 331,795 of NZ_JALHBK010000004.1, forward strand.
GGCGGCGGTGGCCAACGGGGGGCTGCTGATGCGGCCCTACCTGGTGGAGGAGGTACGACTGCCGGACGGCTCGGTCACGGACCGGGCCGAGCCGGCGCCGTACCGGACGGTCATGCCGTCGCTGCCGGCGGGGCAGCTCGCGGCCATGATGACCACCACCACGGTCCCGCGCGGGCCGGCGGCGGGGGTGGCGCTGCCGGGGGTGGAGGTGGCCGCCAAGACGACCACGGGCCCCGGCCCATCGGCCTGCACGGCCTTCGCCCCGGCGGACGCGCCCCAGGTCGCGGTAGGGGTCGTCCTGGAGGACGCCAGTCCCTCGGCGGCCGCGCCCTTGGCCCGCGCGATCCTGAAGGCGGCTCTGTCATAGCCGCGAGGGTCGTGGGGGTCGAGGTGCCCACGGCCCTGGTCAAGAAGACGCGTCGTAACGGCGCGCACCCCGTGAGCCCTCACGACCGGCCATGACAGCCGGACAGTGACGTCGGCGCGTGCGGGCTGGGCCGGCTGTGCCGTAAAGGATGGTGATCTTTAGCGGTAGGCCGCGGCCTGCAGCGTGTAGAGGTCGGCGTACAGGCCGGACAGGGCGAGCAGGGTGGCGTGGTCGCCCTGCTCGACGACTTCGCCGTGGTCGAGGACGTAGATGCGGTCGGCGTAGCGGACCGAGGCCAGGCGGTGCGTGATGAGCAGGACCGTGCGCCCCTCGGAGTGGTCGCGGATGCGCTCGAAGAGGGCGTGCTCGGCCCGCGCGTCCAGGGCGGCCGTGGGCTCGTCGCAGATCAGCAGCTCGGCGTCGCGGTGGAAGCCCCGGGCCACGGCGATGCGCTGCCACTGGCCGCCCGACAGCTCGTGGCCGTCCTTGAAGCGCCGGTCGAGCAGGGTGCGGTAGCCGTGGGGCAGCTCGTCGATCACCTCGGCGGCCCCCGCGACCGCCGCGGCGGCGTGCAGTGCGGGCTCGCCCCGCTCGGTGCCCATGGTGATGTTGTAACGGGCCGTGAGCGGCCAGCGGGTGTGGTCCTGGGCGATGACGGCGACACGCTCCCTGACCGCGCGCGGGTCGACGTCGCGTAAGTCGACGTCGTCCCAGGTGACGGCGCCGCGATCGGGTTCGTACAGACCGGACAGGATCTTGGCCAGGGTCGTCTTGCCGGAGCCGTTCTCGCCGACGAACGCGATGACCTCGCCCCGCTTGACCTCCACGGACACCCCGTGCAGCGCGGGCGTGTCGGCGCCGGGGTAGGTGAACGTGATGTCCTGCGCGCCGATCCGCTGGAAGCGCTCCGGCGGCGCGGCCGGGCGCGGCCCGGTGAGGCGGCGCTCGGCGTCGGCGCAGAACTCCAGGAAGTCCGTGAAGTACAGCCCCTCCTCGTACAGCCCGTTGGTCGAGTGCATGAGCTGGGCCAGCGCGCTCTGGCCGGATCGGATCGCCAGCACGGCCGTGCCGGCGACGGCCAGCGGGATCGCGCCGGCCGCGAGCAGCACGCCGAGCGCGACGTAGACCAGGCCGCTGCCGAGCCCGCCCAGCGCCTCGCCGGCGACCCTGGCCACGGCCTGCCGCTTGGCCAGCCGTAGCAGCACCTCCTGCTCGGCCCGCGCCACCGCGTCGTACATGCGCAGCAGGAAGCCGCGCATGGTGAACGAGCGGACCTCGGCGGCCGGGTCGCGGTCGGCCAGCAGGTCGGCGATGATCCACTTGCGGCGCCGCGCCGGGATGAGGGCGTACATCGTCGAGTAGCGCATGCGGGCGCTGCGCACGGCGGCCCACGCGTCGGGCAGCACGGCGAGCAGCAGCAGCGGCAGGAGCACCGGGTGGAGCACGCCGAGCACGCCGGCCACGGCGACGATGCCGACGGCGGCGGTCATCACGTCGATGGCCGAGGACACCACGTTGTCGGCCGTGGCGACGCCGCGCGAGCGGGCCCGATCGAGCGAGTCGTGGAATTCGGGGTCGTCGTAGGCCACCAGCTCCACGCGGCTGGACAGCCCGTACAGGCGCTCCTCGCTCTGGCGGGAGATCTGCGGCTCCAGGCGCGCCTGCGCCCAGCCCGCTCCGGCCTGTACGGCAGTGCGCAGCGCCGCCGCCACGCCCACCAGCACGAGGCTGGGCAGCGCGGCCCGCACCCGCTCGGGTGTCGGCCCCTGCTGGAACAGCGCTGTCAGGACTCCCGTCGTGGCAAGCAGCCCGAACGCGGTGAAGACGCCGCCGAGGAGCTGGAGCACGGCGGTCGCCGCCGTGTCGCGGGGACTGGCCCGCCAGGCCATGCCCATGGCCTGGCGGACGAGCGAGGGTAACCGCCGGGCGATGGCGAGGAAGCTCACCTGGTTCATCGTGTCCGTGTGGGCGTACCAGTCGGGGTTGGCGATCTCACCGAGTTCGAGGGGCTCGTCGGCCATGGGGTGAGTGTGCCCGGCGGCACCGACGTTCTCCCCTCCGCGAAGGTCCGGGAAAGCAAAGAAAGCGATCTTGCGAAGGTGTTACGCGACGTTCCTCATGGTCCGAGTGGGTATGCGGAGCTGTTACCGCACACGCCTTGACGGCCACGAGTGCGAAGTGGGTTGATGCCTACTGACAACGTTGTCAATCTGACCACGTCGTCAACACGCGTTCTCGGGGGTTTTTCTCGAAGGGACGGTGCATGATGCGGCGTAGGTGGACGGCCACCGTCGCGATCACATTGGCGAGCGTGCTGACCCTGTCGGCCTGCGGCGGCGGCGGGGACAAGGCGGCACAGCCCTCCACGGGCGGTGGCGACGCCAAGAAACAGGTGGAGGTGTTCTCCTGGTGGACGGGACCAGGTGAGGCCGACGGACTCAAGGCGATGCGGCAGATCTTCGAGCAGAAGAACCCGTCGTACTCGTTCTTCGACGCGGCGGTCGCGGGCGGCTCCGGCGACAAGGCCAAGGCGCTGCTCCAGTCGAAGCTCCAGGCCGACACCCCGCCCGACACGTTCCAGGGCCACGCGGGCGCCGAGCTGCAGGGCTACATCAAGGCCGGCGACCTGGAGGACCTCAACTCCCTCTACGACGAGCTGAAGCTGCGCGACGTCTTCCCGTCGCAGCTCGTGGACCAGATCAGCGTCCAGGGCAAGATCTACTCCGTGCCGGTGAACATCCACCGCTCGAACGTGCTGTGGTTCAACCCGTCGGTGCTGAAGGAGGCCGGGGTCGCGGGCGCGCCCAAGACGCTGGAGGAGTTCGTCGCCGACCTGGGGAAGGTCAAGGCCAAGGGCAAGATCCCGCTCTCGATCGGTTCCGAGTGGACGGTGACGCACCTGATGGAGAGCGTCCTGCTCGGCTCGCTGGGCACGGACGCCTACAACGCGCTGTTCAAGCCGGGCGCCGACTGGAGCTCTCCGCAGGTCACCAAGGCCCTGGAGACGTTCAAGACGATCCTGTCGTACGCGGGCGACCCGCAGGACGACTGGCAGCCCGCGGCCAAGCAGGTGGCCGACGGCGAGGCCGCGTTCAACATCATGGGCGACTGGGCCTACGGCTACTTCCACAACCCGCCGGACGGCGGCCTCGGCAAGACGTCGAAGAAGGACTTCGACTGGGCGCCCTCGCCCGGCACCGAGGGCACCTACCTGTGGCTGTCCGACAGCTTCACCCTGCCCAAGGGCGCCAAGAACCGTGACGGGGCCATCGCGTGGCTCAAGGTCGCGGCCAGCAAGGAGGGCCAGGACGCCTTCAACCCGAAGAAGGGCTCCATCCCGGCCCGCAAGGACGCCGACCAGTCGCTCTACACCGACTACCTGGCCGACGCCCTGAAGGACTGGTCGAGCGACAAGCTCGCCGGCTCCATCCAGCACGGCGTGTCCGTCAACCAGCCGTGGCTGGCCGCGATCACCGAGGCGGTCGGGCTGTTCATCGGCAGCAAGGACGTGGCCGCCCTCCAGAAGGCGCTGGCTGACGCCGCCAAGGCCAACGCCCAGTGAGTCACGGGTACGGCGGGCGCCCGGCCGGCGCCCGCCGTGCCGCCGGGAGAGGGCCGTGCGGAAGAGGGTTCTGGAGGGAGTCGTCGTGAGACGGGCACGCACCTGGCTGCCGGGTCTGCTCCTCGTCGCGCCGTCGATCGTGGCGATCGGCGTGTTCGTGTACGGGATGCTGGGCTGGAACTTCCGGCTGGCCATGACGGACAAGCACGACGAGGTGTCCGAGGGGACGTTCGTCGGGCTGGACAACTTCGTCAGCATCTGGGACCAGCCCAGATGGCACCTGTCGGTCAATCACGCGATCATGTTCACGGTCGTGTTCGTGCTGGGCGCGCTGGTGCTCGGCTGGTTCCTCGCCTTCCTCATGGAGAAGGGGATCCGCGGCGAGGGCACGTTCCGGGCCGTCTACCTGTTCCCGATGGCCATCTCGTTCGTCGCCACCGGCATCGTGTGGCGGTGGCTGATGAACTCCGGCATGGAGGAGCGGGCGGTCGGGCTGAACCGGCTGTTCGACGCGATCGGGCTGCCGCAGTGGCAGTGGTTCCGGGATCCGGACTGGGGGATGGCCGCGATGGCCCTCCCGGCAATCTGGCAAATGTCGGGATATGTCATGGCGTTGTTCCTGGCGGGCTTCCGGGGCGTCCCCGAGGAGCTGCGTGAGGCGGCGCGCGTGGACGGCTGCAACGAGTGGGGCGTCTACCGGCACGTGGTGCTGCCGCTGCTGCGCCCGGTCACGCTGTCGGCGCTGATCATCCTCGGCCACATCTCGCTGAAGGTGTTCGACCTGATCGTGGCGGTGTCGGGCAAGCAGATCATCACGGACGTGCCGGCGGTGTTCATGTGGGTGGCGGTCTTCGACTCCCACGACCCGGCCAAGGGCGCCACCATCGCCTCGTACATCGTGCTCAGCGTGGCGGTCTTCGTCATCCCGTACCTGGTCTGGTCCGTGCGCAAGGAGAGGCGCTCATGACGGCGGTCGCCCCGCGCGGGCGGGTGTTCACCGGGGTGCGGCTGGTCGTGCTGGTCGCCTTCGTGGTGGTCTTCCTGATCCCCATCTACGTCCTGCTGGTCACCAGCTTCAAGCCGCTCACCGAGGCCGACCCCGGCCAGGCGTGGAACCTGCCCGGCACGTGGACCCTGGAGGCGTGGCGGGTCGCCTGGGAGAAGCTGGCGCCGGGCCTGTGGAACAGCGTGCTGCTGGCCGTCCCCGGGTCGCTGCTGTCGTGCGCCCTCGGGTCGATGAACGGGTACGTGCTGTCCAAGTGGCGCTTCCCCGGCGCGGACGTGCTGTTCACGCTGTTCCTGTTCGGCATGTTCATCCCGTACCAGGGCGTGATGATCCCGCTGGTGCAGCTGCTCGTGGGCCTGAACGAGCTGACCGGGCTGCAGGGCGTCTTCTACGGCGGCATCCCGGGACTCGTGCTCGCGCACGTGGTCTACGGCATCCCGATCTGCACGCTGATCTTCCGCAACTACTACGTCACGATCCCCGACGAGCTGATCGAGGCGTCGCGGGTGGACGGCGCGGGGATGCTGCGGACGTACTGGTCGGTGGTGCTGCCGGTCTCCGCCCCGGCCATCGCCGTGGTGGTCATCTGGCAGTTCACCTCGCTGTGGAACGACTTCCTGTTCGCGGTGTTCCTCACGGGGCCGCAGAGCTGGCCGGCCACGGTGATGCTGAACAACATCGCGGGCGCGCAGGCCACGCCGTACAGCCAGCAGATGGCGGCGGCGATCCTGTCGTCCATCCCCACCATGCTCATCTACGTGCTGCTGGGCCGCTTCTTCATGCGCGGCCTGATGGCCGGGGCGCTGAAGGGCTGACGCGTGTCCCCGCCGCGACCGGCGGGGACACGGCGCCGTCAGGAGGAGGCCAGGGACGGGTTGGCGCAGTGGGCCAGCGGCTCGCCGCGCACGTAGCGGGCCACGTCCGCCGCGACGATGCGGGCCGCCTTGACCGCCGTCTCCTTGCTCGCCCCCGCCAGGTGCGGGGTCATGATCAGGTTCGGCGTGGTCAGCAGGCGTGACCCGGCCGGGATCGGCTCCTCCGGGAAGACGTCCATGGCGGCGCCGAACAGGTGACCGGAGTCCAGCGCGTCGCACAGGGCGTCGTAGTCGAGCAGCACCCCCCGCGCGCAGTTGACCAGCACCGACCCGGCCGGCATGGCCGCGATCTGCGCGGCGCCGATCATGCCGGTGGTCTCCGGCGTGGCCCGCGCGTGCAGGGACACGAACCGGGAGCGCGACAGCAGCTCCTCCAGCTCCACCTTGCCGGGCACGTCCACGTACGGGTCGTGGACCAGCACCTCGGCGCCGAACCCCGCCAGCATGCGGCTCACGCGCCGCCCGATCGCGCCGTAGCCGACCAGCCCGACCGTGCTCCCGTCCAGCTCGGGCCCGACCTTGTCGTACCGGTAGTAGTCGCCCCGCCACACGCCCCCGGCCAGGTCGGCGTGCGTCTGCGGGATGCGGCGGGTGGCGGCGAGGAGCATGGCCAGCGTGTGCTCGGCGGTGGCGACGGCGTTGCGGCCGGGCGCGAACGTGACCGCGACGCCGGCCTCGGTGGCGGCCTCCAGGTTGGCGTTCACGGGGCCGCCCCGGCTGACGCAGAACAGCCGCAGCCCGGGGCTGGCGTCGAGGACGCGCCGGGTCAGCGGCGCCATCTGCGTGACGCACACCTCCACGCCCCGCAGCGCCTCGATCAGCTCGTCCTCCACGTCGGACGCCTCGTTCACCTCGCCCACGGGACCGAACGGCACGACCGGCCACGGCAGTGTGAGCTCACTGATGTCCAGGTCGCCGGGCACCTCGCGCTTGAGCGCGTCGATGAGCAGGCGGTTCTGGACGAAGTGGTCGCCTGCGGCGAGGACTCGGATGGTCAACGGTCGGCTCCAATCGGGGAGTTGAACTGCAGCATGGCGACCTGCCCGTCCCGGAGGCGCAGCTCCGTGACGGCGCAGTTGTCCAGGCGCGGGAACAGCCGGCGGTAGGAGCCGAGCGGCACCCCGATGAGCCGGCACAGGGCGAGCCTGATGGCGGTCGTGTGGGCCACCACCAGCACCCGGCCGTCCGGCTGGGCGGCGCGGACGTCGTCCAGCGCGGCCACGAAGCGGTCCGCCACGGCGTGCGGGTCCTCACCGCCCGGCAGCGGATGGGCGGCGGGGTCGGCCTCGAACGCGGCACGCTCCTCGGGGAAGCGCTCGTGCATCTCGGCCGAGGTCAGGCCGTCGCCCTTGCCGAAGTCGATCTCGCGCAGCCGGTCGTCCACGCGCAGCTCGACGCCGGCGGCCTCCGCGCTGGGCGCGGCGGTGATCGAGGCCCGGCTGAGCGGCGACGCCCAGACGCCGGTGAGCCCCGCGGTGGCGGCCCAGCCGGCCAGCCGGCCGGCCTGCTCGTGGCCGAGCGGGGTCAGCGCGACGTCGCTGAGCCCGGCGTAGCGGTTCTCCGCGTGCCAGACGGTCTCGCCGTGGCGCACCAGAACTAGACGGGTCAAGGTGTGGTCCTCTCACGGGCGTGGGCGGCGGCCGTGGCGGGCAGCCAGCCGCGGGTCTCCAGCTCCTCGACGAAGCGCAGGTAGTGCTCGCTCAGGTCGGCGCCGTCGGGGTGGACGATCTCGCGGGTGCGGACCATCCCGTCGGTCGCGCCGGGGCCGGCGGCCAGGGCGGCCATGCCGAGCGCGGGCTCGGCGTTCTCCCGCAGCGTCACCGGGCGGCCGAGGACGCTCGCGCGCAGCCGGTTCCAGTAGGCGCTCCGCGTGGCGCCGCCGGTCAGGATGATCTCGCCGTCCACGGGGGCGCCGAGCAGGTCGAGGTAGTCGAAGCAGAGCCGCTCGACGTAGGCGGCGCCGCGCAGGATCGCCGCGTAGCGGTCCACGTCGTCGCTCACCTCGCCGAGCGTGAAGCCCTCCGCCTCCGGCGCGGCGAACGGGAACCGCTCGCCGCGCGACACCAGCGGGTACGTGGTCGCCGCCGGCTTCCTGCCGCCGGGGCCGAAGCGGCGGGCGGCCTCCTCGCCGAGCGCGTCGAGGTCGCGTCCCGGCAGGTCGCGCGCCAGCACCCCGGCGCCGGTGCTGGAGGCGCCGCCGGGCAGCCAGGAGCCGTCGGGCGCGCGGTGGGAGTAGACGACGCCGAGCGGGTCGTGGACCAGCTCGGGGGTGACGCCCTTGAGGACGAGCGTGGTGCCCATGACGGAGTTCCAGCTTCCCGGCCGCAGGGCGCCCGCGCCGAGCTGGGCCGCGCACCCGTCGGTGGTGCCGGCGACGATGGGGGTCCCCTCCGGGATGCCGGTGGCCTCCGCCGCCTCGGCGCACACCTCGCCGATCACCCCGCCCGGCCGTACGACGCCGGGCAGCATCGCGGCGGGCACGCCCAGCGCGTCCAGCACGTCGTGCGGCCAGCGCTCCTCGATGAGGTCCACGCCGGTCTTGAGCGCGTTGCTCAGGTCGGTGGCCACCTCCCGGCCGGCCAGGCGGCGGTTGACGAAGTCGTTCTGGTGGGCCAGCCTGGCGCCCTCCGGGGCGTCGCGGAGCAGCCACAGCAGCTTGGGCAGCGCCCAGTTGGCCTGCATGCGCCGGTAGCCGAGCTTCTCCCACACGTGCGCGCCCACCGCGTTGACCCGCTCCACCTCGTCGGCGGCGCGCCGGTCGTCGTACATGAGGCCGGGCGTCAGCGGGCGGCCGTCCCGGTCGGCGAGCAGGATCGTGCCAGAGGTGGCGTCCACGGCCACGCCCCTGACCCGCTCCGGCGGGACGTCCCGCAGCGCCTCGCGGGTGGCCGCGGCCAGCTCCCGCCACCACTGCTCGGGGTCCTGCTCGTGCCGGGGGCCGTCGCGATGGCTGGTCAGCGGCCTGCCGGCCGCGCCCAGCACCCGTCCGTCGGCGGCGACGGCCATCGCCCGCACGCTCTGCGTGCCGAGGTCGACGCCGATCCACACGCTCATGTCGAACTCCCCGTCATCACCAGGCTCCCCGTCACGACCGGCTCCCCGTGCGGGTGCGCATCTCGGCCAGCAGCGGCCACGACCCGGCGGTGGTCTCCCGCAGCGCGAGGAAGTCCTTGTACGCGGTCCGGTACGCGCCGGGCTCGGGCCGTACGGCGTCGCGCAGCCGTACGTGCCGGTCGGCGGCGGCCGCGATCCCGGAGGCGGCGCCGGTGGCGGCCAGCCCGACGAGGTAGGCGCCCCGGGCGCCGACCTCCGCGTCGCCCGAGCGGAGCACGGGCACGCCGCTGACGTCGGCGATCATCCGGACCCACAGGTCGCTGGCGGAGCCGCCGCCGCACACCCGCAGCTCGCGGGCCGGGGCGCCGGTGGCGGCCAGGCAGTCCTGGACGACGAGGGTCAGTCCCTCCAGCACGGCCCGCGCGACGTGCTCGCGGCCGTGCTCGAACGACATGCCCAGGAAGGCGCCACGGGCCAGCGGGTCGGAGAACGGCGCCCGTTCGCCCGCCGGCGAGAAGTACGGCTGGAACGCCAGCCCGGCGGCGCCCGGCGGCGCGCCGGCGGCCAGCTCGCCCAGCTCGGCCGGGCCCGCGAGCCCGAGCATGCGGCACACCCAGTGCAGCACCTCGACCCCGGCGAAGGTGGGGAAGGCCCGCAGATAGCCACCGGGAACGGCGATGGTGATGCCCACGGGCGCCCCGTCCAGCTCGGGCTCGGCCACGACCGTCTCGGTGCACAGCGTGGTGCCGAGGATGCTGCACGCCTGGCCGGCGCGCACGGCCCCCGCGCCGATCGCGGTGGAGACGATGTCGTAGGGGGCCATCACCACGGGAGTCCCGGCCGGCAGCCCCAGCGGCCCGGCCGCTTCGGAGGTCAGCCCGGCCACCCGGTGCTCGTCGTCGCGCACCTCCGGCAGCAGCCGCGCCGCCCACTCCAGGCCGAACAGCCCCAGCAGCTCGGTGGAGTAGGCGCGGGTCCGCAGGTCCATGAACGGGGCCGAGGCGTCCGACTCGTCGGCCGCGATCTCCCCGGTCATCCGGGAGAAGATCCACCCGCCGCACGTCAGGAGCGCGGCCGAGCGGTCGAGCCGGTCGGGGTCGTGCTCGCGCAGCCAGGTGAGGATGGCGTGCGGCAGCCCGGAGGCGGCCGACGAGCCGTTGATCCGGAAGGCCCGCTCCGACAGCCCGGAATGGGTCCAGCGCTCCACCACGGCGGCGGCGCGGGCGTCGTTCCACAGGACCGCCGGGCCGGTCGGGCGGCCGTCGGGGCCGACGAGCCAGGCCCCGTCGCCCTGCGCGGTGAGGGCGACGAAGTCGACCGGCCCGTCCATCCGGGACGCCACCTCGCGCACGGTGTGCGCGACGGCGTCCCAGACGTCGTCCATGTCCTGCTCGGTGTGCCCGGGCAGGGGCCGGGACACGCGGGTCTCCCGGCGGGCGACCGCGACCTCGGCGCCCTCCTCGTCGTAGCCGACCGCCTTGATCACCGTGGTGCCGGCGTCGACGCAGATGGCCGCCATCAGGCCCTTCCGTGAGAGGTGCGGGACTTGCGCGCCACCGAGTCCACGACCACGGCCAGCAGCAGCACGACGCCCGTCACGACGAAGCGGATGGAGGAGTCGAGGTTGAGCAGCGTCAGGCCGGAGGAGATGGACTGGATGACGATGATGCCGAGCAGCGCGCCGAACGCGGTGCCGCGCCCGCCGAACAGGCTCGTCCCGCCGATGACCGCCGCCGCGATGGCGTTCAGGTTGACGTCGCCCGCGCCGCTGCTCTGGTTGGCCGCGGCCAGCCGGGCGGCGGCCAGGATGCCGCCCACGGCGGCCAAGGACGAGCAGAGCACGAACACCGAGGTGTAGACGGCCCTGACGTTGATGCCGGCCCGCCGGGCCGCCTCCACGTTGCCGCCGACGGCGTAGACCGACCGGCCCCACTTCGTCCGCGACAGCATGTAGTGCATGATCAGGACGAGCGCGACGAAGAACACGAACATCCAGCCCACGCCGCGCGTCTGGCCGAGGTACCAGACCACGAACAGCAGCACGACGAGCAGCGCCACGCTCCGCGCGGCCAGCATCGGCACGCTCTTGGCCGACAGCCCCGCCCGGTGACGCTCGCGGGCGTGCAGGTAGCCGGTGGCGAACAGCCCGGCCGCCGCGAGCACCGCGAACGTGTACGACAGCCACGCGGGCACGAAGTCGAGCTGGGCGAAGCCCACCAGGCCCGAGTCGAACGGCAGGTTGATCGAGCCCCTGGTGCCCAGCACGTAGAGCTGGAGCCCGAGGAAGGCGAGCAGGCCGGCCAGCGTGATGACGAAGCTCGGCACCCCGAACCGGTTGAACAGCTGGGCATACACCCAGCCGATCACCCCGCCCATGATCACGGAGGCGGCGATCGCCAGCCACACCGGTAGCCCCTGCCCGACGAACAGGACCGCGAGTACCGCGGCGGACAGGCCGCTGACCGAGCCGACCGACAGGTCGATCTGCCCGACGAGCAGCACGCAGACGATGCCGAGCGCGATGACGCCGACCGCGGCCGACTCCAGCGTGAGGTTCACCAGGTTGGCGCTGGACAGGAAGACCGGGTTGAGGATCTGGAGCACCGTCCAGATCACGACGAGGCCGACCACGACGGGGATCACGCCCAGGTCGCCGCCCCGGGCGCGCTCCACCACGTCGGTGATCGCGCCGCGCAGCCCGGTGCGGCTCTGCAGCCGCTCGTCCTGGCGATCGGTGGTGACCATGCTGTTCACGACGAGAGCCCTTCCTTGCTGCGCGCCTGCCGCTGCGTCACCACGTTGTCGGTGGCGCCGGTGATGGCGGCGATGATGTCCTCGGTGGAGACGTCGGCCACGTCGAAGACACCGTTGTTGCGGCCGAGCCGGAGCACGGCCACGGTGTCGGCCACGGCCTTCACGTCGGCCATGTTGTGGCTGATCATGATGACGCCGAGGCCGTTCTCACGGAGCCGCTCGACGAGGTTGAGCACCTCGGCCGTCTGGGCGACGCCCAGCGCCGCCGTCGGCTCGTCGAGGATGATGACCTTCGGGTCGCCGAGCAGCGACCTGGCGATCGCGACCGTCTGCCGCTGGCCGCCGGACAGCGACGCCACCGGCACCCGCACGCTGGGGATCTTCGCGGAGAGCTGCCGCAGCAGCTCCCACGAGCGGGTCTCCATCGCCACGTCGTTGAGCCGGAGGGGACGCATCTCCTGGCCGAGGAAGAGGTTCTGGATCACGTTGAGGTTCTCGCACAGGGCGAGGTCCTGGAAGACGGTGGCGATGCCCAGCTTGTGCGCCGCCGCCGGCGTCGGGATGTGCACCTCACGCGACGCGAACGTGATCGTGCCCGAGTCCGGGGGGTGCACCCCTGACAGGATCTTGACCAGGGTGGACTTGCCGGCGCCGTTGTCGCCTACGACGGCCACGACCTGACCGGCGGCCACGTCCAGCTCGACGTCCGTGAGCGCGGCGACGGCGCCGAAGGTCTTGCTGATCCCGCGCAGTGACAGGACGCTCTCGGCGCGCGGGGCGTCCGCCTGCTCGCCGTCTTTCTGCCGGATGGAGGACAAGGAATCTCCTGTCGGTCTACTTGATGCCGAGCTGCCTGATCAAGGGCTACTTGATCCCGAGCTCGGCGCAGCCCTTGGCGTACGCGCCCGTGCAGGCGTCCGCCGCCTTCATGATCCCGCTCTGGAACAGCACCTCGTTGATGTTCTCCCTGGTGACGACCGTGGGGACGAACAGCTCCGACGGGGTGTTGTAGAGGGTGGTCTTGCCGGCCGGCTTCTCGCCCTTCATGAACTGGTAGGCGACGTTCGCCGCCGCCTCGGCCACGATCTTGATGGGCTTGGAGATGGTGTTGAACTGGTCGCCCGCGATGATCCGCTGGGCGGCGGCCACCTCGGCGTCGTTGCCCGTGACCGGCGGCACCTTCACGCCCGCGGCCTTGAACGCGGCGATCGCGCCGCCGCCGGTGCCGTCGTTGGCGGCCACCACGCCCACGATCTGGTCGTTGAAGCGGGTGATCTGGCCGCTGACCCAGGTCTGCGCCTTCTCCGGCTGCCAGTCGGGGGTGTCGTACTCGGCCAGCAGCTTGAAGCCGCTGGGGTCGACGGCGCTGTGGATGCCCTTCTTGATCAGGCCGGCCGCGGCGTCCGTGGGGGAGCCGTTGACCTGGAGGAGGCCGCCCTGCGCGTTCTGCGACTTGAGGTGGTCGACCAGCGACTGGGCGATCATGGCGCCGATCTTCTCGTTGTCGAACGAGACGTAGTAGTCGGCGGGCGTGGCTGGGATCGGCCGGTCGTAGGCGATGACCGGCACCTGCTGGGCCTGCGCGGACTTGACGATCGTGGCCGCCGCGGCGGAGTCGACCGGGTCGATCACGATGGCCTTGACGCCCTGGGCGAGCGCGGAGTTGGCCTGCTGCTGCTGCTTGGCGGCGTCGGAGTCGGCGTTCTGGTAGATGACCGTGCAGTTCGGGCAGAGCTGCTTCATCTTGGCCTCGAACAGCGGCTTGTCGGCCAGCTCGTACCGGGTGGAGGCCAGGTCCGGCATGAGGAAGGCCACCTTGGCGTTCTCCACGCCGCCGCCGCTGGAGGCGGTGCTGCCGCCCCCGCCGCTGGAGCCGGAGCCACAGGCGGTCAGGGAGACGGCGGCGACGACTGCCGCCGCGGCGAACGCGGAGGTCCGGATCTTGGCTCTGTTCACGGGTCGCTTCCTCACTACTTGCTAGGTCCTCGCGGAGCCGGTCGGGGTCGGGATCCCGGCCACGCACGGACCGCACAAACGGCACCGTGCTGTGGTGCGTTTCACGCTAGCGCGCTTGCGGAATATTTGTCCAGCAAAAGTGTTCACGGTATTTCCATGCGTTTGACCTGCGGTTCACCTGGAGTGAGCCGCGGGAAGGCATGACGAAGCCGGGAGAAGGGCGGAGCGGGGACGGGCGCGGCGGAGCGGATGCGCCGTGACAGCAGGGGATCCCGGCCCAGCGGTGCGGCCCGGGACCGCGGGCCGGAGGCCCCGGCTCGGGGTCCGGCTCGGGGGCCGGCTCAGCGGGTGGCGGCGAGCAGGCTCTCGGCCGTGAGGGCGTCGGTGACGAGCTGGTTGAAGTAGCCGCCCCTGGCGCCGGCGACGATGGACACGACCTTCTCCGGGCCGGCCGCCACCGCGATCGAGAACGGGATGCGGCGCAGCTCCTCCAGGCCGGTGGCGACCAGCCGCTCGCTGCCGGGGTAGCTCACCGGCTCGCCGTCGCGGTCGTAGAAGCGCGAGCAGACGTCACCCACGGCGTGGCGCAGGCTGTCCGCGTAGCGGGGGACGAAGGCGGGCGTGACCTGCCGCATCAGCGGGGGCGAGCCCACGCCGACGATCGCGCACTTGGCGTGCGCCCACAGGTCCATGACGCGGCGCACCGACGGCTCGTGCTGGAGGGAGGAGAACAGCTCCGGCCCCGGCAGGGCGGGCGCGTAGAGGTAGCTGGGCACGCCGCCGACCCGCTCGGCGAGCAGGCGGGTGGTCTCGTTGGTCTGGAACCAGGGCTGCGGGTCCTCCTGCCCGCCCACGGCCGGCGCGATCGTCACGCCGGGGAAGTGGCCCAGGCTCTCGCGCGCGCACTCGTACACCGTGCTGCCGGAGGAGACGAGCACCGTGTCACCCGATCTCAGCCCGACGCCCGTCAGGGCCCTGGCCAGGCCGGGGGCCAGCCACGGGCCCAGCGCCGGACCGCTGACCTTGGGCACCAGGTAGACGCGCTGGAGCCGCAGGGCCTCGGCCACCTCGGCGGCGAGCGGGCCCTCCTCCAGGGTCGCGGGGCGGTGGACCCGGATCTCGACGATGCCGTGGCGCCGCGCCTCGGTCAGCAGGCGGCTCACGGTCGCCCTGCTCACGCCCAGCCGCTTGGCGATGTCGGCCTGCGTCGCGTCCTCCAGGTAGTACTGGGAGGCGGCCGCGTACATCAGCTCCTGAGGGAACCGGGTCTGGACCTCCGGTGCGACGTCGGCGGCATTCATGCGCGCGGTCTCCCTGGGTGCGAGTTCAACTGCCGGATCAGGTGCGTGAACACGTGTGCAGAACGGATGCGCACCGACTATACCTCTGTGCCCCCCGAGCAAAGGCTAGCGAGCCCGCGGCCGGGACGTGACGGGCCTCAGGGAAGAGCCCCGGCGACCAGCGCGTCCCCGAGCGGCGTGCGCGCGTAGAGGACGGAACGGCCGGAGCGGGTGCCGGCCACGAGCCCCGTGCCGCGCAGCGCGGCGAGATGCCCGCCCGTGGTGCCGAGACTCTGCCCGAGCAGGGCCGCGAGGTGCGTGGTCGTGGCAGGCACCGCCAGCTCGGCCAGGATGCGGGCGCGGGTGCGGCCGACGAGCGCCGCCAGGCCCGCGTCCGCCTCCGGCTGCTCCACCGCCACCCCCCGCGCCGGGTAGACCAGCGCGTACGGCCACGCCTCCTCCAGGTACGCGCCGACGTTGCCCGTGAACACCGACGGCAGGAACAGCAGCCCGCGCCCGCCCAGCCGGTGGCGCTTGTCGGCGCGGCCCATCCGGATCTCGATGCGGCCGTCGCGCCAGCGCACCTGCGAGCTGAGGTCGCCGAGCGCCGCGGCCCAGCCGTACGTGGCCAGCCGCCCGGCCCGCTGGATCACGTCCCGCTCCAGCGTCGCGTGGAAGCGCGGCCAGGACGGCGAGACGACCTCCCGCCAGAGCACCTCGAACGCGTCCGCCAGCACTCCCACGACGTCCGGCCCGAGCAGCAGCTCCCTCACCCACGCGGGCACCGGCGGCCGCCCGGCCAGCACCGCGGTGATCTCCGCGTGCGCCTGCGCGACCGGGGTGGCGCGCATCGCCGCGAGCTCCGTCTCGAACGGCACGCTCATCCCGGCGGGCGGCGGGGCGACGAAGTCCACGTTGTCGCCCCGGTTGCCGGTGATCGCGGCCGTGGCGCGCAGCGCGGGGAGGGCGCGTTCGAGCTCCAGGTATGGCCCGCGCCACCGCTCGGCCCAGTGCCGGTGCGGACCCGCCTCGACCCGTCCGGCCAGGACCCACTGGGCGTGCATGGTCTCGATCAGCGGCGAGATGGCGAACCGGCTGGCGGCCACGTCCTGCGGGGTGACCTCGATCGTAAACACCTTTCGGTTATATCCGAAAGGTTCGCCCGCGCCGGGGGCGCCCGCGAGCATCGGGATTCGGCCATGGGGGCCGACGCGGTGAGTGAGGACGCGGTGAGAGTGAAGGAGTGCGGTGTGAGCGAACGCGGGGCGACGTTCGGCGAGGTGTTCGCGGTCCGGGAGTTCCGGGTGCTGTTCGGCAGCTTCGCGCTGATGATCGCGGGCGACTCGGTCAAGATGCTGGCGCTGTCGGTGCTGGTGTACGCGCGGACGGGGTCGCCGGGGCTGTCGGCCGCCGCGTACATGGCCGGGTGGCTGCCGTACATCCTCGGCGGGATCTTCCTGCTGTCACTGGCCGACCGGCTGCCCGCCCGGCCGCTCATGGTGACCGGGGAGCTGGTCAGGGTGGCGGTCTGCCTGGCCCTCGCCTACGGGGGTCTGCCGGTGTGGGCGATGCTGACGCTGGTGCTGGTGACGGGATTGTTCTCGCCGGTGTTCGGCGCGGCGCGCAGCGCGATGCTGCCAGAGGTGCTGCCGGGGGACGGGTTCGTGCTGGCCCGTTCCCTCATGGGGGTGACCTCGGCTGGGGCGCAGATCGCGGGGCTCGCGCTGGGCGGGGCGTTCCTCGCGGCGGCGGGGCCGGGCGGCGCGCTCGGGGTCACGGCGGCCCTGGCGGCGATGGGCGCGGCGGTGCTGTGGGTGGGGCTGCCGCGCCGGCCCGCCAGGAACGCGGCGTCCGCCGCCCCCGCCAGGAACGCGGCGTCCGCGGACCAGGCCGGGGACGCGGCGTCCGCGGACCAGGCCAGGGGCGCGGCGTCCGCGAATCAGGCCGGGGACGGTCCCGGGGGTGGGCCCGCTGGCGGGCCCGGTCAGGGTGCCCCGGGTGGTGCGGTGCGGGTGACGCTGCGGGTGAACGGGCTGCTGCTGCGGGACCGGCGGGTGCGGGGGCTGCTGCTGGCCAGTTGGCTGCCGCCCGCGTGCCTGGCCGGGGCCGAGGCGATGGTCGTGCCGTACCTCGGCGGGCAGGGGCGGGCCGGGACGGTGCTGGCGGCCGCGGCCGTGGGCATGGCGGCCGGGGAGTTCGCGGTCGGCCGGTTCGCGGCGCCCGGCCTCAGGGAGCGGCTGTCGCTGCCGCTCGCCGTGCTGCTCGGGCTGCCGTGGCTGGGGTTCCTGGCCGGCCCGGAGATGGGATGGGCGTCGGTGCTGGCGGCGGTGGCCACGTCGGGGCTGGCGTACCAGCTCGGGTTGCAGCGCAGGTTCCTGGAGGCCGTTCCGGAGGAGGCGCGCGGGCAGGCGTTCGGGCTGCTGTCGGCGGGGCTGATGACCGGTCAGGCGGCGGGCGCGGCGCTGGGGGGGGTGCTCGGCGAGGCGGCCGGGCCCGGGGTGGCGATCGCCGCGGCGGGCGCGGCCGGTGTCGTGGCGGCGCTGGCCCTCGCCCGCGTGCTGCGGCCCGCGGCCGGAGGCGGTCCTGTACGGAAGGTCACGGGGGCAGCTCACCCGAGCCGCGAGGGATGAGGCGCACCGGGAGGGTGACGTGCCGCGGCTGGTCGCCGTCGCCCGACAGGCGGCGGAACAGCAGCTCGGCGGCGATCCGGCCCATCCCCGCCGGGTCCTGGGCCACCACGGTCACGCCGGGCGTCAGCAGGTCGGCCAGCTCGAAGTCGTCGAACCCGGCCATCGCGATCGGCCGCCCTGCCGCCGTTCCACCCGCTGTCGTTCCACCCGCTGTCGTCCGGCCCGCCGTCGTCCGGCCCGCCAGTGCGCGCAGCGCCGTCACCGTGAGCCTTCCGTTGCCCGTGAACAGCGCCGTGGGCGGCCGGTCCAGGGTCAGCATGCGGTCGAGGTCGGCCCGCACGCCGTCCGGCGAGGGCGTCCGCATGGACACCAGCCGCTCGTCGTACAGGTGGCCCAGCGCGGAGCGGTAGCCGTGCAGCCGCCGCGCGGCCGTGAAGATGGACGGGTGGTCGCCGAGGAAGGCGACCCTGCGGTGCCCGTGCGCGAGCAGGTGCCGGGTCGCCAGAGCCGCGCCGCCCGCGTTGTCGCACAGGACGGTGTCCACGTCGATCCCCGGCCCCGGCGGCCGGTCCGCGAACACCGCCGGCGTGCCCGCCTCCAGCTCCTGCCGCAGGTAGGAGTGGTCGTGCCCGGCCGGCACCACGATGAGCCCGTCGACCCGGCGCGCGCAGAACGTGCGCACCAGCTCCCGCTCCCGGTCCGGGTCCTCGCTCGACGACGCGCTCAGCAGCAGGCAGCCCTGTCCGATGACGACGTCCTCGACGGCCCGGCCGAGCGCCGCGTAGAAGGGGTCCGCGAGGTCCTCGATGACCAGGCCGACGGTGGACGTGTGACCCCTCCGGAGCACGCGGGCGCTCTCGTTGCGGCTGTAGCCGAGGCGGTCGATGGCCTCGCGCACCCGCTCGGCCGTGCCGGGGTGGACGCCGGGCTCGCCGTTCACCACCCGGGACACGGTCTTGAGCGCCACGCCGGCGGCCGAGGCCACGTCCTTCATCGTCGGTCTCACGCCTGGATCATGTCCCATGCCGGCAGTGTGGACAACGTTGTCACCTCGGTCGGCGCGGTTGACCTTGGAGTGGAGACTGCTGATACCTTAGGTAAGGCTTACCTATCGAGGCGGGGGTGCGGCGGCGTGGTGGCGACCGAGGTACGCGATGTCACCGGGGTGCTGGAGCGCGTCGCGGCCGAGCGCGGCGGGGTGATCGGCGTCCCGCCGGGCCTCCTCGTCACGCCCGACGAGACGTGGACGCCCGCCACCGAGCTGCTCCGCCCGCCGTACACGCTGCTGGACGAGCTCGTGGAGCAGACCGCCGCCCGCTGGAGCGCCCCGCGTCACGTCGGCGCGGCGCTGTTCTGGAAGACGTACGGCTACTGGCACACCATGCCGATGGCGCTGGCCTGGGCGCTCGGCGCGCCGATCCCGGTCATGCCGCTCGCCGAGACGTACTTCAAGGTCTCCGAGGCCGGGGTGACGATCGGGGCCACGCGGGTGCGCCACGGCTCCGGGCCGGAGGCGATCCGCGAGGCGCTCGCCGAGTCGCAGGCGCCGCTGGTGCGGATTCTCAGCGGGATGGCGAAGGTGGGCGAGCGCACCCTGTGGGGCTCGACGGCCGAGGCGTTCGCCCACCCGCTGACCCTCATGGTGCCCGGCGACTACATGGCGCTGCTGCGCGCGATCGGGCGGCCGGTCGACGGGCTCGTCGAGCCCGCCGGCGACGCGTACTTCCGCAGGACCTGCTGCCTGTGGGTGACCCTGCCCGACGCCGAGGCGTGCGGAAGCTGCTGCGTGCTCCGCCCGCGTCCGTAGCCGCCCGCGTCCGTGGCCTTCTCCGGGCGTGGCCTCTTCCGTCCGTGGCCGGCTGTTCTCCCAGCCGGCCACGCCCGTGGACGGTCGTCGCCTCAGGCGACGGCCACGTCCCCCAGCTCCGGCTCCGGCGAGGTCTGTGTGGCCGCGCCGCTCCGGGCGACGGCCTCGTCAGCCGGCGGCGCCATGTCGTCGAGGGGCCGCAGCTCGTCCGCGTAGCTGACCGAGACGCGGCGCATCACGCCGGTGCCGTCGATCGAGTACTGCCCGAGCCGCCACAGCGGCGGCGAGTACGCGTGGATGGAGACGCTGCCGTCCGTCGCGCCCGTCAGCCGGTGGATGTGGTCGGGACCGAACGAGAACGAGCGCCCCTCGGGCACCACCGTCTCCAGGTGCTCGCCGCCGATGCGCGGGTTGCACTCCAGCAGCGCGCCCCGCACCACATGCACGGCCCCGGACGACACGTCGTGGTCGTGCCAGCCCGTGTCGTCCTCGGGCCGCCAGCACAGCAGCCACACGTCCACGTACGCGTCCCGGTAGAGCGAGGCGTAGTGCCGGCCGCCGTCGGCGGGGAAGTCCACCTCGTGCTCCCACTCCTCCGGGTGGGCGGCCAGCGTGTCGACCAGGCCGCGCAGCTCCCGCCGGTCGAGCGTCCGCTCCGGCAGGTCGGCACAGACGCCCCCGTCCTGGGTCTGGCGCGCGCTGCCGTGGTCGATGGCCGGGTCACTGGCGAGGTTGACGGCCGGGTCACCGATGGTGCCGGTGGGTCGAGTGCCCTCGTTCACGTACGAGTCTCCTTTCTGGCGAGTAGACGACGGGGGTTGGTGACCCGGATGGCGTGCGCGGCGGCCGCGCCGAGGCCCGGGTCGGGTGCGGTGGCGTAGGGGGCGTCGGAGCCGTTGACGACGACGTCGACGCCCAGCTCACGGACGATCGCGTCGATCGCCCTCGGGCCGTACGAGGACGTCTCCACGAAGAAGCCGGGATCGACCCGGCCGCGCCCGCCGCCGCCCCGGGCGATCAGGCGCTCGGCGTGGAGCGGCGCCAGGCCCGCGAGCAGCGCGAAGCACACGCGCAGCGTGGGGTGGCGGGGGCGGACGACGGCGTGGAAGTAGTGCCAGACCGCGTGCATCTGCTGCACGTACGGCACGACGGCCGGCCACCACGGCGGCGTCCCGCCCGGCTGCGGCTGCACCGGGCCGCCCGGGTGGGGCGGTGCGGCGGGGCCCGGGTGGATGAAGAGGGGCAGGTCGCGGTCCGTGAGGACCGTCAGGAGCCGGTCGTCCGGAACGGCCGTGGCCGGGATCTGCAGCCCGGCGAACCCCCGGTCGAGGTCGCGCGCCAGGCGGCCGGGGTCGGGGTCGGCGTGGCAGGTGGCGGCCCACGCGCCGAACGGCTCGCCCAGGCCGAGCGCGCCCTCGTGGTAGGCGTCGATCAGCGGCCAGGACTCCTCCGGCGGCAGGAGCTCGATGCCGAGCGGGCTCGACAGCGACACCAGCGCCAGCTCCAGCCCCGTGGTGTCGCGGGGCCCGTGGTCGGCCGGGTTCACCTCGTAGGGCGGCTCGCCGTCGAGGTACAGGGTCCAGCCGTCGAGGCGGGGAGGGGCCGAGCGGGCGCGCAGAGCCTCGATGAACTCGGGCGTCCACAGGTGCTGGTGCACGTCGATGGCCACGACTTGATCGCCTCCTCCCGGCATTTCCTACTGATAATATAGGTTACTGATCGACCGAAACGCCACGAAGGGTGGTGAACCGTTTCAGTGATACGGTTCAGTGAACCGCTTCACCTCCGACATGTCAACGGGTGAGGGTCACGAACCTCCGTGGGTGCGGGTTTCTGTCGGCGCCACGCAATAGGCTGATTCAATGCCCCGGAAGAGAGCGACGATCCGGGAAGTGGCCAAGGCGACCGGCCTGTCGCCGGCGGCCGTTTCCTACGCGCTACGTGGCCTGCAGGTCTCCGAGGAGACCATGGAGCGGGTGCGCGCCGCCGCCGACGAGCTCGGCTACGAGGCCGATCCCATCGCCCGCGCCCTGGCCAGCGGGCGCACCGGCATGATCGGGCTGCTGTGCGGCTCCCTCGAAGACCTCTGGCAGCAGTCGCTGGCCGTCGGCATCAGCAGGGGGCTGCGCGAGAAGGACCGCTACGCCCTCATCCTCGACGCCGTCGGCGACCCCGCCCGCGAGCGGGCGCTCGCCCAGCAGCTGCGCGACCAGCGGGTCGACGGCATGATCGTGCAGCCGCTCGACCCGGCGGCGCCGTTCTGGCCGGAGCTGTGCGAGACCGTGCCGGTCGTGGCGATCGGCGACTCGCTGGCGGGCACGGCCGCCGAGGTCGTCTTCGACAACCGCAGCGGCGTCACGCTGGCCCTGGAGCACCTGCGCGAGCTGGGGCACCAGCGGGTCACCGTGCTGACCCCCACCCGCGACAGCACCCCCGACCGCCCCGCCGACGTGCACGTCACGGCCGAGGCCGAGCGGCTGGGGCTCGACATCGAGGTGGTCATCGCCCCCCACGGCCTGGCCGCAGCCACCGAGGCCGCGCATCACGCGCTGCGCCCGGGCGGCCCCTCGGCGGTGTTCTGCTTCTCCGACTCGATCGCGTACGGGGTCTACGCGGCGGCCCGGGATCTCGGCCTGTCGGTGCCCGGCGACATCTCGGTCATGGGATACGACGACCACCCGATGTCCGGGCTGCTCACGCCGGGGCTCACCACGGTGGACTGGAACATCGACGGCATCGTCAAGGCGGCCGTCCGGCTGGTGTCGGCGGCTGCCGACGGGGGCGCGCGCCGCCGCCGCGTCGTCCAGCGGCCGACCCTCAAGGAGCGTGGCTCGGTCCGCGACCTGACCTGAGCGGACCTGGCGTCAGGGAGTGGGGGTGAAGAGGGCGGCGGTGCGTGCCGCGATCGACTCGCCCGCGATCTCCAGGGGCTCGGTGGTGCGCAGCGCCCGACTCAGCACGAACGCGCCCTCCAGCGCTGACAGCAACGTGATCACCAGCTCGCGGGCCTCCCGCTCACCGGCCCCCGCCCGGGTGAAGAAGCCCGTGCCCAGGGCGATCCACTCGGTGAAGACGTCGACGGTGGCCTGGCGCAGCGGCTCGCTGGTGCTCGCCACCTCCAGGGCCACGGTGGCGATCGGGCAGGCGTCGGCGTAGCCCGTCTCCACCAGGGTGCGCGCCGCGCCCGCGAAGAAGTCGCGGACCCCCGTCACCGGATCGGGCGCTTCCTCCATGACGGCGGTGAACAGGCGCCCGTACCCGGCTCCCGACCTGCGCACGACCTCGGCACCGAGCTGCTCCTTGCCTCCGGGGAAGAAGTGGTAGATGGAGCCGAACGGTGCTTCGGCCTCGGCCACGATCTGCTTGAGCCCAGTGCCGGTGTAGCCCTGACGCCGGAACAGCTCGGCGCCGGCGGCCATGATGCGCTCCTTGGTAGACGGTCTGCCCGTCGCGGGGCCTGCGTTCATGGTCGCTACTCTATCGCTAGAGCGATCTATCAAGAACGTTCATGGGTCATGGACGGAACGGAGGCGGGCGTGCCGGAGATCGAGCTGAGCGCGGGAGTCATCGAGTACGAGGACACCGGGGGAGAGGGGCCGGTCATCGTCTTCCTGCACGGGCTGACGATCGACTCCACGGTCTGGCGGAAGGTCGTCCCCGGGATGGCGGGGGAGTACCGGTGCGTGCTGCCCACCCTGCCGCTGGGCAGCCACCGGCGGCCGATGAGGCCCGGCGCCGACCTGTCGCTGCGTGGTCTCGCGTTGCTCGTGGGGGAGTTCCTGGAGCGGCTCGACCTGCGGGAGGTGACCCTGGTGCTGAACGACTGGGGCGGCGCGCAGGTGCTCGTCTCGGAGGGCCGGGCCGAGCGGGTCGGGCGGCTGGTGCTCACGGCGTGCGAGGCGTTCGACAACTACCCGCCGGGTGTGCCGGGCCGCGCCGTCGCCACCGCCGCGAAGATCCCCGGCGGGCTGTGGCTGACCATGCGGGCGTTACGTCTTCGGGCGACGCGCCGGGCCCCCGGTGGATGGGGGTGGATGAGCAAGCGGCCGATCCCGGACGAGATCATGGACGGCTGGTTCCGGCCGGCCATGACGAACCCGGCGATCCGCCGTGACCTGGCCGCGTACGCTCGCTCCACCCCGCCGAAGGCGGTGCTGCTCGCATGGGCGGAGCGGATGCGCGCCTTCGACCGGCCGGTGCTGGTGGTGTGGGCCGCGGAGGACCGGCTGATGCCGCGCGAGCACGGCCCCAGGCTGGCCGCGCTGTTCCCGGATGCCCGGCTGGTGGAGATCGGCGACAGCTACACGCTCATCCCGGAGGACCGGCCAGAGGCGCTGGTGGCGTCCCTCCGCGACTTCCTGACCGCGTGAGCGTTCAAGAGGTGGACGGCGTGCGGAGGGCGGACAGGGCGGCGTCGAGGTCCTGCGTCAGGGGGCGGTCCGGGGTCGGCCCGTTCAGGGCGCGGGTCGCGGCGACGCGCTCGCAGGCCAGCACGATCTCGTACGGCTCCACGCACCGCAGCGCCTGCCGGGCCGCCTGGGTGGCGAAGCCCGCGTGGTCCTCCGTGCCCAGGGAGATCACCGCCGTGCCGGTCGTCACCGGGGTCGCCAGGTGGCGCAGCTCGGCGAGGGCGTCCTGGGCGACGTACTCCAGGATCATCGCCCCGGACGCCCCCGGACGGTCGGCCAGGAACGGCAGCCCGCCCGTGTGGGCGGGGTCCATCAGCGTGGCCAGCCGGGCCGTGCCGAGCTGCGCCGTCTGGACCAGGGCGGCGCGCAGCGCGTCGAGCGCCAGGGCGACCGGTGCCGAGTGGAAGTTGCCGTTGTGCCAGGCGAGGGAGCCGGAGATCAGGGGGTTCTCGGTGGCGGCGTTCAGGTCGGTCTCGACCGTCTGCTCGGCCCGGCCCAGGACGTCCAGCACGGCCCCGTGGACCTGGGCGAACGCCCGGTAGCCGTACGGGTCCTGGACGCGCGCGGGCGGGCCGGGAGCGTGCAGCGCGCGCAGGCGCTCGGCGACGGCGGCCTGCCCCGGGTGCGGGCGGGCCTCCTGCACGGCGGCCGCCAGCGGCTCCGCCGAGGCGCCGGCCGCCGCGAACGACTGGGCGGCCACGCCGACGGCGGCATCGAGCAGCTCGCGCAGCCGGTGGCAGGCGATGGCGGCGTCGGCCAGCGTGGCGGCGCCCGAGCTGATGAACGGCAGCGCGTCCTCGGGAGCCAGCGCGAAGAGGGGCGCCTGCGAGGGGGAGGGCGGGGTGTGCCAGGGGAGCTCGCCGAGCAGGCACAGCGCCGTGGTGGCCAGGGCTGTCAGGTCGCCGGTGCCGATGGCGCCGTACGTGCGGACCGGCGGCGTGAACCCGGCGTTGATCGCGTACGCCAGCACCGGCAGCACCTCGGGGTCCACCCCCGCCCCGCCCGCCAGGAGCTGGTTGAGCCGTACCGTCAGCATGGCCCTGGCCCGTTCGGGCGGCACGGGCGGCCCGGCCCCGCACGCGTGGCTGCGCAGCAGGTCGTGGCCGCCGTGCTCGACCGCCACGTCCTTGTTGGCGCCGACGCCCGTGCCCCGGCCGTACACCGGCCCGGTCAGCTCCCGGGCGGTGGCCCACGCGGCGCGCGCCCGTCCGGCCGGGCCGGCGACGACCTCCACGCGGCCGTGCGCGGCCGCGTGGACGCCGGCGCAGCTCAGGCCGGTGCCGTCGAGGGTCAGCCGGTCCACGTCGTCAGTCGCCGTCCGGGATGATCATCCCGAGCACCCAGCTCACGACGCTGATGATGATCGCGCCCCAGAACGCGGCCGGGTAGAAGTCGTCCACATGGAAGGGGATGTCGAGCTGCCCCGCGATCCAGCTCGTCAGCAGCAGCATCGCCGCGTTGATGATGAGCAGGAACACCCCGAGCGTGAGAACGATGATCGCGCAGCCGAGTGTCTTGACGATCGGCTTCACGATGGCGTTGACGATTCCGAAGATCAGCGCCACGACGAGCAGCGTGCCCCAGTACTTGGGGGAGTTCTCGGCGGTGGTGACGCGGATGCCGTCGAGGAACTGGATGGAGACCCACAGGGCGACCGCGGCCGCCAGGGTCCTGATGATGAATCTCACGCTGGGAGATCCTCCCATTCCGGCGAGGGGGCCGATAGGGGGCGAGGGGCTTCGACACTACGCGGTCGGGGATCACGCCGCGCCGGGCGCTGCCGCGGCCTTTACGGACTCGGGGGACAGGGCGGGGTGGCCGGGGTGGTGGCCGCCCGTTATCGCGTGCTCGCGGAGGGAAGGAGGGCCCTGGGAGGAGATCAGATGAACACCGAGGGCCTGGAGTCGTTGCCCGCCAGCGAGCTGCACGATCGCGCCGTCCGTTACGCCGTGCGCCACGGGGATCTGGGGTTCCTGTGGAACCTGCTGAAGGTCATCCCGGCGGCGGAGGCGAGCACCGGGAACGAGATGGAGACGGCCGCCGACCTCAGCCGCGTCTCCGCCCTGCTCAGCGACGCCCTGGCGGCCGGCGAGGGCGAGCTGGGCGACGCGCTCCGGCCCATCTACATCGAGTACCTGGCCAAGCACCCCGACGCCTAGCGCCGGCCCGCTCGGGGGCCGGCCGTCATCCGGCGAGACGGGTCTCCACGGTCTGCGCGGCGAAGCCCGGTGTGACGTACTCCTGCCCGTCCCGCTCGATGATCATGGTCTGGTACGGCCCCCGCGACGCGGTCTCGGCGGCGAAGCGCCGGGCGCGGACCGGCCCCATGGCGTACATGGCGGTGGCGTAGGCGTCGGCGACGCCCAGGTCCGGGCCGAGCACGGTGACGGAGTTGAGGGTGGCGAGCCGCACTCCCGTACGGGGATCGACGACGGGCGAGGCGCCCGAGGTGGCGATCCCGAGGTCGTGCGCGGCCACCACCGCGCGTACCAGACCGGTGCGCGGGTCGCGGATGCCGACCTCCCAGCGGCGGCCGGGCGCGGCCGAGCCGCGCAGCCTGATGTCGTCGCCCGCGTCGATGCGGTGGTCGCCCGCGCCGGTGTTGGCCAGGGCGCGCGAGAGCCGCTCCAGCGCCCAGCCCTTGATGTAGCCCGACGGGTCGATGACGCCGTTGATGCGGGGCTCGAACCAGCCGCCGGTGGCGGCGCTCAGCTCGTCGCAGCGGTGCAGCACCTCGATCAGCTCGGGGATCTGCTCGATGGTCTGGCCGCGGTTCAGCCGCCCGATCTGGCTGCCCTCGAGGCGCGGGTCGAACGTGTCCTCCACCCAGCGCAGCCAGGCGAACGCGTTGTCGAGCAGGGGGGCGAGCTCCCGGGTCGGCAGCGGGGTGCGGATGTCCACCTTGACCCGCATGTCGGCGATCATCTCGACGCGGGTGCTACCGGGAAAAGTCGTCACCTTGCCTCCTTGTGCGCCTGCGGGCTGCAACCCTCCCATATCGGGCGTAATGCCGCCCTAAGTGCTCCGATGCCGCGAGCTGGTCAAACGCTCTGTGTGTCTTCTACCCGCCGCGGGGCGATGCGGAGCAGCCGGGTCGCGGCGTCGGCCGTCCTGATCCGCGCGCCGGGCACGGCGAGACGGGACAGGGCCCCGCGGACATACCTCCGGAAGGGCCGCGGGCCGGCCACGACCACCTCGCGGGTGGCGATGTCGGGCACCTGGCGCCGTAGCCCCGAGGCGCTGACCCGCTCCTTGACGCGGGGGTCGTGCTCGTCGCCGACGACCACCAGCAGGCCGTACTCGGCCTGGAGGTCGCGCAGCTCGGGGGTCAGCCGGTCGGCCCGGTAGATGACCACGGTGTCGTCCGCGCGGCTCGCCAGCAGCTGCCGCAGCCGGGCGGGGCCGAGGCCGGACGCGACGATCAGCGCACCCTGCGCCGGTGCCGGCGTGGTGTGGTGCCAGACGGCCATCACGGCCGCCATGCCGTACAGGATGAGGGAGCCGGTGCGGCTGAGACCCGTCACGTACGCGGTGGAGCTGAGCTGGTGCACCGGCACGAGCACGGCCGCCAGGTACGTCGCCAGCCGCAGACGCTGCCGGGCCGCCTCGGAGCGCAGCAGGTCCGCGGCCTTGACCGACAGTAAGCCGAGGGCGACGAGTAAGGCCGCCATCGCGTAGGCCGTGGGACGCCACGGGTACCCGAAGCCGGGCTGGATCGCACCGAACTCCGCCACGGCCACCCCGCACCAGAACAGGACGGGCCACTGATCCGTTTTCGCCTTACCAACCATGACATTAACGATGCGTGCCGAACATGAGAGGTATCTGAGTAGGGTCTAAAACATGGCTAACGTGCGTGTTGAGCGGACCGATGACGGCGGATTCAGGGCGACCAACGCCCGCGGCGCCGAGGTCCGGATGGGCGGCGGCGACGAGGACGGGGTCTTCACGCCGGTAGAGCTGTTGCTGGCCGCGGTGGGCGGCTGCAACATCGTGACGGTGGAGCCGCTGACCGCCCAGAGAGGGCACCGGCTGGTGCGGCTGGCGATGACGGTGGCGGCCGAGAAGGTCGAGCCGAACCTCCTCGGTCCCGTGACGATCACGTACGACGTCGAGCTGCCGTCGGAGGAGGCCGGTGAGGTCTACCGGGCCGTGGCGGAGCGGGTGCACGAGAAGTACTGCACGGTGAGCCGGTCCCTCCAGGAGGGCACGGAGGTCCGGTTGGAGCTTTCATAGCCGGATTAGGCCGATATTCGACCCCGTTATGACGCGTCCGTTGCATTCCGCTCGGTAGTGTCGAGGCAGGTCAGAAGGTACGCCGACTGGCCAGAACAGCTTTTACCGAAGCGGACGCGGAGGGGGACCGTGGTCCGCAAGTGCGGGACCGCCGGCGTTTTGGGGGAAGCGTCGGCCTGGACCGCCTTCGATCGGGGCCGGGCGGGTTTGGGGGAACTGCCCGGCCCCGATTCATGTCCGGAGCCAGGCGTCGTGGCCGTCCGGTGAGCTCATAAGGTTCATCCGTGACAAAACTCCTCAT
Organism: Nonomuraea sp. 3-1Str; assembly: GCF_031570565.1. Lineage (NCBI taxonomy): Bacteria > Bacillati > Actinomycetota > Actinomycetes > Streptosporangiales > Streptosporangiaceae > Nonomuraea > Nonomuraea sp. 3-1Str. The sequence goes on from NZ_JALHBK010000004.1 coordinate 360,032, forward strand.
CGACTGTGACCCCGGCATCGACGACGCCCTGGCCCTCGCCCTGGTGGCCGGCTCCCCCTCCCTGGAGCTCGCCGGCGTCACCACGGTCGGCGGGAACGTGGACCTCGCCCTCACCACCGCCAACGCGCTGGCCCTGAGGGAGTTCCTCGACCTCGGGGAGGTGCCGGTCGTGCCGGGCAGCCCCGGCGCGCTGCTGCGGAACGTCATCCGCGCCGACCAGGTCCACGGCAGCTCCGGCCTCGGCAACGCCGTCCTGCCTGCGGCCACCCGCCCCGCCGCGGACGGGCACGCGGTCGACTTCATCGTGGAGACCCTGCGCGCGGCCCCCGGTGAGATCACGCTCGTGGCCATCGGCCCGCTGACCAACGTCGCGCTCGCCGTGCGCAAGGAGCCGCGCGTGGTGGAGTGGGCCCGCGACTTCGTGATCATGGGCGGCTCGTACACGCGGGGCAACACCAACCCGGCGGCCGAGTTCAACATCCTCGCCGACCCCGAGGCCGCCGCCATCGTCTTCGACGCCGGCTGGACCGTCACGATGCTCGGCCTGGACGTCACGCTCACCGCCCTGGTGACCACCGACGTCCTGGACCGCCTGCGCTCCCTGGGCCGGCTCGCCGAACAGCTGGTGGTGCCGGCCGCCACGGCGTACGGCATGGTCACGGCCGACGGTGGCCCGGCCATCCACGACGCCTGCGCGATCGCCTACGTCCTGGAGCCGTCGCTGTTCACCTGCGTGCCGGCCGTGGTCCAGGTGGAGACGGCCGGCCGGTACACCTCGGGGATGACCGTCACCGACTTCAAGCTGCGCGATCGCCGGCCGAACGCCCTGGTCGCGACGTCGCTGGACGTCAAGAGGTTCTGGGACCTGGTCCTGGACGCGTACACCCGGCTGGCCGCCGGCCTCGGCTGAGTGTGCGGGTGGTCCGCGGCGGCTGCTACAGTTACACCTGTTGCGGGCGCCGCTAGCTCAGTTGGTTAGAGCAGCTGACTCTTAATCAGCGGGTCCGGGGTTCGAGTCCCTGGCGGCGCACAACACGATGAGAAACCCCAGTTCAGTACGCTGAGCTGGGGTTTCTCGGTTCTCCGAGGGTCTCAGGTCGTCTCCAGACCAGCCGTAGCCATGATGTGGCGGACCGCTTCCTCCAAGGAAGTGTCTTCCCCGATCACAATCTCGGACCCGCAGGCGAGGAGGTCTCGCTCGCGATACCACTCGCCCATCTGCTCGCCTCCGAACTGCGTGGCCTGTGGCCGGGTCGCATGCCGGCGAAGGGTCTCCTCCAGCGAGATGTCCATGTAGAACAGCGCCGTGGTCCCGCGGTGGTCGTGGCGCAGGGCATGCAACATCTCCCCGTAACGGCTCCGGGTGAGAATCCCCTCCAGCAGCACGTGATACCCGGAATCCAGCGCATGGCGGCACATGAGATCGATCAGCCCGATATTCACCCCGCCGGGCGTATCCCGCTCACGCAGAATGTCGCGCCGCACCACATCCTGACTGATCAACGCAAGTCCGCGACGCTCGTAGGCGTCTCGTACGGCACGCGCGATGCTGGTCTTGCCGGACCCCGAATTGCCACGCAGGGTGATCAGTTTTGTGTCAGGGGAACCCACGGCCACACGCTGACCGTACCAATTGTCACCGCCCGGCGATGGCCAACGCCGCAGTCAGGCCGCTCCCTCGAGGGGGACCGGCGCCTTCGCCAAGGCATACTCCCGGACAGCCGCGGAAACAGGCGCCCGGGGGCGTGGCTGAGCAATTGGACGCCGATGTAGGAATACGACGTCTACGGGGATCCCAATCCGGAACTCTCCGAGCGGATGATCAGCTTCGCGCAGGCCAACAGCAGCGGGTCGATGTACGCCATCTGGCGCAAGGATGACCGCGCGGACCTCGCCACCCCGCCGGTCGTCGCGCTGGGCGACGAAGGCGGCATCCACCTCATCGCCCGCGACGTCCGGGAGTTCATCCAACTGGTCGCTGGGCTCACCGACACCGGCATCTGGTGTGACGCGACCCGAGTGGGCCTGCGTTCCTGTGAACCGGCCCCCGAACGCGAGAGGTTCCTGTCCTGACTCGAGACGACCTTCGGTCTGCGCCCCGCTGACGACCCGGCAGCCGTCATCGCGACCGCACGGGCAGAGTCGGTGAACTACTGGGGTCCGGCGCACCCGGGGCTGAGCACAGCACTTGAAACGTCTGAGGGTGTTTCGTTCTCCATCTGCTCCAGGCTCGGGCTCGACCAGTCCACCCCGTGCCCCACCCACGACACCGACTCGTCGGCGGCCACCGCCCGCTCAGACCGGTAGTACCGAGGCAGTGCATTCTCCGATTCCATGGCTTGAAAGGCCGGAGGGAGGTTGGCGTGCTCCCTTGCAAGCTTCTGAAATTCAGCCATGAAATCTTGATGCTTGTGGTGAGCACCCATCGATTGACGCCAACCGCGTCATCGAAAAGCCTTGCTGATCCTCGGACTGGCCCAGGCCGCGCAGGGGAGGCTGGACGAGTCGATCGCTGCAGGCCACGCCACCCTGACAGGCCAGCGGTGAAGGCGGGCCGTGGGCAAATAGTCGTGAAAAGCGGTGTTATCGGCATTCAGTAAGTGGCCTTCAAGACTCTTGAGTCACAGTTCTCTCATCAACCCCTTCGGGCTCAGCGTCCGACCGCGAGAGGACTCTGCATGACCAATCACGTCCCCAGCGCGGGCTCCTATCCACAGCCGCCGTACCAGCAGCCCATCGCCCAGCCCGGCCGACAGCCTGCCGCCCCCACGCCGCGCCCGACACACCGCGGCCGGCGCTTCCTGGCTCACAGTCTGACCGCCGTCGTCTCGCTGATCATCGGTGTGGGCGTCGGCTCGGGTGGCGACGCCGAGAACTCGACCTTTCCCCGCCCCACCGTTACGGTGACCGAAACCGAGCAAGCTGAGCCACCGTCCACCGTCGTCGAGACGGCCACCTCTGAGCCCCTGGCGGCGCAGGGTAAGGAAAGCGGCCCGCGGACCGTCGTCCCGGGCGACGGCCAGTACCTCGTCGGCGAGGACATCAAGCCCGGCACCTACAAGACGGCCGGCGCCGACGGCGACAACTGCTACTGGGCCCGCCTGAAGAACGCCTCCGGTGAGCTCGACGCCATCATCGCCAACGACAACACCAAGGGGCAGACCAGGGTGGCCGTGAAGAAGGGCGAGTACTTCGAGACCAACGGGTGCCAGGACTGGAAGCGGGCGGGCTGAGATGAACTCCGTCTACGTTGTCGCATCGACGATCGTGCTAACGCTGGTCAGCGCCACGGTCGCCTATCTGATCGCCCGCAGTCGCACGGCACAGGAAAGTGCCGCGTTGAAGCTCGCCGAGGAGCAGCGCAAGCAGGCTACCGAGCAGGCGAATGCGCTGCGTGCTGAGCGGGACAGGGCCCAGGTGCAAGTGGCCGAATTGAGTCGGGCACACACCACCGCGCTGACCGAGCGCAGAACACTGGACGAGCAGCTCGGCCGACTCGGCGCCGAGTTGGAGGCGACTCGGACCAGTCTCCAGCGGAAGGAAGCTGATGCACAGCGCTTGTATCTGGAGCTTCAGGCGGAGCAGGGGCGGGGGGCGGAAACCAGCCGTCGGCTCTGCGAGACCGAGCTCTCGATCGCCGAGCTGAAGGCGAAGGAGTCGGTCCTACGCACGGAGATTCAGGAGCTCAAGACGCAGCTAGCCGAGCTGCTCATGCAGAAACAGGCGCTACTGGAGCAAGCTGCGACGGTGCAGGCCGTCCGCCAGGAGCTCGATCAGACCCGCGCGGACAACAACCGGCTTCTGGGGGAGACCCTGCGCGCAGCGACCACCGAGATGCTGAAGAAGTCCCAGGACGAGCTGGTGACCAAGGCCGAGGCGACCCTGAACGCGGCCAGCAAGCCGGTCCGTGACCAGTTGGCGGAGATGGACCGGCAGCTCAAGGAGTTCTCAACCACCCGCGTCGCGGCCGAGGCCACGCTGAACCAGCAGCTGATCACCCTGACAGAGGAGGGCCAGCGAACCCGTAAAGAAACCCGCGCACTCGTCGAGGCGCTCAAGAAGCCGCAGGTGCGCGGGTCCTGGGGAGAGATGCACCTCAAGAGGGCCGTGGAGCAGGCGGGTCTGGTCGAGCGCTGCGACTTCGACACCCAAGTGCACTTCGCCGACAGCGAGGGGGCGCTCCGCCCCGACATGGTGATCCACCTGTCCGGCGGCAAGCACGTCGTCGTGGACTCCAAGGTTCCGATGGCCGCCTTCATGGCCGCGATCGAGGCCGTAGATGAGGCCCAGGCGGACAAGCACTGGGTCGACCACGCCCGGCAGCTGCGCCAGCACGTGAACGCCCTCGGAAGCAAGGAGTACTTCCGGACGGTCGCCGCCTCACCGGAGTTCGTTGTGCTGTTCGTACCGAGCGACGCCTTCCTCCAGCCGGCGCTGGAAAGGGAGCCAACCCTCCAGGAGTACGCGATCTCCAAGAACGTCTTGATCGCGACGCCGACTTCGCTGATCGCCCTGCTCCGCACCGTGGCCTTCGCCTGGACTCAGGCGGCGCTGCAGGACAACCTCAAGCAGGTCTACGAACTCGGTCGCGAACTGTACGAGCGGCTTTCGGTCATGGGTGGGCATCTGAACACTCTGGGCAAGTCCCTCGACCGGTCGGTCAAGGCATACAACGACACGGTCGGCTCCATGGAGGGACGGGTCATGGTTACGGCGCGCAAGTTTCACACACTCAAAGTGGTGGAAAGCCAACTGGTCGAGCTCAAGGCGGCCGAGCAGGCTGCGCGACCGCTCGGTAGTCCGGAGCTGGTGGAATCGGCCAACGCCACGGCGGGCATCCGCGCGATCCCGCCAGCGCCTGGCGTGGAGAATGGGATCGCAGGTTGATGAAAGATCGGTGTGTGTCAATCCCCTCAAAGTGTGGAGACGGTCCTATGCCACAGCGGCCCTCAGCAGGGCGATGCGGGGTCGCTCGGCAGGTTGCTCTTCGGTTGCCGGGAAACCGGTTCACAGGGCGTAATCCCTCAGCATTCCGGAACGGCATTGACGCACGAAGCGGCACGGAAACGTACGTTGAGGCTGCGCCTGACAGATAGGTCCTTAACTCTTGATCAGCGGGTCCGGGGTTCGAGTCCCTGGCGGCGCACCTCCATGAGAAAGCCCTGGCTCACCTTGGGTGAGCCGGGGCTTCTTTCGTTGCTCCCGCGCTTCTTCGGCGACCCTGGCGCTCATGTAGCTCGAAAGAGTGTTATGCCGCAGCTCGCGTCCCGTCTCCTGGTGGACTGGGCCAACTGGGACCTGTGCAACCTGGCCGCCATCATGGCCATCGGCGTCTTCTGCAACGACCGGACCATGTTCGTACGCCAACCGCCGGGGCCTGGCGGTGCCGTACACCAAGGCGTACGCCGAGCGGGGGCGCGCCGAGGGTGGCGGCGGGGACCACGGGCCCAACAGCGGCGGGTTCGACCAGCTCGGCTTCGGCACGCTGCTGTTCACCCGCGCCGCCACGGCCTCGACCGGCGGAGCGCTCCTCCGGACGGGGACGACCCGGCGGCTCCTGTCGATCAACTTCACGGAGGAGGGGATCGGCGTTTCGACGGGGACGACGGCAGCGCGGTGTTCGAGCGGGACGCGACCTTCCACGCCCGCCCGGCGGCGGGCTCGGGGCGGCCGCGGCTGGAGTCGGCCGACTATCCCGGCCGGTTCGTCCGCCACCGCCACCGCCACCACCAGCTCTGGCTCGACAAGGATCAGGACAGCTCCGCCTTCCGCGCCGGCACCACCTTCCGCCCGACCGCTCCCTGACCGGGCCGCACCTCCAGCCCATCGGCCAGGCCCTTCGGCGACCGTGCCGGTGCGAATTCGGGCGAGACGGATCTGGGACGCGGCCGGGCTGTGGTCCTCAGAGTCGCTCGGGCAGGCCGGGCCAGCCGGACTCGAGGAGGTCGAAGACGGCGTTCATGGCGGTGAGGGGGTCGGGTTCCGCGCCCGCGAGGTCGGGGATCTCCAGCACGTAGCGGACCAGGGCGCGGATGGTCATGTCCGAGGGGTCCCGGCCGGTCTCGTCGGCGATCGCCTTCGCCAGCGGCTCCTCGCCGGCGATCCAGAGCTTGCGCGAGTAGGCCCGCAGGGCGGGCGTGCTCACGATCAGATCGCGCAGGCGCCGGCGCTCGGGCGGCATGTCCGGGGTGAAGGGGCCCCGGCCGGCCATGAACCGGCGCAGGGCCGCCAGGATCGGCTGGCCGGCGGGCCGGTCGCGGACCGCTGCGACCAGGCCCGCGCGCCGTTCGGCGCCGTCATCGAAGATCAGCGCTTCTTTGCCGTCCGGCACATGCGCGAACAGGGTGGCGATGGAGACGTCCGCCTCGTCGGCGATCTGCGCCACGGTGACCTTGTCGTACCCGTGCTCGGAGAACAGCCGCCGCGCCGCGTCGGCCAGCGCCTGACGGGTCTGTGCCTTCTTGCGCTCGCGTCGCCCCATCGTCGTCGCCATGCCTCCATGCTAGCTGGGGCCAGAATGGGTATAAAGTCAGAATGGTTATAGATTCATAGTGCTTCTACTTTCAGCAGAGAGCTGTCCTCCATGTCCTCCCATCACAGCCCCGACCCGGCCGAGGATCGCTGGGACGTCCATCGGCTGCCGCCCGCCGAGGGCAGGACCTTCCTGGTCACCGGCGGCAACGCGGGCATCGGCTACTTCGTCGCCGAGCAGCTCGCCGGCACCGGCGCCACCGTCGTCCTCGGCAGCCGCGACAGCGCGAAGGCCGAGGCCGCGATGGCGTCGATCCGCTCACGCGTCCCCGGTGCCCGCGTACGCCGCGTCCCCCTGGACCTCGCCGACATGTCCTCGCTCAAGGCGTCCGTGGACGCGCTGGGACCGCACGGTCTCGACGCGGTCGTCCACAACGCCGGTGTGCTGCTCGACGAGCCGCAGCGCCGTGAGACCGGAGACGGCCACGAGCTGATGTTCGCGACCAACCACCTCGGGCACTTCGCGCTGACCTGGTGGCTGGCGCCGCTGCTCACAGCCGCGCCCGCGAGCCGGGTCGTCACCATCGGCAGCTTCACGGCCAAGTCCGTGGACCTCGACGATCTCCAGAGCACGCACGGCTACCAGCCGAAGCGCGCCTACGCACGGTCGAAGCTCGCGCAGATGCTCTTCGGCTTCGAGCTCGATCGCCGGCTGCGCGCCGCCGGCAGCACGACGCTGAGTGTGGTGGTCCATCCCGGTGGCGCGCTCGACTCCCTCACCCCTTCACGCCCGCCGTTCCACGTCCGGACCGCCGGAGCGCGGCTGCGTGCCCTGCCGCTGGGCGTGCTCCTCCAGGGCAAGGAGGCCGCCGCGTGGTCCGCCGTCCGAGCGGTCCTCGACCCGTCCGTCCGGGGCGGCCAGCTGTGGGGCCCCCGGGTGCTCGGGATGCGCGGCCTGCCCGCACCCGAGCCCGTACGGGGCATCCTGGCCGACACCGAGCTCGCGGCCCGTGTGTGGGCCGCGAGCCGCGACCTGACCGGCGTCGATCCGAGCTCCCGTTTCGGGTGACACGGGCCGTACGAACGGCTACCCGGCCGTGGCGAGGGTGTCGCGGACGGTCATCAGGGCGAAGCCGAGCAGGTTGGTGCCCTGCCACGTCGAGGGGCGGGCGGCGCGTTCGTCCGAGGCCGTGAGGCCGATGCCCCACACCCGGTCGTTCGGGGCCGCCTCCACCAGGACGCGCCCGGCGGTGCCGGCCAGGAAGCGGCCCAGCTCCGCGTCCTGACCGAACTTGGCGAGGTTGCCCCGGACCACGATGTCGAAGCGGTGGGCGTTCCACTGCTCCTCGTCGAAGCTCCGCACGGTACGGCCGAGCTTCTTGACCTCGCCCGGGTGGCTCGCGGCGAGGATCGCCTCCGCCGTCTCGTCGTCGCCGAACAGCCACGCCTTGTGGGCCATCATGTAGTGCTCCGCCGTGGCGAACGTGTGCCCGCCGGAGGTGAAGGCGGCCGGCCACCACTGCGACAGGCAGCCGGGGCCGACGCCGCCGTCCCGGGCCGGGCGGTGGCCCCAGAAGTAGAGGTAGCGCAGGGTGCGGCCGGCCTGCTCGGCGGCGACGGCCTCGTCGAGGGTGCGGGGGAGGGGGCTGGACATGGTGACCACCGTGGCACAGGGCCGCGTGCACGGTCGAGGGATATTCGTTGGTGGAGGGGGCGCCGGGCCCGCGCCGCCGGGGCCCGCGCACGCCCCGCACCTCCGGGACCGTCGTGAGCGGTCGCGCGCGGCCGCGATCGGGTGGCTGCGCCGGAGGTGGGGGCGTCCCTCGTCGTGAGGCAAGAAGCGGCGTCAGGTGCCGTCGATGAGGCGGACGGCGATGTCCGGGCTGAACTGGCCGGCCGGGACACCGGGCGCGATGCCGCAGTTGCCGTCCGAGTCGCCGGGCACCTTCACCCACAGCAGCATCTCGGCCGCCCCGCCCGCCTGGGCCGGGACGCCCAGCTTGCGGCCGGCCGGGTTGCACCACTCGCCGTTGGAGCCGTTGCCGTTGCGGCTGGTGTCGATGACGAACGTGGCTGTGCCGCCGAGGGCGGAGTTGACGGCATTGGCGTAGGTCGCCGACTCGCTGGTGGTGTAGTAGTTCGAGACGTTCACCGAGAAGCCGCGGATGTTGCGCACTCCCGCGGCGGCCAGGCGCGTGGCCATGGTGCCCGCGGCGACCCAGCCGGAGTTGCCGCCGTCGAGGTAGGCCCACGTGTTGGTGGCCTTGTCGCGGAACTGCTGGGTGGCGTACGTGAGCATGCGGTTGCGCTCCTGGATGGCCGCGTCGCTCATGCAGTTGAAGTCGCCGAGGCTGTCGGGCTCGATGACGACGACCGCGGGGCGGTCGCCGATGGCCGAGGCGAACGCGGAGATCCACGTCTTGTACGCGGCCTCGCTGCCGGCGCCGCCGCCGGAGTGGCCGCCACAGGCGTCGCGACCGGGGATGTTGTACGCCACGAGGACCGGCAGCTTGTCGGCCGTGTCGGCGGCGGTCACGTAGGAGGACACGGCGGAGCCGATGTCGCTGTTCCAGTTGCCGAACCAGCGGGCCATGGGCTTGGCGGCGATGGCGGACCGGATGCGGGCGGCGCGGGAGTCGGAGGAGTGGTCGCGTACCCAGGTGGCCGGGTTGGAGTCGGGGTCGACGTAGAAGCCGTCGGTCATGGCGAGCGGTCCCGACCCGGGCGGGGTGGAGGGCGAGGTCTCGGTGAGGGAGACGTTGTCCAGGGAGAAGGTGAAGCCGGCGTTCTTGCCGAGCTGGAAGGAGACCTGCCCGCCGGCCGTGCCGAGCGTGGAGGTGAAGGGGAAGGTGAAGCGCTTGCTGGCGGTGCCCAGGGAGAGGGTCTGGGTCAGCGTCCTGGTGTAGGGGGAGTCCGCGAGCTGCACGGTGGTGACGGCGCTGACCGGGGCGGAGGCCGAGGCGTCGAACGACAGCGTGTAGCTCTTGCCCTGGGCCAGGGTGATCGCGTTCTGGCCGACCATGGCGTCCCAGGGGTTGGCGGTGCCGCCGGTCACCTGGACCTGGAGCCTGCCGCCGCTGACGGCCATCGAGGTGTTGGCGGAGCTCCACCAGGGGGCGGTGCCGCCGGCGAAGGTGCCGTTGACCACGAGCTCGGGCGCCGCCGAGGCGGGCGTGGCGACGACGACCGTCGCCGCTGCCGCCACTGTCGCGGCCGAGGCGGTGATCGCCAGCACGCGGGTTAACAACCGCATCAATGCTTCCCTTCGGTAGATCCGACTACGAAGACCCCAACTATCACAGGAGATCAACCACCATGTGACGACATATCCGAACATCGGGCAAGACGTTCTGTTGACAGGTGATGGCCGGAGCCGGACGTATACGCTGGTCGGAGGGGGTGTGTTCGGCAGGGATGATCTGGTAGGAAGGATCAGCCTGAGGAGGTTCGCGCATGGATCTCGTACCGTTCGAACTCGAGGCGCTGGACCCCCGGGTCGCCGCCGTCGGCGGCGACAGGTGGCTCGAACGCCTTCACCGGGGCGCCCGCTGGACCGAGGGCCCCGTCTACTTCCCGGCGGGCCGCTTCCTCGTCTGGAGCGACATCCCGAACGACCGCATGCTGCGCTGGGACGAGCTGACCGGCGCCGTCGGCACGTTCCGCGAGCCGGCCGGCTACACCAACGGCAACACGCTCGACCGCGAGGGCCGCCTGGTCTCCTGCGAGCACGGCGCCCGCCGCGTGACCAGGACCGAGCACGACGGCTCCATCACCGTGCTGGCCGACCGATGGCGGGGCAAGCGGCTCAACAGCCCCAACGACGTGGTGGTCCGCTCCGACGGGTCCGTCTGGTTCACCGACCCGCCGTACGGGATCCTCAGCGACTACGAGGGACACCGCGCCGACCAGGAGATCGACGGCTGCCACGTGTACCGGATCGACCCGGTCACCGGCGAGCCCCGCGTCGTGGCCGACGACTTCGCCCGGCCGAACGGGCTGGCCTTCTCCCCGGACGAGAGCCGCGTCTACATCGCCGACACCGAGCGCGACCACGTGCGCGTCTTCGACGTCCACGACGACGGCAGCCTGTCGGGCGGCAAGGTGTTCGCCGAGCACACCGGCAAGGGCGGCTTCGACGGGCTGCGGCTCGACGACGCGGGCCGGGTGTGGGCGGCCGTCGGCAGGGCGGTCCACTGCTACGACCCCGACGGCACGCTCCTCGGCCGGATGATCCTGCCGGAGGCCGCCGCCAACCTCGTCTTCGGCGGCCTCAAGCGCAACAGGCTGTTCATCACCGCGACGACGTCCGTGTACTCGATCCTGCTGAGCGTCAGAGGAGCCCGCCCGGTGTGGGCGAGCTCCTGAGAGACGTCCGGGCAGGCTAGGCGAACGCCCAGGCGAACAGGTGGATCTCCCCGTCCTCGGGGGTGGAGAACCTCACGCTCTTCACCGTCTTGGCCGGGTCCAGCGCGATCGGCTGCGCCGCGAAGACGTGCGCGCCGATCGGCTGCAGTGCCCACGACCCCCAGAACAGCCGGTACGGCGCGCTGGCCACGATCTCGTTGCCGAACGCGGGCTGCTCTCCGCCGAAGTCGAGGATCCACTCGCTGAAGCCGAGTTTCCCGGTGCCGGTCGAGCCGTCGGTGTAGGTGACGGTCACGTCCGACTCGGGCCAGCCGTTGACCCCGGCCCCGAGGAAGGCGAGCTTGGTGGCCCCGGCGGGCGCGGCCATCTCGATGGGCTGGGTGCCGGGCCGCAGGTTGTCCCACTGGCCGGGCTTGCGGCTCGGCCAGGTGAACGTGAAGCCCTTCCAGGCGAACGTGCCGCCCGGCTTGAGCCCGGCGTCGGCCAGGGACTGCGCCGGGTAGCTGAAGCCGGGACCGTCGATGTTGGCCTCGTCGGGCACGGCGGCGTCGCCGATGCCGGAGTTGTTGTGGTACCAGGCGATTGTGCCGCGTTTGGCCACGTTGAGCCGGGTGCTCGCGGTCACTCCGCTGCTGCTGCTCCCCGCCGGGTTGTCCACACTGATGGGCACGGTCGCGAGGTCCGGCGCGGTGCCCGCGGCCACCGAGATCCGCACCTTGACGGCGGCCATGCCGCCGGCCGGCACGCTCAGGGTCCCGCTCGCCGGTGACACGGTGATGCCCGCCGGCGGCTTGGCCTGCCACGTCACGGTGGCCGCCGCGCCGAGCGACTGCACCGACAGCTCCGCGTCGACCGCGCCGCCGGGCTCGACGGGCGTGGCGCCGGGGGTGAGGCCGGCGACGAACGCCTTGGAGCCCTGGCCGAACGAGGGCGGGGCGTTGCGCGGGTCGGCCCCGAACGTCAGGTTCGGCGACGAGCCGAGCGTGAAGTCGAGCCGCCCGCCCCTGGTCGCGAACGACTCCGGCAGCCACGCCTTACCGGTCGCCACGCCGTTCACCCGCAGCGTCTGGATGTAGCGGTTGGCCGGGGAAGGCGCGCTGACCACGATGTCGCCCGCCGGCCGGGTGACCGTGACCTTGTCGAACAGCGGTGTGCTGACCAGCAGCTCGGCCCGGCCGGGGATGGCCGGGAACAGGCCCATGGCCGACCACACGTACCACGCGCCCATGGTGCCGAGGTCGTCGTTGCCGACGAGCCCGTCCGCGCCGGAGGTGAACAGCTCCTGCTGCACCCGGCGCACCACGTCCTGCGTCTTGTACGGCTGCCCCGCCCACGCGTACAGCCACGGCGACGGCAGCGCGATCTCGTTGCCCAGGTACGCGTACGCCTCGGCCGGGCCCGCGTTGAGCTTCTTGAAGTAGCCGTCGAGCCGCGGGATGACCTTGCTCAGGCCGCCCATCGCGGTGAACAGGCCCTGCGGGTTGTGCGGCACCATCCAGTGGTACTGGGCGCCGTTGCCCTCCATGTAGACGTCGGGCGCGGCCGGGTCGAACGGCGCGGTGAACGACCCCTCACCCATGCGCGGCTGGATCCAGCCGTTGCCCGGGTTGTAGAGGTTCTGCCACGACTGGGCGCGCTTCATGAACTCCGTGGCCGTCGCCTGGTCGCCGAGCCGGGTGGCGAGCTGCGCGATCCCGAAGTCGGCCACGGCGTACTCCAGCGTGGACGACGGGTCGGAGGGGACGAAGCCCTTGGCCATGTAGTCGGCGTTGCCGGGACGCTCGTCGTACTGGGCCTCCGGGTGGCCGATGTCCTTCGGACCGACGCGCCGGGCGGCGGCGGCCATCGCCTTCAGCGCCGCCGCCGAGTCGAAGCCGCGCGCCCCGAAGGCGTACATCGTGGACAGGATGGAGTGGTACGGGTCGCCGACCATGACCCCGGTGACGGCCGTCTGGTGCGACCAGCGGTCCCAGACGTTGCCCAGGGCCTGGGCGTTGTCGTACATCGACTGGGCGATGTCGGCGGCCACGTCCGGCACGAGGAGCGCAAGGAGCTGCACCTCGGTCCGGTAGATGTCCCAGCCGGAGAACGTCGCGTACTGGTGGTGCCCCGCGCGCACGGTCCTCGGCTTGCCGTCGAAGCCGGTGTAGGTGCCGTCCACGTCCTCGAAGACGTACGGCTGGAGCAGCGTGTGGTACAGGTTGCTGTAGAAGGTGCGGCGCTGGTCCTCGGTGCCGCCGGCGACCCGGATCTGGCCGAGGCGCTGGTCCCAGGCGGCGGTGGCCTCCTGGCGCACCTGTTCGAGGGCCTTGTCGCCGATCTCCTTGTCCAGGTTGTTCCGCGCGCCGTCGATGCTCACGTACGACAGGCCGACGCGCATCTGCACCGGCTTGGCGGGGTCGAACTCCAGGTACGCCCCGGAGCCGGGCCCGTTGACGGTGACGTCGGTGCCGGTGACCAGGTCGGCCCGGACGCGGGCCTTGGAGGCGTCGTTGGAGATGGTCTGCGTCCCCGGCCGCACCTCGTCGTTCTTCCACGTGCCGTAGCCGGTGAACGGCTGGTCGAACGTGGCGTGGAAGTACACCTTGTACCGGAGGGGCGGGCCGCAGAAGCCGCCGGTCTTCACCCAGCCCTCGACCGTGTTCTGGCCGATGCGGGTCTCGCCGTCGTCGATGCCGTTGACGGAGCCGCTGGTGTTGAGCAGCAGCGTGGCGGGCTTGCCCTGCGGGAAGGCGAAGCGGGCGACGCCGGCGCGGGCGCTGACCGAGATCTCCGTGGAGACGCCGGTGTCCAGCGTGCTGCTGTAGTAGCCGGGCGCGGCCTTCTCGTTCTCGTGCTTGAACGTCTGGACGTAGTCCATGCCGTGGGTGGCGGGCGAGCGGGCGATCTTCCCGGAGAACGGCATGACGGGGAAGTCCTGGGCGCCGTTGCAGCCGGGCCCGGAGATGTGCGTCAGGGAGAAGCCGCGCAGCCGGTTGTCCTCGTACTGGTAGCCGCCTCCGGCGTCCTCGACCGTGTCGGGACTCCACTGCATCATGCCGAACGGGAGAACGGCGCCGGGGAACGTCATGCCGCCGCCCCCGCCGTGGCCGAAGTCGGTGGCCGCCTCCTTCGTGCCGTGGAAGACGTTGACCAGCTCGGTCGGGCTGACGTCGACGCCCACCTCGGCGGCGGCGGTCACGGGGGGCGGGGCTCCGGGCGGCAGGGCCAGGGCTGCCAGCAGGACGGTGACGGTAGGTAAGGACCATGGGGACATGGCGGGCCTCCAGAAGGCGGTTTGCAGCATCGAAACGCCGATCACCGCAGACGGTCAACGAGCAGAAACGGCGGGCAGAGCCTGCCACCGGCGATGGCCGTCCGCGGCTCGAATAGGGGTTGGCGCGCCCCCGGGGTCGTTGGCACATTCGCAGGAAGCCCCTGTGTCGCACCCCGGCCGGAGGAGATCCCGCGATGACCGTCCCGCCCAGGCGCCGCCCCGCGCGCCGCGGGCGCCACTCCGACATCCCGCTGTGAACACTGCCGTCCACCAGGAGGCACCATGTCCCATCTCGCCCCGTCCCAGCCAGCTGTCCAGCAACAGGTCACCGCCGTGCTCGTGGGCGGCCCCGACCACCTGCCGGGGGACCGGCGCGTCCAGCGGGTCAGCGCCGGGACCGACACGCTCAAGCTGCCGCACGGCGCCGGGTACGAGCACTTCCGGCACCACGGCGAGAGCACCACGGTCGACGGCGCGGACGCCCTCGTCTTCCAGTGGGTCATGCACACGGCCATCGCGGAGTGACCCGCCGCCTCCCCGGCCCCTTCGGGGGGTCGGGGGTTCGGCCGGGTCAGGCCTGGCGGCTCATCAGGTCGGCGGGCAGCTCGGTCCGGCGGGTGACGTTGAGCTTGCGGTAGATGCGGGTCAGGTGCTGCTCCACCGTGCTGACCGTGATGAACAACTTGCCGGAGATCTCCCGGTTGGAGTAACCGTCGGCGGCCAGCGCCGCGACGCGCCGCTCGGCGTCGCTGAGCACGGGCCGCACGCCGCCCGGCTCCGCCTCGCCGTCCTCGTCCTCGCCCGGCGCGAGGTCCGGGTCCAGGACCGTGATCCGGCACTCGTCGGCCAGGGCGCGCGCCCGCCGTCCCACCATCCACGCGCGCCGGAACTCGCCCATCGCCCGGTACGCCTCCGTGAGCTCGCCGAGCGTCCTGGCCAGCTCGTACCGGTCACCGCTCGACTGGAGCAGCTCGGCCGACTGGCGCAGCATCATGACGCGGTGGCGCGGCTCGCCGACGGCGGCCAGCAGCCGCAACCCCGCCCCGTGGACGCGAGCGGAGCGGCGGTCGCAGCGGGCGAGCTGGTCCTCCACGAGCACCCGCGCCTCCTCCGGCTCCTCCAGCCGGATCAGCGCCTCGGCCACGTCCAGCCGCCACGCGATGAACCCCGGCGCGTCCAGCCCCCACGCCCGCATGAGCTCGCCGCACAGCCGCAGGTCGCGCAGCGCCTGCCGGGGCTGGCCGGCCATCAGGTGGAAGCGGCCCCTGCCGTACAGGTAGTGCAGGCCGAACCGGGTCTCCAGCATCGCCTCCGGCACCGGTCGGTCCGCCTGGGGCAGGAACTCCTCGAACCGGCCCATGGCCGCGCCCGCCAGGAGCAGGCTGCCGATCGGGCCGCCGACGGCCACGCCCCAGCTCCCCGGCGGGATGATCTCCAGGGCGCGCCGCGCGTCGTCCACCGCGCCCGTGAGGTCGCCCCGCCGCAGGTGGATCTCCGCGCGGATCGCGGACAGCCGTGCCTGCCGGCTCGGGGCGTGGCGCGAGGCGGCCTCGGCGATGAACGCGTCGCACCACGGCGCCGCCCGGTCCGCCCGGCCCGTGTAGGTGAGGGTGAGCAGCGCGCTCTCGACGGTGTCCATGGACATCTCGTCCAGACGGCAGCCGCGCAGCACCCGCTCGGCCGTGGCGGCCGGCTCGTCGGGGCACTCGTCGGCCAGCGCGCGGGCCAGCGCCCCCGCCGACTCCAGGCGGCGGCCGACGCTGAGCGAGTGCGCCGCGCCGCTGGCCTGCTCGTCGCTGAGCTTGGGCAGGTGCGGCAGGAACGACGGGTAGCTGCTGCGGAACCAGGCGCGCGCGGCCGCCAGCTCGGCCACGGTCTCGCGGTCCGGCTCCGCCAGCTCGCCGAGGCGGGCGAGCACGTCCTTGGCGTCGGTGTCGTGGCCGTGCCACAGCAGCGCCTTGGCCAGCACCACGGCGTCGCCGCCGCCCAGGTGGCCGTTGCGCAGCGCGGTGGTCAGCTCGGCGAGGTGGCCGGCGGGGGTGCTCGGGTTGATGCGCCACTTGGCGCGTACCAGCGTGGTGGTGATCCGGGCGCGCCGCCGCTCGTCGGCGCACGCCTGCCAGGCCAGCTTGAGGTACTCGATCGCGGGCTCCACGTCGCCGTCGCGCAGCGCCTGCTCGGCGGCCTCCTCCAGGACGGGCAGCGCCCACGGGTGAGCGGCGTGGCCGCCCCGGATGAGGTGGTCGGCCACGGCCGCCACGGGAGCGCCGTCGTGGTAGGCCAGCTCGGCGGCGCGGCGGTGCAGGAGGGCGCGCTCGGCGCCGTCCAGCCCGGCCAGCACCGCCGCCCTGGCGGCCTCGTGCCGGAACCGGCCGCCGCTGAGCAGCCCGGCGCCGGTCAGCGCCTGCTCCGCCCGCGCCGCGTCCGCCTCGCCCGCCTGCCGGTCCGGCTGACCCCCGTACAGCCGGTCCGTCTCCGCACGTGCGGTCGTGTCTCCACGTGCGGTCGCGTCTCCACGTTCGGCCGTCTCCCCATCCGCGGTCGTCCCCGCGCGACCGGTCGTGTCGCCGGCGTCGGCGCGGCTGAGGAGACGGGCCGCGGCGGCGGTGGTCCCCGCCACCGCCAGCGCGCGGGCCATGAGCAGGGCCTCCGGGCCGGCGCGGTGCAGGCAGGCGACGACGGCCTCGCCGTACCTGTCGCCCGGGGCGCCGGTGTCCTGGAGGTCCTCCAGCGCGGCGTCCACGAGCAGCCGGTTGCCCCCGCTCACCTCGTGGCAGCGCGCCGCGAACCGGGCCGCCGCCTCCTCGCCCGCCAGCCGCGCCACCCGCTCGGCGACGCCCTGCTCCGTCAGGTGGCCGAGCCGCACCTGCCGGCAGTGCGGCTGCCGGAGGACCTCGGTGTGCAGGAGGTTCGGGAGGCGGGCCTGATGTCCGGGCGTGCCGAACACCAGCATGATGCGCGCGTACTTCACCCGCCGCGCCAGGTACGACAGGCAGAGCTGGGAGGCGCGGTCGGCGTGGTGCATGTCGTCCACCGCGATGACGAGCGGGCAGCGCTCCGACAGCTCCAGCAGCACCGTGCAGAGCGCGTCCACGATCTGCACGTCCACGTGCTCGATGGAGTCGGCGCGCGGGTCGCTGGAGATGTGCGCGCGGGCGCCCTCCTGCAGCAGGCGCAGCGTGGTGGCGCGGTGCTCCTCGGTCATCGGCGCGTTGTGGAGGAGCTGCGACAGCACGCCCAGGGGCAGGTCGCGCTCGGCCAGCGAGCCCATGGCGCTCAGCGGCAGCGCGCCGTGCTCGAACGCGTCGTCGGCGAAGCCGTACAGCAGCCGGCTCTTGCCGGTGGCGATGGCGCCCGTGACCAGGGCGATCCGGCCGCGGCCGGCCACCGCCTCCTCCAGGAGCCCGTGCAGCAGGGCCATGGCCTGCCGTTCGTCGTCCACGGCCATGATGGCCCTCCTCGGTGTCGTCGGTGGTGGGGCTCGCGGCCGGTCAGTGGCCGGCCGGTTCCAGCGGGCGCCGCCGGGTGGGGCGGCCCTGGGCGGCGCCGCACGCGGGGGCGGCGGCCGTCCGGTCCGCGAAGGCGCCGTCCGGGAAGGCGCCGCCGCCGGTGAGCCGGC